>JAEWCE010000299.1 GCA_023390785.1 Pseudomonadota bacterium
GTCGCGCCGCGGCGGCGACCCGTGGCGAAAAGCTGAGGGCCCGGCCAGCCCGCTGCAGCAGCGCCGTCACCGGCCGGAACTCGATCAGTGCCGCCGCCAGCGCCGCCGCCCAGTCCGGGTGGAACCACATCACCTGCGCGACATGGGGGCCGGCACGGACGCGGTCGCGGCTGGCCCAGGTGTGGGGCAGGTTCGGTCCGATCAGCACCAGGTCGCCGTCGTCATAGGGGCTGATGCTGTCGGCGATGAAGCGCTGTCCGCGCGAGTTGAGCGTCAGCGTCAGCTCGAATTCGGGATGGTGGTGCCACTGGAACGGGATGCCGCCCTCGAGCCGGCGGTCGAGCCACGCCCACGAGGTGCCCGGCAGGCGCTGCACCGTCTCCCGATAAGGCTTCATCCGGCCGATCCGTGCTGTAACACGCCAGAATAGTATCAGTCCTCGCCAGTCCACGGCAACATCGCCGGCCGCCGGCCGCTAGTGTCGCTGCATCGACAGGCGCAGTCCCCCGTGCGGGAGGAGCAGATGGAGGGTATCGATGGCAACGGCAGACACGATTTCGGCGGCGCGGCCGCAGGGCACGGCGCAGGGCATGGGGCCGGCGACGCGGCGCGATTCGCACCAGACCTCGACCAGGGTCGCCACCCAGCTCAAGGATATCCGGAAGACCTTGCCGCTCAGGGTGCTGTCGAAGGCGGACTTCGCCTTCTGGCAGCAGAATGGCTATGTGATTGTGCGCAATGCGGTGCCCGCGGACAATGTCGAGCGGCTGAAGGCCCTGCTCTGGGAGTTTGAGGAGAAGGATCCCACCGATCCCTCCACCTGGTACGCCCCGCAGCGGCGCGACCACATCATGAAGGAGCTCAACGGCACCGGCATGGTGGAGATCTACAACCACCAATATCTGTGGGACAACCGCATGGTGCAGCGCGTCTACGACGCGTTCGTCGACATCTGGGACATGGAGGAACTGTGGGTCACCGTCGACCGCGCCAACCTCAATCCGCCCAAACAGGTAAAGGGCCCCAACCAGAACGGCTTCATCCACTGGGATTCCGACACCTCGCTGCGGCCGCTGCCGATCGGCGTGCAGGGCGTGCTGAGCCTCGTGCGGCAGGACGGCGACATCGGCGGCTTCCAGTGCATCCCCGAACTGTTCCGCGATTTCGAGAGCTGGGTGAAGACGCAGCCGGCCGATCGCGATCCGATGCATCCCGACTGGAGCGGCTTTTCCATCACCAATATCGAGATGGAGCCGGGCGACCTGATGATCTTCAATACCCTGCTCGCCCACGGGGTCCGCCCCAACCATTCCGCCGACCGCGTGCGCATGGCGCAATACATCTCGATGTTCCCGGCCAACGAGGACGACGAGCGCGAGCGGGCCGAGCGCATCCACATGTGGCGCCACCTCGAGCATCCGCGTCGCGACGCCTTCCCCGGCGATCCGCGTGGCTGGGAAAAGCAGCACGCCACCACGGCCAGGCTCACCCCGCTGGGCGAGAAGCTGCTTGGCCTCAGCAAATGGCACGCTGACTGACCGCGCCACCCAGCGTCGCCGTTGCAAACTGGCGAACGCTGTTTTACCAAGGCGGCATGGGCGATGACGAAAATCCGAATGCGCGCCTGCTGGCGCTGTCCGATGGCGTGATTGCCGTCGCCATCACGCTGCTGGTGCTCGATATCCGCCTGCCCGAGGGCTTCGGCGCGTATTCCGACGCCGAGCTCTGGGCGGCGCTGGTGGCGCTGTGGCCCCGGCTGCTCGCCTATTTGCTGAGCTTTTACGTCATCGCCAATTTCTGGCTGTCGCACCGCGCCAAGTTCAACCACATCGTCCGCACCGACGGCCGGCTGATGTGGATCAACATGCTCTTCCTTTTGACTGTCGGCCTCGTGCCGTTCACCACCAACCTCATCGCCGAAAGCGGCGGCAGCGTCTCGACCATGATCTACGCCGCCTCGATGGTGGTGAGTGGCCTGTCGCTGGCCGGCACCTGGCTCTATGCCGATGCCAATGGCCTCATCGATCCAGGCGTCACGCGCGAGGAGCGGCGCGAGCATCTGCGCGCGACGCTGCTGATCTCGTTGATCTTCGCCCTCTCCATTCCACTTTCGGTCGCCCATGCCGACGGCGCCAAATATTTCTGGATCGCGCTCTGGCCGACGGGCATCGCGCTGCGCCGGTGGACCCGCTATCGCTGGAACCAGGCGCATCCGGGCGTGCCCTATCCCAATCGGAGGCGCAATGACGCGTGACGTGACCCGCACTTTGCTCGCCTGGCTGGCCTGGATCGCCGTGACGCTCGGCGTGTACGCCATCCTGGCGCTGGTGCTGCCCGGCCTGCCGCCAATGGTGGCCTCGCTGTGCATCATCGCCATCATTTCCGTGCTGCTTGCGGCCGGCGTGACGCTGCTTCGCTGGTGGCGCGCCGTCGGCTATGTCCCTTTCAGCCAGTGGCGCCATATCGGCTGGCTGGCGCTGCCGGCGGTCCTCACGCTGCTGCCGCTGCTCGCCGGCATTAAGCCGCTCGATGCCAGCACGTACGGCCTGCTGCTGGCCGGCTATGCGCTGACTGGCTTTGCCGAGGAGACGATGTTTCGCGGCGTGCTGGTCAAGCTGCTGGAGCGGCGGTCGCCATTGGCCATCGCCGCCATTACCGCGGTCTTGTTCGGCCTCGCTCATCTCAGCAACATCCTCATCCGCGGCAACGTGCCGGTAATCGCGGCGCAGGCTATAGGCGCGGCCGCTTTCGGCTTCGGCTATGCCGCAATCCGGCAACGCACCAACACGCTGGTGCCATTGATCGTCACGCACATGCTGACCGACCTGTTCCTGCAGATGGGCAACCTGCCGCTGATCCCGGTGGCGGTGGTGCAAGACGTGATTCTGTTCGGCGCCGGACTCTATCTGCTGCGCGCTTGGCGTCCGCCCGGTCCATGAGGTCGGCGCGCGCCGCTCGCACGCGCAGGGTCGGCGCGTTCGTTCACCGCGCCAGTCTGGAATAGATCGCGACGCGGTTGCCGTCGGTATCTTCAAGATAGGCTGTGCGGTTGCCCGCCGCGGTGTCGTAGGGCTCGCGCACCACCCGGAAGCCGGCGCTGCGCAACCGGGGCAGGTCGGTATCGACATCGTCGCAGCCCACGGCCAGTTCGAATGGCTGGCCGCGCGTGGCCGGCGGCATGCCGTGCCGCTCGAGCCCGGCGGCCGAACTCAGGCCCAGCATCGTCGCGCCCAGTTTCAGCTCCACATGTTCGGCCGCCCCTTCACGGGGAAAACGATAGGTTTCGGTCATGCCGAAGCCGTCGCGATAGAGCGTGACGGCACGATCGATATCGGCGACGTAGAGATTGACGAGAATATCCTTGAACATGCCCCGAGCTTTGCCCGTCTGGCGGCGCAGCGCAAGCCGGGTCTATAGGACAGGCCATCTTCCCCGCCGGCACCTGGCCCAGATCCCTCTATGACCGACACCACGCTGCCCTCGGGCTCGCTGTTCGCCCATCGCCCCTTCCTGTTCTTCATGGCCTCGCGGGCGCTGTCCTCGATGGCGTTCCAGGGCACCGGCGTCGCCATCGGCTGGCTGGTCTACGACCAGACCAAGAACCCCTTCGACCTCGGCCTGATCGGGCTCTGCCAGTTCCTGCCCATGGTGGTCCTGACCTTCGTCGTCGGCCATGTGGCCGACCAGTTCGACCGCCGCCGCATCGGCTTTGCCTGCCAGG
>JAEWCE010000234.1 GCA_023390785.1 Pseudomonadota bacterium
GGGTGGCATTGCTCACCCAAAACGTTGCCGCTATAGCTACGCCCGCGCTCAAGAGAGCCGCCAATGTGAGGCGGCGGGGTGTCAGTCTCTTGCGCTGTACAACGGGTTCGGACACTCGGGACTCCAAAGGATCTAGGCGATGAGCAATCGCATGTGGGGCGGCCGGTTTTCGTCCGGTCCCGACGCCATCATGGAAGAGATCAACGCCTCGATCGGCTTCGATCAACGGCTTTACCGGCAGGACATTGCCGGATCAATCGCCCACGCCACGATGCTCGCCGAAGCGGGCATTCTGACGCATGCGGACCGCGACGCCATCGTGACGGGTCTAAATGCGGTGCTGGCCGAAATCGACTCGCAAAAGTTCAACTTTTCGCGCGCGCTCGAAGACATCCACATGAACGTGGAATCGCGCCTGCGCGAGCTGATCGGCGACGCGGCGGGCCGGCTGCATACGGCGCGCAGCCGCAACGACCAGGTGGCGACCGACTTCCGCCTCTACGTGCGCGACGCCATCGACACGCTCCTGGCCCAGATCAAGGTGCTGCAGCTGGCGCTGGTCGAGCGCGCCGACGCCGAGGCCGAAACCATCATGCCGGGGTTCACGCACCTGCAGTCGGCGCAGCCGGTCACGTTCGGGCATCATCTGCTCGCTTATGTCGAGATGCTTGGTCGCGACAGCGGGCGGCTCACCGATGCCCGCAAGCGGCTCAACGAGAGCCCGCTCGGCTCTGCGGCGCTGGCTGGCACACCCTATCCCATCGATCGCGAGATGACGGCGAAGGCGCTGGGCTTCGACCGGCCGACGGCCAATTCGCTCGATGCCGTGAGCGACCGCGATTTCATTCTCGAAACGCTCAGCGCCGGTGCCATCATGGCGATGCATCTGAGCCGTTTTGCCGAAGAGCTGGTGATCTGGAGCTCGGCGCAGTTCAACTTCGTGCGGCTCTCCGACAAGTTCACTACCGGTTCGTCGATCATGCCGCAAAAGCGCAACCCGGATGCTGCCGAGCTGGTGCGTGCCAAGGTGGGGCGCGTGCTCGGGGCGCTGACGTCGCTGATGGTGGTGATGAAGGGCCTGCCGCTCGCCTATTCCAAGGACATGCAGGAGGACAAGGAGGTGGCGTTCGACGCGCTCGACGCCCTCTCGCTCAGTCTCGCGGCGATGACAGGCATGGTTCAGGATCTGACGGTCAACCGCGAGCGCATGCGGTCCGCGGCTGCGATGGGCTTTTCCACTGCGACCGACGTTGCCGACTGGCTGGTCAGGCAGGCCAACATTCCGTTCCGCGATGCGCACGAGATCACGGGCCACATCGTCAAGCTGGCCGAGGAAAAGGGCATTCCACTCGATGGGCTGACGATCGAGGACTTCAAGCTCATCGACCATCGCATCGACAGTCGCATACACAAGGTGCTGAGCGTCGAAAGCTCGGTGCGGGCCCGCCGCTCCTATGGCGGCACGGCGCCGGAGAACGTGCTGGTCCAGGCGGCGCGCTGGAAGTCGCTGCTCACCGGCGAGCAGGTCGAACCGCGGGCCCCAAAGCTCAAGCTCGGTGGCGGCCACGGCGACGGCGGGATCGAGTAGTCATGCCGCGGGCGCCCCGGCAGATGCGGCTCACCGAGCGGCATGTCGCCCTGATGAAGCGCGACATCCCCGAGGTTGCCGGGCCTATGCCCGGCTATGAGCTGATGACCGAGGACGATTATCGGCAGGTGATGGCCGAGCTTTTGGACGGGGTCACCGACCCGGCGGCATTCTGGCTGTTTGCCTACGGCTCACTGATCTGGAAGCCGGCCTGCGAAGTGGTGGAGCTCAGGACCGGTATCCTGCGCGGCTGGCACCGAGCCTTCTGCCTCGGCTGGAACACGCGCTTCCGCGGCTCCGACGATGCTCCCGGCCTGATGCTGGCGCTCGACCATGGCGGCTCGTGCAAGGGCGCGCTCTATCGGCTGCCGCCCAATGCCGTCGAGGCCAACCTGCGCAAGCTGCTCGAGCGCGAGATGAGCCTCAAGCCGTCGGCATTTCCGCCGCGCTGGGTGAATGTGGAGAGCGAAGAGGGGCCGGTGCGGGCGCTGACCTTCTGCATCAACCGTCGCTCACCGCGCTACGTGACCGGCCTCACCGAGGAGCAGGTTGCGGACGTGCTGGCGAAGGCCACCGGCAGCCGCGGCTCGATGGCCGAGTACCTGCATGCCACGGTGGCACATCTCGAACAACTCGGCATTCACGACCACCATCTGTGGCGGCTGCAGGAGCTGGTCGCCGCGCGCATCGATGCGGCCTACCCCATGGAGCATTAGTTGCATTTCTTCGAATATCGTGATGGCGCCCTGTTCGCCGAAGACGTCGACGTGACGGCGCTCGCCGACAAGGTCGGAACGCCGTTTTACGTGTACTCGGCGGCGACGCTGCGTCGCCACGTGCGGGTGATGCGCGAGGCGTTCGTACCGCTCGACGTGCTGGTCGCCTATGCGATGAAGGCCAACTCCAACCAGGCGGTGCTGAAGGTGATTGCCGGCGAGGGTGCCGGTGCGGACGTGGTGTCGGGTGGCGAGCTCGAACGCGCCATTGCCGCCGGTATCCCGGCCGGCAGGATCGTGTTCTCGGGCGTCGGCAAGACGGTTGCCGAGATGCGTCGTGGCCTCGAACTCGGCATCAAGTGCTTCAATCTCGAAAGCGAGCCGGAGCTCGAGCGGCTGAGCGACATTGCCACCGCGATGGGCAAGGTCGCCCCCGTGTCGGTGCGCATCAACCCGGATGTCGATGCCGGAACGCACGCCAAGATCTCGACCGGCAAGAAAGAGAACAAGTTCGGCATCCCCTTCGCGCGGGCGCGCGAGGTCTATGCACGCATCGCGGCGCTGCCGGGCGTCGAGGCGGTCGGAATCGACATGCACATCGGCAGCCAGATCACCGACATGACGCCCTTCGACCACGCCTATGCGCTTCTTGCCGAACTGGTGCGCGACCTGCGGGCGCAGGGGCACAACATCCGCCACGTCGATATCGGTGGCGGCCTCGGCATTCCCTACCAGCACGAGCAGGATGCCCCGCCGTTGCCCGCAGAGTATGCGCAGATCGTCAAGCGGCACCTGGGTGGCCTCGGGGCGGAGATCGTGCTCGAGCCGGGCCGGTTGATCGTCGGCAATGCCGGAATCCTCGTCACCCGCGTCGAGTACGTAAAGGAAGGCGACAAGACCTTCGTCATCGTCGATGCGGCGATGAACGACCTGATCCGGCCAACGCTCTATGAGGCGCATCACGATGTGCAGCCGGTGCGCCACTCCAACCTGCCGCCGATCACCGCCGATGTGGTGGGGCCTGTGTGCGAGACCGGCGACTATCTCGCGCTCGGCCGCCGTATGCCCGGGGTCAAGCAGGGCGACCTCCTGGCGGTGATGACGGCGGGCGCCTATGGCGCGGTGATGGCCTCCACCTACAATTCGCGACCGCTTGTGCCCGAGGTGCTGGTCGATGGCAGCCGCTGGCATGTCATCCGGCCGCGCCGGTCGATCGAGCAGTTGATTGCGCTGGATTCCGTGCCGGACTGGCTCTGACGTCTTATCGACCGCGCCAGCCTGCGAAGTTGCTGACATGGTCTGTCAGCATTCCATGCCATTGTCCCGGCCATGGACAAGCTCAGCAACCGCCAGCTCAATCGCGCCACGCTCGCCCGACAGATGCTGTTGGAGCGCGCCGACATGGGAATCGCCCCAGCCGTGACCTTCCTCGGCGGGCTGCAGGCGCAGCAGTCGAACGATCCGTATATCGCGCTTTGGAGCCGGCTGGCCGGCTTCCGGCATGAGGATCTCACCGCGCTGATCGTCGACAAGACGCTGCTGCGCGCCACATCGATGCGCGCGACGCTGCACCTGCATAGGGCCGATGACCTGCTGGGCATGCGACGGCTGGTGGCGGAGTTTCTGAAGGGCATGTGGCGCAGCAATTTCAGGAAGCGCTTCGGCGGCGAGGACGAGGCGAAGGTGCGGCGCGCGGGAATACGGCTGCTCGACGCCAGGGCCCCGATGACGGCAGGCGCACTCGGCAAGGCGCTACATGAAATGTTCCCCAAGGCGGAACCGCAGGCGCTGGCGGCACTGCTGCAGGTGACTGAAACGCTGATTCAGGTGCCACCGACACGGCTCTGGGGTAATGGCGGTGCGCCGCTGCTGCAGCGGGTCGAAAGGTGGCTGCCGGGGCACGAAGCGCCGTCCCTGACCCGTTCCGACCTGGTGCGGCGCTATCTCCGTGCGTTCGGGCCGGCCAGCGTCAACGACATGCAGGTGTGGTGTCGGCTGACCCGGCTCGGCGCAGAGTTCGAGGCCCTCAAGGATGAGCTCGTGAGCTTCGAAGCCGAGGACGGGCGGACGCTCTACGACTTTGCCGATGCGCCGCGGCCGGATGGCGACACGCCTGCGCCGGTGCGTTTCCTGCCGCTCTACGACAATGTCTATCTCGGCTACGACAATCGCCGGCGGATGCTGCACGAGGCTGACAGCAACCGAGTCAATATCCTCGCCGAGTTCAAGCCGCCCGTGCTGGTCGACGGAGTGATCGCTGCCGGCTGGGCCGTGCAGCGCAGCAAGGGCGTGGCGCGTCTCGAGGTGGCGCCTTATCGCAGGCTGGGCAGGCGCGACCGGCGCGAGATCGAGGCCGAGGGTCTCGACTTCCTCGCCTTCATGGAGGCGGATGCCACCGACTACGATGTCAAAATCGGCGAACCAGCGGCCTAGCTCGCGGCCAGCCGCGTCATGCTGGGCAACTCGACCGGCTTGCCGCGCAAGGCGTCATCGACCTTTTCGAGCAGGGTCTGCAGGCTGAAGGGCTTCGGCACGACATCGTAGATCAGTGCTTCGAGCCCATGGGCCCGTTCGCGCTGGTCGGCAAAGCCGGTCATCAGCAGGATGGTGAGGCTGGGAAACTGCGCGGCGACGGTGAGGGCCAGCGCAATGCCGTCCATCACCGGCATCTTGATGTCTGACAGCAGCAGGTCGAATTCGCCATTGCGCTCGGCGCAGATTTCGGCGGCGATGCCGCCATCTTCGGCCTCGGTGATGTCGTGGCCCATATGTGCCAGGGCGCGGGTGACGAATGCCCGCACGTTGTCGTCGTCTTCGGCCACCAAGATGCGTGCCATTACGAAGCCTTTGTTGTGAAGCTGAGGCGAACTGAAGCGGCGCCGTCGGGCGGCGAGTTCACCTCGGTCGTGAAATCCATCACCTCACCGGGTTCCAGCTCGGCGATCGAGGGGCTCACCGTCCATTCGTAGACAGCGGTCCCCTTGGCGTTCAGCAGGCTCACCAGGATCGGCGGAACATGGACTGGACGGCTGGCGACGGAGCGGATGCGCGCAGAAACGCGCATCACCATCTTACCCTCGCGCAGGGTGTTGATGGTCTTGCTGTCCTGGAATTCGAGGCCGACGACGTTCACGGGCAGGCCGATGCTGGCATAGAGGCCTGCCAGCGAGGGGAACCAGCGGACCAGGTCGGTCCGCAGCGAGAAGCCGAGCACCAGCATCGACACCAGCAGCACCAGCGCGCCCAGGCGGGCGGTGCGCCGCACACGCGCAAAGGGGAGCCGGCCGACCACCTTGCGCTGGCGGCGCGCAAACGAGGCCGTCGCCTTCTTGATGGCGGCCGGATCCACGGCGTTGGCGGGGTTCTTCTTGACCTTGGGAGCGATGGCGGCGCGGATTTCGGCGAGTGTCCGCTCATGGTCGGGCTCGAGCGGAATCGAGGCCGGGTGCGGGAAGGTGGCCGGTGCGACGGCCTTTTCTTCGGCCTCGAAGGCGAAATCGAGGGCCGCTTCGTCCTCGGGAAACAGCCGGTCGGGCTCGATGGCGGCGGGTGGCGGCGCGTCGGCGTGGGCGTGCCACGACTTGCCGCACTGGGCGCATTGTACCTCGCGCCCGTCCGACCCGATGGTCGAAAAAGGCACCTGATAGCGCGTGCCACAATGCGGGCAGGCGATCACTACCGTGGCGAGGTCGGCCGAACTCATGGCCGACCCTAGGCCGCCCACGGTTAAGTTTCCTCAAACTTGCCCATGTTAGGCCCTATCGTCATCAGGCTTGGAGGTTCGGCTGCTATGATCGGCGCCGGCTGATTCGGAGACGTCGCCCGAGTGATCGAATTCACCAATGTCGGTTTGCGCTACGGGCACGGCCCGGAAATCCTTCGCGATCTGACTTTTCGCATCGAGCCGGGCTCGTTCCACTTCCTCACCGGCCCGTCGGGATCGGGCAAGACCTCGCTGCTCCGGCTGCTGCTGCTGTCGCTGAAGCCGAGCCGCGGCACGCTGACCATGTTCGGCAAGAACGTCAGCCGGCTGAACCAGGATTCGCTCCTCGACATGCGTCGGCACATCGGCATCGTGTTCCAGGAATTCCGGCTGCTCGATCACCTGACGACGTTCGAGAACGTGGCACTGCCGCTGCGCGTGCTGGGCCAGCCGGAATCGATGTACCGCTCCAACGTCACCGAGTTGCTGGAGTGGGTGGGGCTGGGAGAGCGCATGGATGCGCTGCCGCCGCTGCTTTCGGGCGGCGAGAAGCAGCGCGCCGCCATCGCCCGTGCAGTGATCGGCCGGCCCGATGTGCTGCTGGCCGACGAGCCGACGGGAAACGTCGATTCCGAATTGTCGCTGCGGCTGGTGCGGCTGTTCGCCGAGCTCAACAAACTGGGCACGACGATCATACTTGCGACGCATGAGCTCAGCCTGCTCGACGCTTTCGACTTTCCGCGCATGGCGCTGCGTGACGGCCAGGTGACGATGCATGGCTGACGCTGCCACCGTCACCGCTGCGACGATTGCAGCCACCGCCAAGCCCGCGCCGAGGCGAACGACCGCCATCGTGCCCGAACGGTCGGTGGCCGGGCGGACGCTGGTGCTGCTCATCGCCATCATGACGTTCCTGTCCGGCGTGACGCTGGGCGGCGTGGTGCTGGTGCAGAAATCAGCCATTGCCTGGTCGTCCGACGTGGGCCGCGAGGTGACGATCCAGATCCGCCCGATCGAGGGCGAGGTGATGGACAGCAACATCCGCACGGCCGTGGCGCTGGCCGAGGCGACCCCCGGGGTGACGGAGGCCCATGCGGTCAGCCTCGAGGATAGCGAGAAGCTGCTCGAGCCGTGGCTGGGCAGCGGCCTCGACCTCAGTCAGCTCGAAATTCCCCGGCTGATCGTGGTCGAGCTCGGCGATCCCAAGAGTGCGGATCTCACGACGCTCGAGCGCGAACTGAAGACGGTAAAGGGCGCGACGCTCGAGACGCACGCCGCCTGGCGGCAGCAGCTCAATACCATGGCCGCCACGCTGGTGATCTCGGGTATCCTGGTGCTGCTGTTGATCGTCGCCGCAACCGTGCTGGCGGTGGTATTCGCGACGCGCGGCACGATGGCGTCGAACCGCGAGATCGTCGACGTGCTGCATTTCATCGGCGCCTCAAACAGCTTCATAGCCGGTGAGTTCCAGGGGCGGTTCCTGGCGCTCGGCTTTCGCGGGGGCGTCATCGGCGGGCTGGCGGCCGTGTTGTTCTTCTTCCTCGTCGCAGGAGCGGCGGGATCGATCGTTCCGGACCAGGCGAGCGCGCAACTCGGCTTCCTGTTCGGCCGCTTCTCGCTCGGCTTCGACGGCATCCTCGGCATCGCCGCGGTGATTCCGGTACTGGCCGCACTTACGGCCATCACCTCGCGCCTGACGGTACGGCGCTTCCTCAGCCAGACGTCGGGCTTGTGAGCCGGCCCGGGAGCCGGCAGGGTCGCCGGGCACCGGGGCAGCCGGCAAAGGAGAATTTCCGGTGACGGCTGTCCAGGCGATCCGCACGGCGGTGTTCTACGTGCTGTTCATGGGACAGACGATCGTGCTCGCCATCGTGGTCGGGCTCATCGCCATGATCTGGCGACGGCGCACCGCCGCCGCATGGGCGCTGGCGAAATACTGGCGCAATTCCAACGTCGCCTTCCTGCGCTGGATCGTGGGGGTGCGGACCGAGGTCCGCGGCGGCGAAAACATTCCGCCAGGCCCATGCATCATCGCAGCCAAGCACCAGAGCGACTGGGACATCTTCGCCATCCTGCCGTACACCGACGACCAGCCGGCCTACATCGCCAAGAAGGAATTGATCGACATTCCGTTCTTCGGGCAGGCGGCGCAGTCGATCAACACCATCCCCATCGATCGCAAGCTCGGGGCGGAGGCGATCCCGAAGATGCTGGAAGCGGCCGGCGAGGCGCTGGCGCGCGGCTGCCGCATCGTCATCTACCCCGAAGGCACGCGCAAGAAGCCGCTGGCCGATCCCGACTACCGCCAGGGGGTGACGCGCATGTACGTGACGCTCAACGTGCCGGTGGTGCCGGTGGCGCTGAACTCCGGGCTCTATTGGGGCAAGCTCGGGCCCATCATCTGGCCAGGCACCGCGAAGGCGCGGTTTCTGCCGGCTATCCAGCCAGGGCTGAGCGCGGAGGCCTTTGCCGCCAGGCTGCAGGGCGAGATCGAGGCCGAAACGACGCGACTTATCGCCGAGGCGGTGGCCGAAGGCATCGCCCGCCCGATCAGCGCCGAGTTCCGCGCGCGGCTGGCGGCGCGGACGCAATCTCAATCGGCTGGGGCATCGCTCCCCTGAACCCACTATATGTTGACGCATCGTGCGAAGCAGCCCATAGATGTTGCGTCGGGGCGAAAATCCGATTGACTTTTGTGTTCAATTTGTTCTAGTTTTGTTCCCTTTCAGGAGCGGGGAATGCGACAGATGGCGTGTCTTGCAGAGAGCCGAATTCCGGCAATGCCATCACCGCGTCACGTCAATTGGCGTGGCCGGTCCGGCCGCTTCTACGCGCTGGCGCCCGAGCGCCTCGACAGCTTCGTATTGTCCACTGACGGCCTTTATATGCTGGCACGCGGCACGCTGCCGCTGTGGGTGGGGACCGCGCACGACGTGATTCACGATGCGCAGAGCCGCGCCCGCTTCCGGCTGGCGCTCGCCGCCGCCGATCGCGCCTTCGCCGTCGCCGCCGAAGAGGACGAGCTCAGCCGCATGACCACTGTGTGGGACCTCGAAGGCGCCGAGCCGGTGACGGGACTGAGCGCCGCCTGAGGGAAATTGTCGGAGTCGCGGCCACCGAAGCGTGAGAAGGACGCGACCGCAATGCTGGCAACCAGCCTAGGCGCTCGCGGCCATTAGCGGCGTGTCGCGGTCGAGGGCGGCGACGATGTCCAGCAGCGTCTTGTCGCGAATGCCCAGCCGCAGCAGGTGCTGCGCGGTGTTGCGGACGTATTCGCTGTTGCGGCCGGACTCGCCAGAGCTGCGCCCGATGAGGCGCACCTGCTCGCTGACCGCGAGGCGGCCGGCGTATTGCGGGTGGTGCTCGTTCACCAGATAGGCCAGGGCCTGCACCCGACTGCCGTCGGCGAGGACGACGCTGCGCCAGGCCTCGCGATAAACGCCGCGGTCCTGCTCGCGGGCCTGCAGATAGGCGAAGGTTTCGGACCACCGCTCGGAGGCGACCTCGAAGGCGACCCCGAGACACGAGCCCCCGCGGCTCAGGCCGAACACCAGCCCCGGCTGTTCCGGCGTACCGCGATGGCGGTACGAATAGATCGACAATGCCCGGTGGGCGCCGTGCAGCAGCGCCTTCTCCGCCCGAAGATAGGCAAAGCCCGGGTTCCAGATCAGCGAGCCGTAGCCGAACACCCAGGGATTTGGCGCTGGCATCGCCGTCTCCATCTCGCCCCATGCCACTGCTAGCGCACCCTTCCCGGAAAACGCCGCGGCCTGCAACCCGTCCCGGTGACGGGGCGGGGCGCGATCGCTACAAGGCGCCCATGAAACGAATCATCGCTCTCGTCGTCATCGTCGTGCTGGTCGTCGCCGCCTGGAGCGGCGCCTGGTTCTGGGGCGCGGGGTTCATCACCTCGCAGGCCAAAAGCCTCGAGACGGCCGACGGCACGACTACGCCGAAAGTGACTTGCGGCAGCTTCTCGGTCGGCGGCTATCCATTCGGCTTCGACGTTACCTGCAGTAACGCCACCGTCGTCTATGGCGATACCACGGTGACCGCGAGCGGCCTCAAGGCGTCCGCAGAAGTGTATAACCCGACACATGTGCTGGTGTTCGCGCAATCGCCGGTGGGGATTTCCGACGCCTTCACCGGCAGCCAGAGCCGTGTCGATTTTGCCTCGCTCGAAGGCAGCGCCCGCCTCAACGGCTGGCGCATCGGACGGGTGTCGCTGCTCGTCGAGCAGCCGGTGTGGAACGACACAGTGCTCGACGACCGGTTGATCGCCAAGGCCGACCATGCCGAAGCGCATCTGATCGACCTGCCCGAGCTGCACGATGCCAAGGCTGGCCTCGCCGGGCTTGGGCAATATGTCGAGATCGACAATCTCAATGCCCCCGGTTTTGCGGTCAATGCGGCCAAGGTGACGTTCGAGGGTGACGTCGACAAACTGCCCGACGACATCCGCACCTATGGCGATGGCGATCTCCTTAGGCGCTGGCAGGCGGCCGGCGGCAGCTTCACGCTCAAGAGCTTCAAGGGCGAGGATGGCGACAGCCATTTCGAGGCAACCGGCAAGCTGGCGCTCGATGCGCAGGGCCGTGTCAACGGCCAGGTAAAACTCAATTCCAAAGGTGTTGTCGAGCGCCTCGGCACCGCGATCCCGGAGCAGTACAAGGGGTTCATCGTCGGCAGCCCAGCGACCGACGGCTCCTACAGCCAGACGGTCAACATCGCGGCCGGGTTGATGTTCGTCGGGCTGGTGCCGGCCGGTATGCTGCCGCCACTGTTCTGATACTACGCGGTCTTGTCGACCCGGCGTTCGTCGCGGGTGCGCTCGGTGAGCTCGTCGCTGATTTCGGCTTCCGGCTTCTGCTCGGTTTCGGTGGCCTTGGCCAATTCGCTGCGATGGCGGGCGATCTCGACCATCGCCTCGGTGCTGCTGTGCTGGGCTTCGGCGAAGGCGAGCCGGCGGATGGCGCTTTGGGCGTCCATGCTCAGACCTGCTTGTCGATCACGAGGCCCGTGCCGGGCGGTGCGGGTGGCGGGGCCTTGGCGGACACCTCGTCGATCAGGGCGACGACCGCCTGCTCCATTTCATGCTGCTTGCGCAGCACGGCGATCTGGGCGAGCTCGCGCCCGCCGGCCTGCTGCATTGCCAGAAGCTGAACTGTGAGGTCCTCGGCCATCTGCCAAGGCTAGGGCGGCGCCGTAAACGAAGGCTTACGCCGGTACGGTCATTCGTCGGGCGCTTTGTTCGGATCGTGCTGATGCCGGCCAGGCACCCACAGCACGTCGTTCTTGCCCTGCTGGTTGGCGACGCGCGACAGCACGAACAGCAGGTCACTCAGCCGGTTGAGATAGACGATGGTCTGGCTGCTGGTCGCCGGTTCCTGGTGCACGAGCTCGACCACCTGCCGCTCGGCGCGGCGCGTGATGGTGCGTGCGACGTGCAGGGCGGCGGCCAGCGGACTGCCACCGGGCAGCACGAAGCTGCGCAGTGGCGCCAGCGCCTCGTTGTAGAGGTCGATCATCTGCTCGAGCCAGGTGCATTGCTCGGCGGTGATGCGCAGCGAGGGCGGAGTGCCCTCGGGATCGGTGCCGGGCGTTGCGAGATCGGAGCCGAGGTCGAACAGATCGTTCTGGATGCGCGCCAGCACCGCATCGACCTTGGGCATCGAGGTGGTCGACAACCGCGCCACGCCGACGGCGGCGTTGGCCTCGTCGACGGTGCCGTAGCAGTCGACCCTCAGATCGTATTTGAAGCGGCGCGGGCCGCGCACGAGCCCCGTGGTGCCGTCGTCGCCGGTCCTCGTGTAGATCTTGTTGAGCTTGACCATCAGCCCTGGTGTCCCTGGCCGAAGAAATAGAGCGCGCCCAGCAGCACAACCAGCGCGATGAACTGGGCGATGACGCGGGCTCGCATCAATTGCTGGCTGCGGTTGGCATCGCCGCCGCGGAACATGTTCCACAGGCCCATGAACAGGATCACAGCCACCGCCACAACCGCGACGACGGTGATCAGGGTGACGATATCAGGGCTCATGGGGTGTCCGATCGTTGGAGGCGTGGCCGGTGCGGGCAATATAGCCCGCCAGCCCGGTCGCGAGGCGGTCATAGATGACACGAATCCGTGGGCTGAGGAACAGTTCGCGATGGGTGGTCAGCCAAACCTCCAGCGGGGGAATGGCCAGCATCGGCAGCAGCGCGCGCATGCCCGGCGTGTCGTTGACCAGGCCCAATTGTCCAAAGCCGATGCCGAGGCCGGCCTTGAGCAGCTCCCAGGCCCCGGTTTGGCTGTCGGTGCGCAGGGCGAAGTCGCTGCGCTTGAGCGGAAAGCCGAGTTGTCTGGCCGCAGTGATGATGAGGTCGGAGCGGTCCATGCCGATCAGCGAATGCCGCGACAATTCGTCCGGCGTCGCCGGCGTGCCGTGGGCGCCCAGATAGCTTGCATGCGCCGTGGCCACCACCGGCAGATCACCCAGCTTTTTGGCGATGAGCTCGAGCTGGGTCGGGCGGAACATGCGGATGGCGATGTCGGATTCGCGCAGCAGCAAATTCTCGATGGAATCGGAGGGCACGATCTCGATGGCAATGGCAGGGAATTCTTCGCGGATCGGCCGCAGCAGCGCCGGCAGGATGTAGTGCGAGACCACCGTACTGGCAGTGACTCGCACCGTTCCTTCCAGGGCGCCGGTCGAGCCCTCGGCCATCAGGACGGCTTCGGCGAGGCTCGCTTCGGCCGCCTGCACCGCCTGGTAGAGCCGGAGCGCCGTCTGGGTCGGCTTCAGCCCCTGCAGCGTGCGGTCGAACAGGGTAACGCCCAGGTGCTGCTCCAGTGTCTCGATGTGGCGCCCCAGCGTCGGCTGGCTGTAGCCGATACGACGTGCGGCGGCCGAGAGCGAGCCCTCGGCGACCACTGCTCCGAAGCTGCGCCAGAGTGCCCAGTCGGGTTCGGGGAGGGCCATCTATTCAATCCTGTATGGCGACCCTGCAAACATCGCCAATTTCACCACGGGTGTGAATAGGCCACCTTACGCTCATCCACTGCGAAGGAGATCAGGATGAGCACGGGAAAAGTCACAATTCTGGGAATCAACGGTCATATCGGGCAGGCGACAGCGAAGGCCTTCGTTGCGGCCGGCTGGGAGGTGACGGGCATGGGCCGCACCGACAAGCACCACACGCCGGGCGTCCGTTTCGTGCGCGGCGATTCCGATTCGGTCGAGGACATGCGCCGCGCCATCGGTGAGTCCGACGTGGTGATGAACGCACTCAACATGCGCTACGACCTCTGGTTCGAGGGGCGCATGGAGGCGCAGATGGCGCGGGTGGTCGAGGCCATGGGCGTCACCGGCAAGACCATGCTGTTTCCCGGCAACATCTACAATTTCGCCCGGAGCGACCGGGTCATGCGCCCGGATACGCCGCAGCATCCCGAGACCGTGCGCGGCCAGTTGCGGGTGCGGGTCGAGCAGGGGCTTGAAGCGGCCGCCAACCGAGGCGACATCCAGGTCCTGATCCTGCGCGCCGGCGAGTTCTACGGCCCGGGCAGCAGCAACGACTGGTTCGACCTCGCCATGATGACCGGCGTACGCAAGGGCGTGGTTCGCACCATGGGCTATCGCGGCGTTCCCCATGCGTGGGCGTATTTGCCCGACCTGGCGCGCGCCTTCGAGGCGCTGGCGTCCTTGCGCTCGAGCCTCAAGGGCTTCGACCGCTTCCATTTTGCCGGGCACTACGTCACGCCGGCAGAGATGCAGGCAGCGCTCGAGGCCGCGTCGCCCGTGCCGATCAAAGTGCGCCCGTTCCTGATGCCGCTCCTCGTGGTCGGCGGCTGGTTCGACCCAATCCTGCGCGAGACCGCCAAGATGCGCTACATCTGGAAAAACCCGATGGAGCTCAAGGACGAGCGGCTCGACGAGCTGTTGGGTTCGGGCTTCGCCACACCGTTCGAGGTCGCCGTCAAGGCAACGGCGAGGCCGTTTTTCGACACGGCCTCTGGGGCGCTGCAACGGGAACTTGCCGCCGCGTGAGTCCCGCCTGGGTAAGAGCTAGAACCCCAGTTCACTCCGCACGCTCTCCGCGCTCACTCCCGACGCGCGCAAATCGCGCAGGCTCGGCGATTGCTTCGATTTGCTGAGCTTGCGCCCGTCCTCGCCGAGGATCAGCCGGTGGAAGGTGTAGAGCGGCTGCGGCAGCCCCAGCAGCATCTGCAGCAGCACGTGGATGTCGGTGGAGGCCTCCATGTCGCGACCTCGGGTCACGTGGGTAACCTCCTGTGCCGCATCGTCGACCACCACCGCGAGATGGTAACTGGTCGGCGTGTCCTTGCGCTGCAGCACCACGTCGCCCCATAGCTCGGGGCGGGCATAGCGGATCTGGGGCCGGTCGAGGGGCGTGGGAGCGCAGATGGTGAAGCTCAGCGGGGCGGTCAGCGCCAACGCCTTTTGCAGGTCGAGCCGCACCTGGGTCGGCCTGCCGCCGGCGAGGCCTTGCAGGCGACACTTGCCGTCGTAGAGCGGCGCGCCGTCGGGGTCGGTGCCGGTCGCACGGGCGGCGATCTCCTGCCGGGTGCAGTCGCAGGGATAAAGCAAGCCACGTGCCCGCAGGCGAGCCGCCGCGGCCTCGTAGGCCGCGAAGCGCTGCGACTGCATCATCACCGGCTCGGGCCAGTCCAGTCCGAGCCAGTGCAGATCGTCGTAGATGGCTTCGACAAATTCGGGTTTACGCCGCGCCAGATCTATGTCTTCGAGACGCAGCAGGAAGGTGCCGCCGAGCCGGCCAGCCCAGAATGCCGTGAACAGGGCCGAATAGGCGTGGCCAAGGTGCAGATAGCCATTGGGGCTCGGCGCAAACCGAAGGACGGGCATGGACGTGGTCTTTTCTGTCGCGGCTCCGAACCGGAAAGCCGCGGGCATTTCTCCTGGATACCCTGCGTACCATGCCTAGACTGCCGCAGCGCCTGGTTTCGTCCGACATCCTGCAGCGGCAGTTGCGCGCCCTGCTGCGCCGCAATCCAGACTTGCGGCCTGTGGCCAGGATCTCGGGCGCCTTCGACATCCGCCTGACGCCGGGCGGGTTTTCCGGCCTGACGCGCGTCATCTGCGGGCAGCAGCTTTCCGTTGCCAGCGCCCGCGCCATCTGGGGGCGGTTCGAGCAATTGCCCGGCGCGCTCGACCCGGCGACCTACCTCACGCTCAGCGAGGAGACGGTGCGTGGTGTCGGCTTTTCCGCCGGCAAGTACCGCACCGTACGGGTCATCGCCCAGGCGATCATCGACGGCGAACTCGACTTCGACGTGGTGGAAACGCTGCCGGCCGACGCCGCGCTGGACTATCTCACCGCGCACAAGGGCATCGGGCCATGGACAGCCGAGATCTACCTGATGTTCTGTTCCGGCCACCCGGACATTTTCCCGTCCGGCGACCTTGCACTGCAAAAGGCGGTGGGGCATGCCCTCGGCATGGACCATGTGCCTACTGCCAAGGAGCTGATCGAGATCGCGGAGCCGTGGTCGCCCTATCGGCACGCAGCGGCGCTGCTGCTCTGGAAATATTACGCGGTGGTGATCCGCAAGGCCGGAGGCATCGCGCTATGACCCCGCTCAAGCTCTCCGGTCCGATGCTGCCGCCGAAATCCGGTCGGGCGGCGAAACAATTGATGGTGCTGTTGCATGGATACGGCGCCGATGGGCGCGATCTCATCGGCCTCGGCGGCGAGTGGCGCGACGACTATCCGGACATGCTGTTCGTCTCGCCGAACGCGCCTTGGCCATGCGCGCGCAATCCGGGCGGCTTCGAGTGGTTCCCGGTCAACGATCCGCCGGTCGAAAGCTTCCGGCGCGAAGGCGCCGACAGGGCGCGGCCGGTGATCGTCAACTTCCTCATGGATCTGTGGGCGCAGACCGGGCTTTCGGCGCGCGACACGGTGCTGTGCGGGTTCAGCCAGGGTGCGATGATGGCCCTGCACACCGGCCTGTCGCTCGATCACGAGGTGCGCGCCATCGTGGCATTTTCCGGCGCGCTGATCCCGCCGCCGGGGAAATGGAGCAAGCCGCCCGTGGCGCTGATCCACGGCGACATGGACGGCGTGGTGCCGGTGCAGATGAGCCGCGATGCGGAAACGGCGCTGCGGCAGGCCGGGGTCGATGCCCGGCTCTTCATCGAGCCCGGCACCGGTCATGGCATCGCGCCCGACGGGCTCGGCGCCGCCGCCGGTTTCCTGCACGAGGTGCTGCCCCGCCAAGCCTAGATTTGTCGGCGAATTGGCGCTTCACGGCGGCGTCATACTGCATGTAGTATATGACCGATATGCGTGCTGCCGATTCCCAATGCGGGAGTCTCCGGTGACCGTGCATGTGTCGCCCGAGTCGTGTCCCGCGCTTGTTCTGAACGCCGATTACAGGCCGCTCAGTTACTATCCGCTGTCGCTTTGGTCGTGGCAGGACGCGATCAAGGCCGTGTTCCTTGACCGTGTGCAGATCGTCTCCAGCTACGATCGCATCATCAAGTCGCCCAGCTTCGAGATGTTCCTGCCCAGCGTGGTGTCGCTGAAGGAATATGTGAAGCCGGCGCGGCATCCCGCCTTCACGCGTTTCAACGTGTTTCTGCGCGATCGCTTCACCTGCCAATATTGCGGCAGCAAGGAGGATCTGACCTTCGACCACGTCATCCCGCGGTCCCGGGGCGGCCGGACCACGTGGGACAATGTTGTTGCCGCCTGTGCGCCCTGTAATCTCAAGAAAGCCAACCGCCTGCCGCAGGACATCAAGATGTTTCCCATGCAGGCGCCATTCCAGCCGACGGTGCACGATCTGCACAACGCCGGGCGCGGTTTCCCGCCCAGCCATTTGCACCAGAGCTGGCTCGACTATCTCTACTGGGACATCGAACTCGAGCCGTAGGACCTCGTCCGCGAGGTGCTCTTGGATTTTCCGTCGCAATAACTATTATTAACGCGAAAGGAGACTTCCGATGGCAATCAGCGCGGACCTGGGTGAAACGCTGGAGGCGGTGGTCAACGACCTCGTCGCCAACGGTCGCTACAATTCCAAGAGCGAAGTGCTGCGCGAAGGTGTGCGCCTGGTGCAGGAGCGCGAGGCCGCAATACAGGAATTCTATGCTCACCTCGAGCAGGGTCTCGACGATGTCGACGCTGGCCGCGTCAGCCCGGCCGAGGAGGTCTTCGAGAACTTGCGGCAGCGCGTTAGAAGGCTGAAGGACATCGGCTAATGAGGCCGGTGCGATTCGCGGCGTCGGCCGCCGCCGATCTCGACCACATCTTTCGCTGGGCCGCGACCGACAGCCCGGCGGCCGCCGAGAAGATCGTCGACGACATCGAGGCAGCTTGTTTCGAGCTTGCCCAGTTTCCCGAGCGCTACCCCGTACGGGCGAGGCCGCGGGGCCGGCAGCTTCGGCGTCGACCGCTGGGTCGCCACAACATCTACTATGAGGTGACGCGCTCCGAGGTGGCCATTGTCCGGATCATCCATTCTGCGCGCGAGATCGAGCTGTTCTTCTCCGACGGCTAACCGCGCTTGCGTCTGGCCTGCACCACGATGGCGCCGACCAGCATCACCACCAGAACCAGCGACAGGATGGCGTTGTAGCCGGCGAGGCTGAGCTTCAGGATCGGGTCGCGCCACTGCACCTGGTCGCAGGGGATGACCTTTTCGATGTTGCCGCTCGACAGGTCGTTGAAGCTCAAGCCATCGCCGGTGCCCGTGCACGCCGTCGGGCCGGGCCAGAAGCCCCATTCCACCCCGGCGTGATAGGCGCCCATATAGGTCGACCACACGAAGATCAGAGTGGCGACGGCCATAGCCACGTACCACACGGTCAGCGGCAGGCGGTTCCAGAAGATCAGGATCAGCGCCAGCACCGGCAGGCCCCAGTAATAGGCCTGGCGCTGTGCGAGGCAGAGCTCGCACGGCACCAGGCCGCCGAAGATCTGGCTGCCCCAGGCGCCGGCGATCACGGCCAGCGCCAGAACGAAGCTGATGCCGACCAGGATCTTGTCCGTTGGCAGTCGGCGGCTGGCGATGGAGGCGGTGGTGCTGGTCATTTGTCTGTCCATGCTGGTGTAGTGGCGGATTGAGGCGCTTCCTTGCGCGAAATCAAGCCACTCGCGCCGATGTTATGCCGCGGGCGTGATGCCCAGCCGCTGCTGGATGGCGAGCGCATTGCCGGGGGCGTGCACCTTGTCGGTGGAGACGAAATAGGCAAACACGTCGCGCTCCGGCTGCTTGCCCGCCATCGGCACGATCATCTGGCCGTCGATGGGCTTGCCGGCCGCCAGCGCTCCGAGCCGCCCGGCCCACAAATCCAGGTCCGCGTCGTCATACCGCTCGCCGCCCGGCGGCCCCTGCAGCCGGCAATAGGTGAAGTCCGCTGTCTGATCCAGCCACGGCCAGTCCGCTGTGTCGGCCGTCACCAGCGCGATATTGTAGCTCTTGAGCAGGGCCACGAAGTCGGGGGTGGCAAACGCCTTGCTGCGCACTTCGATCGCCTGTCGGATATCGCGGGGCAGCAGCTTGAGGAACGCCTCGAGGCGCTCGAGGTCATATTTGAAATTGGGTGGCAACTGCCAGCACACCGCGCCCAGCCGCCTGCCGAGCGCCGCTACCGAGGCGAAGAAGAACTCCACCGGCTGCGCCACCTCCTTCAGCCGCTTGATATGCGTCACGACCTGGTGGCCCTTGACGGTGAAGACGAAGTCGTCCGGCGTCTGCGCCGCCCATGCCTCGAAGCTCGCCGGCTTCTGGTTCTGGTAGAAGGTCGAGTTGATCTCGATCGCCGTGACATGCCGGCTGGCGAAGGCGAGTTCGTCCTTCTGCTTCAGCCCGTCGGGATAGAACTGCCCCTTGCGCCAGTCCGGAAAGATCCAGCCGGCCATGCCGGTTCGGATTGTGCCTGCCATGGTTCGCCGCCCGCCTGTTTTGCGGCAGCATAACAGCAATCGGCGCAGTGGCCAGCGCGCCCTAGGCGGCCGCGCCGATGCTTGTCGCGCTGGCGGCCACGTGCAGCGCCTGCATCAGCTCGCGCGCGTTATCAGGCGCCTGCAGCTTGTCGGTGTTGTCGAAGAACACGTAGACCTCGCGGCGCTTGCCGTCGTCGAGCGGCGCCGTGACGAAATTGCCGTCCGCCATGCGGCGGCCGGAGGCCCAGGCGTCGACGCGACCGGCCCAGCGTTCGATCTCGGCCTGGCTGTAGCGGGACTTGTAGAGTTCGGTCGACCCGTGCAGCCGGCAGTAGGCGAAGTCTGCCGTCAGGTCCATGAGCAGGGGCCAGTCCACCGTGTCGGCGCAGACCAGGGCGACGTTGTGACGCCGCAGCAGGTCGATGAAGCGCGGCTCGCGAAAGCCTGCGTGGCGAATCTCGATGGCATGGCGGATCGGCAAGTCGTCGACGATCTCGAGATGGGCGGCGGCGCGCAGGCGGTGGTCGTGGCGGGCCGCGAGCCGCGCGGCGGCAGAATGGGTTCGCGGCAGCATCTCGAAGAACGGCAACAGCCGGTCCGGATCGAAACCGAAGCGCTCTGGAAACTGCCACAGGATCGGCCCCAGCTTGTGACCCAGGGCCAGCGGTCCGGAGGCAAAGAAATTGGCCAGCGGCGCCTCGATCCGCGTGAGTTTCAGCATGTGGGTCAGAAACCGCGGGCCCTTCACGGCAAAGACGAAATCGTCCGGCACTGCCGCGGCCCAGCGGGCAAAGCTCTGCGGCACCTGCATGCCGTAGAAGGTGCCGTTGATCTCGAGGGCGTTGAACTGGCTGGCGGCGTAGCTCAACTCGTCCTTCTGACGCAGGCCGGTGGGGTAGAAGTTTCCGCGCCAGGGCGTGTAGGTCCAGCCCGAAACCCCGATCCTGATGTCGGCCCGTTCTGCCATGCCGGGTCAACCCCGGGGCCGGCACGCGGGTTCCGGTTGACGCCCGCGGGGGATTTGCTTTAGTCGCTGCCCAGCTACAGCGCCCCTGTGGTGGAATTGGTAGACGCAGAGGACTCAAAATCCTCCGCCGCGAGGCATGTCGGTTCGAGTCCGACCGGGGGCACCAGCTACCGCTTCATGTCGATATGGGCCTTGACGGGCAGGCCGGAATTGGGGTCGTCGATGCTGGTGTCGACGGTGACGCGGCCGGCGCTGAGCTTCATCACCGAGTTGCCGGTGGCCATGCCGCGGATCTTGGCGTTGAAGGTCAGCGTGCTTCCGCTTTTGCTCCCTACGGTGACCATGCCGGTGGGTGAAGTGGCCTCGTAGCGGCGGGCCTTGTCGTTGTACGAGATGTCGCCCGAAAAGCCCTGCGGGCCCATCTCGGGTACGTCGCATTTGCCCCGGTAGGACGCGCCGGCCGCCGTGCTGCGGATCGTGAGCGTGCAGCTCAGGGCGCCGGTGCGGCCGCCGGTAAGCTTGCCGGTGCCGCTGTAGCTGCCGGCCAGCTTGCCCAGGAACGCATCTTCGGCCGTGCCGGCCAGGGCGGGTGTGACGCTCAACGCCAGGGTGGCGGCAAACACTAGCGACAGGCTGCGGATCATCTGTGGGGCTCCCTCAAGCTCGGGGCGAGCATGACATGGTGCGCCTGCGTCGTGGAGGCGCTGTGTGGTCTTTCCACGGAAAGGCGCGGGTGCCGTGCGACACCGGCGCCTCATCAACCGGTGGACGGTTCAGACGATCGGCGGCACGCTGCCATAGACGCTGCGGTAGTCGCGGATCTGCTCTTCGGAATAGGCTGGGGCATCCTCGTCGAAGCCGCGCCAGCCCTCGGCGATGTAGTTGGCCTTGCGCGCGTCGATATCGACGCCGTCCGCGTGGCGCAGGATGGCGGCAATGCTGTCGGCACGGTCGTCGGCGGCGCGGACGCTGACCAGCGTGCCGCCCCGGCGCACCCCTTCGGCATAGACGTGGGCCTCTTCCTCGGGCACGCCGGCATTGGCGAGGGCACCGAGCAGGCCGCCTGCGGCGCCACCCACAGCGGCGCCGGCAAGGGCGCCAAAGGTTGTCGCCAGCAGCCAGCCGCCGGCAATCACCGGCCCGATGCCGGGAACGGCGAGCGCGCCGAGCCCCGCGAGCAATCCCGCGCCGCCTCCGGCGACGGCGCCGACGCCCGCACCGGCAGCCGCGCCTTCCTCGGCGTCGACGTCGGCGTCGATGTCACCGGCGACATTGTTGGCGACCAGCGAGATGTCGGCACTGTCTATCCCCGCGTCGCGCACGGCACGCACAGCCGAGGCGGCGTGCTCGTAGGTGTCGAACAAGGCGGTGATGGTGCGCATGGGCTCCTCCTCGAAATCTGCTGCAAAGAGCGCACGAGGGATCGCGCGCCGACTGTGGGGCAAACTCCGGGCCGCGCGGTTGCGTTCCGTCGGTGGCTCAGGCCAGCGCCGGTTCGAGCCGCCGGGCCCGCACCCAGCGCAGGATCATGATCAGGCTGAGGATCAGGATCGGCGCCATGCCCAGATTGAGCAGGTTCCAGCCCGCAGTCTCGAGGGCGATGCCGGCCGACAGGGCGCCGGCCGAGCCGGCGAGGTTGTTGAACAGCCCGCTGATCGCCTGCGTCTTCGGCCGCTCGTTGGGGCGATACGACTGCGACAGGAGCGTCGTTCCAGAAACGATCATCAGGTTCCAGCCGACGCCGAGGAAGAACAGCGCGGCATAGAACGCCGGTAGTGCCGTGGAACTGATGGCGGTAACGGCGCACACAACCAGCAGCGCCATGCCCGTCGCCAGCACCGGCCAGACGCCGAACCTCGCCACCAGCCGGCCGGAAAAGAACGACGGCACGAACATGCCGATCAGGTGCAACTGGATGATGTGGGCGCCGTCCTGGATAGGGTAGCCGCAGGCCACCGCCGCCAGCGGCGCCGCGGTCATCACCAGCGTCATGGCGGCGGCCGAGGCCATGGTGGTGGCGACGCCGGCGCCGAAGATCGGCTGGCGGATGATCTCGCGCAGCGGCCGCGGCGGCACGTCGCTGACGATCGCCACCGGCTCGACGTCGCGATAGAGCGCCAGGACAATGATGGTGGCGATGAGCGCCAGCACGGCCACCAGCATGTAGGCGCCGGCAAACATCACGCCGGGGACCAGCGTGCTGGTAAGCGCTGCCAGCGCCGGCCCCGCCAGTGCCGCGAGCACGCCGCCGGCAAGCACGGTGGAGATGGCGCGGCTCTTGAATTCGGCAGTCACCGAATCGGCGGCAGCGATGGAGTAATATTGGGCAAAGCCCTGATAGGCGCCAATCAGCGCCGTGCCGAGGCAGAACAGCCAGAAATTGCCGTGGAACACGGCGAATACCGAGATCAGCCCGCCGGCGGTGCCGCAGAGGGAGCCCACGGCGAAGCCGAGGCGAGGGCCGATGCGGCCGAGGATGATGGCGGCGAACACCGTGACGATGGCGGCGCCGACCGTGATCAGCGCGAAGGGCAGGGTGGCCAGCGCCTTGTCCGGAGCCAGCTGGTAGCCGGTGATGCCGGTCAGCGTCAGGTCGACGGAAATGCCGCAGACATACAGCCCCTGGCTCAGCGCGAGCACGAAGGCATTGCGGCTGCCGGGGCCGTGCGGGGCGAACGAAGCGAGGTTCATGCTGGACCGGATGAAACGACTGCCCGTCATAATCGGCGCCTTTTGCGCCGGCAGCAATGGGCAAGCTGCGGGCTGATCCAGGGCGATTGACGCTGCCCGAGGCCACGGATACACAGCACGCCCGTGCGTTCCAAAAAACCTGAGCTCTGACCCGCCGGCGTCCTGTCCATCGGACGTGAAGAGGCCCTCTGCGACTGCCGGCCATCCCTGCCGGACGACGCCCTTGGGACCGCATCCAGACGAGACCGGGTTCTCAGGAGTTTGACATGACCCCCGCGCAAAAGCCGCTGTGGCAGCGGTTCCTTCTGTTCCTCGTGCCACTGATGGTCAGCAACATCCTGCAGGCCATGAGCGGCACCATCAACAATATCTATGTCGGCCAGTTGATCGGCGTGGACGCGCTGGCCGCGGCGGCGGCGTTCTTTCCGCTGATGTTCTTTCTGATGAGCTTCATCATCGGGCTCGCCTCGGGCTCGACGGTGCTGATCGGTCAGGCCTTCGGCGCCAAGAACGAGCTCAAGGTCAAGGAAATCGCCGGCACCACCATCACGGTGACATTCCTGGCCGGTCTGGTGGTGGCGCTGGTCGGGGCGCTGTTCACCCGCCAGATCATGACGGTGCTCGGCGTGCCGGCCAACATCATCGAGGAATCGACAGCCTACGGGCGGGTTATCCTGCTCGGCATGCCGGGCTTCTTCATCTTCTTGATCGTCACGTCGATCCTGCGTGGCGTCGGCGACACCGTGACGCCGCTGTTCTCGCTGATCATTTCGATCCTGGTCGGCCTCGTTGTCACGCCGGCCTTCATCCTCGGCTGGGGCGGATTGCCCAAGCTCGGTTTGTTGTCGGCCGCGGTAGCGTTCATCGCCGGCTTCCTCAGTGTCCTGGTCTTCCTGTTCTTCTACCTGAGGGCGCGCAAGCATCCACTGGCGCCCGACCGGGTGTTCCTCGAGCATCTGGGCGTCGATTTCGGGCTGTTGCGGATGATCCTCAAGCTCGGCGTACCGGCCGGCGTGCAGATGATCGTGTCGTCGGTGGCCGCCATCGTCGTGGTCGGCATCATCAACCGCTTCGGCTCGGACGCCACCGCCGCCTATGGCGCGGTGGGGCAGGTGATGAGCTATGTGCAGTTCCCGGCCATGTCGATCGGCATCGCCGCCTCGATCTTCGGGGCACAGGCCATCGGCGCCGGGCAGCAGGATCAACTCGGCCGCATCACGCGCACGGCGATGGTCATAAACATCATCATCACCGGCGCGCTGATTCTGGCCGCCTACATCTTCAGCCAGACGCTGGTGGAACTGTTCATCACCGAGCCGAGGGTGGTGGAGATGACTGAAACGCTGCTCCACATCGTGCTGTGGAGCGTGCTGATGTTCGGCTTCGCGGTGATCCTGTCGGGCATCATGCGCGCCTCGGGCGATGTGCTGATCCCGATGCTGATCAGCCTCGGCACCATCATCATCGTCGAAACGCCGCTGGCGCTTTACCTGTCGACGACGTGGCTGGGCCTCGACGGCATCTGGACCGGCTACGCCACCAGCTTCTGCACCATGTTCGTGCTGCAGGGCCTCTACTACTGGTTCTTCTGGCGCAAGAAGCCGATCAAGAAACTGGTATAGTCCGCAGTTGGGTCCTCCCCTATCGCATAGCGATGGGGGAGGTGGCGCGAAGCGACGGAGGGGGTGGCCGCTGGCACCGGCCTCAGTGCGTGGGGCCACCCCCTCCGTCACGCTGACGCGTGCCACCTCCCCCATGGCTTCGCCCAGGGGAGCACCCGACTGCGGCATTTACGGTCGTGGTAGCTTCTCTTCCAGCCACGCCACTGCGAACGGCACGATCTCTTTCGCGCGCACCAATAACGACGGCGCGGCGCCGACAGGGCCGCGCTTGCCGTTGCCGGTCGCAAGAAACGCCTCGACCACGCTGATGAAATAGTCCTCCGGCAGGCCATCGGGCGAATGGCTGGTGTCGAACTCTTCGAACCAGCGCCATACGGTCTTGCCGTCGAGCAGCAGCGGGCTCTCGTAGCGTTTGATGCGATGCTCGATGTCAGCGAGATGCTCGGCGTGGTGCAGCAGCGTCATCTTGTCCCAGTCACAGCCGACGAGCAGCGTCTTGCCGTCCGCCTCGACCAGCTTGCCGAGCGGCGAGGCCGGACCATAGCCGTAGTCGAGCGCGTGGCCGGCGGTGAACCAGGCGGCGCGGCAGCCGATCGCTGCCATCGACGCGCCGGGGTTGCCCGAGCGCAAGGCGCCCGGTGTGGTGCGTAGAAGTTCGGGCCAGAAGCCATTGTCGCGCGTGGCGCGCGACGTCAGCGGATCGAACGGCGGGATGTCGTCGCGCAGATCGGGAAAGTCGTCGAAATCGTCCTGGCCCTGCCAGTCGGTATAGCCGAGGATCGTGCCGTCCGGGCCGACAGTGTCGCGCAGGGCTGCAAGCAGCGTATCGGGGCCGCCGATGATGCGGCCGATGGAGCGGAAGCCGACATGCACCAGCACGCTGTCGCCGGGCGCGAGGCCGATCGCCGCAAGATCGGCGGCGAGACTGCGACGCGTCGCCGGCGCGCCGCTCAGTTGGCGGCCCCGGCGTACCGGCGCGTCTCGGGCTGCGGTGTGTCGCCGGCGCTATGGATGCGGTCGTAATTGGCGCGCGCCTCGTTCACCGAGTGCATGTGCCGGGCCGCCCAGTTCCACAACTCGTCGAGCGGGTCGGTGAGGGTGCGGCCGAGCTCGGTAAGCTGGTACTCGACGCGCGGCGGGATTTCGGGATAGACGGTGCGGATCACCAGCCCGTCACGCTCGAGATTGCGCAATGTCAGCGTCAGCATGCGCTGGCTGATGCCGCCGATCGAATGGCGCAATTCATTGAAGCGCATGGTCTTTTTGGTCAGATGCCCGACCACCATGACGCTCCATTTGTCGCCGATGCGGTTGAGGATGTCACCCATGGCGCCGCAGATCTGTACCTGGTCGCCTTCCACTCTGTCGCCCATCTGAGCCTCCGTCGTTTCCGCCAATATAGGGTGGGTTACTGTCTGTGCCTAGGGCTCAGAACGTTATTGTTGGCGGCCTGACTCTTTGCGCGCTGCAGCGGTCGTCTTGCAGGACGTGGCGCAATGAACAGCGGTTCAAAACCTCGTCAGGCGGCGCCCCCGTCCTTGAGGTGGCCACACTCCGGAGCTAGAAGCAGGCCACTGATTTTGCGACGGAAGTTTCCCCTCATGCTGGTTGCGCGATTTGCCCGGACACTCGCTTTGTGCCTCGCGCTCTTCGCCTCCACCGCCGCTCCCGCCTCGGCCATTCCGATGCTGCTGCTCGATGCGTCGACGCTGCAGGTGCTGTACGCGCAGGATGCCGGCCAGCCGTGGCACCCCGCCTCGGTGACCAAGCTGATGACGGCCTATCTTGCCTTCGCCGCGATCAAGGACGGGCGGGTGACGCTCGATACGCCCGTCACCATCAGCCAGCATGCGTGGAACCAGGCGCCGGCGAAGTCCGGCCTCGAGGTCGGCGAATCCGTCAGTCTCAAGGACGCGCTCTACATCATGCTGGTGAAGTCGGCCAACGACATGGCCGTCGCCATCGCCGAGACCGTCGGCGGCAGCGAGAAGGCGTTCGTTGCGCAGATGAACCTGATGGCGCAGCAGATGGGGATGACGGCGACCCACTACGACAACGCCAACGGCCTCAAGAGCCCGGGCCAGATCAGCTCGGCGCGCGACCTCGCCATCATCGCGCTCTACGTCAAGCGCGACTTCCCGCAATACCAGCCGATCTTCGAGACGCAGTGGGTGCAGTTGGGGGCGCACAAGCTCGAGACCAGCAATGGCCTCCTGCAGCATTTCCAGGGCATCACCGGCATGAAGACCGGCTACATCTGTTCGTCCGGCCTCAACATCGTCGCAACGCTCGAGCGCAATGGCCGCTCGCTGCTGGCGGTGGTGCTCGGCGCCTCGTCCGTGCGCGAGCGCAACGAGATGACGGCACAGCTCTTCCTCCGCGGCCTCGCGGGCGAGCTGACGCCGACCGGCCAGACCGTGCTTGACATCAAGGACCTCGACACCGATCCGGTCGACATGAGCCCCTTGATCTGCGGCAAGAAGGCCAAGGCCTATGTGAAGCAGCGCATGGCCGACTTCCCTTACGGCCTCAAGGGCAAGCCGAGCTTTCTGAGCGACAAGATTCCCGGCCCGACCTATGTCGCCACCGAGCTCAGCAAGGTGGTCGACATTCCCATGCCGCGCCCGCGGCCCGACAACGGCGTCGCCGCAGTAGCATCGAACTAGAGCAACATTAGCGACCGGGAGGCGCAGTCGGCGATCCTCCCCCGCTTGCGTGGGAGGGGGACCACGAAGAGCATGGTGGAGGGGGCGGCGCCAACCACCGCTTCCAGCGGCCGCCCCCCTCCGCCCGCTTCGCTGCCACCTCCACTACGCCTGCGGCGCAGGGGAGGGACCGAATGCGAGCTTCGACTAGAGCGCCTTTACAATCGCGAAGCTCAGCGCGCCTGCGTCGTTGCCCACCACGCAGGCGTGCCCGTGCTGGGTGCAGTAAAGTGGAATGTCGATCCTGGCCATCGGATCGGTCGCGAGCACGGTCAGGGCCGCGCCCGGCGGCAATTGCGCCAGGCGCTTTTCCATCTTCAGCACCGGCAGCGGGCATTTGAGCCCGCGCGCGTCGAGCACTTCGTCAGGCAAGGACGATCACCCAATAGACGCCGTAGGGCGAGGCGGAATCGTACACTGCTGCGACGCCCGCCTTGGTGGCATTGCGGTCGGTCAGCGCCGGTGCGTCGGCCGGTGAATTGCGCCAGCCCGAAAACGTCTCGGCGAAGGTGAAGTAACCGGCCGAATAGCGGATCTGGGCGATGCCGGCGGGCTTGGCCGGCTGCTTGCCGGTCCTGGCATATTGCTGGGCGAGCTGCTGCGCCTGCGCGTCGAGCCCGGCGTCTTCGACCAGCGCGCCGGCGCCGCTCTGGGCGCGGTAATTGTTGACGATCCCCAGCGCCTCGGCCCGGTTGAGCTGCGCCCCCGGCATGTCCATGCGCTGCGCCAGCCCCGGCGACAGGGCGCCACCGCCGCTGGCACAGGCGCCCAGGGCAAGGACGGCGATGAGAGGCAGGGCACGGAGCATGGCGAAATGCATGGGGCGGAGGTCCTTGTGGGGAAAGCGAAGCGGGCCAGACCAGAACGCGATTATCGCGGCGGCAATGCGGCGGCAACCGGACATTGACGGTGAGGAGGGGCACGCACCGGCAGCGTTGGACGCTGAACGATGGATAAAACCGCCAGTCAGTGCCGGTTCAAGCGCCGGACGCGACAAGGCGGACAACGGACGGGCCGACCCGTCCACCCATCAACCGAGGAATCCAGCTATGCCCAACCTGTCCAAGCTCGCCGTCGCCGGCCTCGCTGCCGCCGTCACCGTGTCGCTCGCCACCAGTGCCTTCGCGCTGCCGATCCTCAAGATCGCGCCCAAGCAGGTGCATCATACCCAGGCGCTCGATTGTACCGTGCGCGGCTACGACCTGATCATCACCAATTTTGGCGACGACAACGCCGATTCCGGCCGCCAGGTGGCATGGGCCGCCTCCACCGGCGACAATGGCACGATGCTGCTCCCCAAGATGCTCGCCCCGGGCGAGCGCCTGCTGGTCGCCGACATCTTGACCGATTTCGCCACCCGCGGCTCGCGCTGCGAAGCCGGCTTCGTCTGACCGTTCCCCGCGCACGCCCCGGTGCGCCGCCCCTCCGGCTCCCCGCCGGAGGGGCTTTGCACTGCAGCAAAGGGAGTGGTGACCCCGACGCGATTCGAACGCGTGGCCTTGGGATTAGGAATCCCACGCTCTATCCTGCTGAGCTACGGGGTCGGCGCGGCGGACCATAAACGAAGCTCAAATAAGAGCCAAGCATCGGCCGTTCGTTAAGACGCCGCCGCCGGCGCGCCCGCGCCCTCGGGGGTGATCGCCCGGCGGGCGAAGCGATGGCTCGGCTGCTCGACATAAAGATGCAGCAGCCAGGCCAGCGCGAAGATGAACACGCCGAGCAGCGCCGTGGCGGCGAGCCGTTCCGTGCTGCCGGCATGGTCCTGCTCCAGCGTGAAGCGCAGCCAGCTCAGCGCCATCACGTGCACGAGGTAGAGCGGGAACGAGATCGCGCCCAGCCATACCGCGAGCGGATGTGCGAACAGCCGGTTGGCCGTGCCGCGGTCCGCCGCAAGGCCATAGACCAGCGCACCGAAGCACGGGGTCAACAGGCTGTAGCCGAAGGGCGGCAGCAGCAGGCAGACGCCGAGCGCAACGAGCGCGCCTGTCGCGATCGCGCCCTGCCGGCGGCGTTCGTGCTCCGGTGTCAGCCGATGCAGGCGGGCGAGCACGATGCCGCCGGTGAAGGCGCCGGCCATGCGCGTGCCGGCGCCCCAGAAGATATCATCGTTGAACGGCTTGCCGTGCATTACGAGGGCGTACGCGGTGGGGAAGGCGAGGCAGAGCGCGGCAAGGCCGATCAGCCAGGGCCGGCTGGTCAGCCGCGTTGCGGCGAACGCGATGGCCGGAAAGGCGACGTAGCCGAGAATCTCGACGCTCAGCGACCACTCGGGCTGGTTCCAGTCGCCGTCGGTCGGCGACCACCAGCGGTTGGCCAGCGCCAGCGTGCGAAAGAACGATGAGACGGTGAAATTGTGCGGGATGGCGCTGTGCGCCCAATAGGCGGTGAAGCGGGGGTCGAGCAGCGTCAGCAGCAGGATCAGCAGCAGCACCACCGTGGCCAGCGGATAGACGCGGAAGAACCGCAACCAGGCAAAGCGTGCGGCCGGTGCCCAGGCGAGGCACGGAAAATCGCGCTCGTGCACCAGCATCAGGACGAACCCAGAGAGCACGAAGAACAGGTCCACCCCGGCCCAGCCGGTGCGCAGGATCGGCAGCCCCGTCATCGCGGGGAGGCCGAAGGCGTTGCCATATTGCTGCAGGTGGAACAGCACCACCCACAGCGCGGCGATGCCACGGACACCGGTCAGGCTCGGCAATTTCATGGTTGGCTATACTCCCCGAACCTACGCCAACGTGCGGCACGGGGAATGGTTCGGCCGGGCCGGCATCGGCGCGACGCCTCGCCGCCGAGGCAGACACGGGGGGCCTGCCGGGCGTGCGAAGCGGCCATGCGCAACCGAAACGGGATTTTCGCCGTATTCTGCTGCAGGATAGTGGGCAATCGGGTGGGGCCGGATTTGCGCGTTCAACATGCCGTCTTGGGTGCCGTCGTCGTGTCGCTGATGTCGATGCCCTTGGCGTCGGCCTGCGAAGGCTTGCGCGATGGCCCCAGGGGCACGGTCACCCAGATTGTCGACGGCGACACGCTGCTGCTCGACAATGGCCTCGTGGTGCGGCTGATCGGCATCCAGGCGCCGCATCTGGCGCTCGGGCGGGATGGGCTCGCGGACTGGCCGAAGGCCGCCGAGTCGAAGCAGGCCCTCAGCGACCTGACGCTCGGCAAGTCCGTCCTGCTGCGCTATGGCGGCGAGGAGAAGGATCGGTACGGCCGGCTGCTGGCGCAGGTCTTCGTCACGGCGACGCCCGAGCTCTGGGTGCAGCAGCAGATGCTCGGCCGCGGCATGGCGCGCGTTTACTCCTTCCCCGACAATCGTGCCTGCCTGCCCGACCTGTTCGCAGCGGAGGGGAAAGCACGCATTGCTGCCCTTGGCATCTGGGGCGATCCCTATTACAGGGTGCGCCGAGCCGGGCGGCCGGCGGATTTTTCGACGCTTTCGGGACATTATGAGCTGGTCGAGGGCCGGGTGCTCGAGGCCGGCAAGAGCGGTGGCCGCGTCTATCTGAATTTCGGCCGCCACTACAAAGAGGACTTCACCGCGGTGATCGAGGCGAAGGCACTGCGCCTGTTCAGCGACGAGGGGATCGATCCGCTCAAGCTCGGCGGCGCGCTGGTGCGCGTGCGCGGCTGGATCGACCTCAGGGACGGGCCGCGCGTCGAGATCACCCACCCCGAGCAGATCGAGGTGCTGGCGGCTCCATGAGTGTGCGTCTCGCCTCCCGCCTGTTGCTTCTGGCTGTCGTTGCGATCCTCGCCGGCTGCTCCAGTGTGCTCGGCCCCGGCACGCCGGTCACCCAGGGCACCGGGCCGCTGGCGCCGCTGGTCTCCGATACGGGCGATCCGGAAGACGACATCATCGGGGCGCGGGAGAATCCCAGGATCGTCGCCTCTTATGGCGGCATCTATTCCGACCGCTCGGCCGAGATCATGCTGGCGCAGATCGTCAGCAAGCTGCTGTCGGCGGCCGACCAGCCGAACACCAAATTCACCGTCACCATTCTCGACAGCCCCATCGTCAATGCCTTCGCGCTGCCCGGCGGATACATCTACGTGACGCGCGGTATCCTGGCACTGGCCAACGACCAGAGCGAGCTGGCGGCGGTGCTGGCGCACGAAATCTCGCACGTCATCCTCAAGCACGCGCAGGCGCGCACCAACCGCATCCGCACCACGGCGCTGGTCGACAAGGTGGTGAGCGGCGTGTTCGGCGGCGATCCCTCGACCGACCAGTCGGCCAACAAGGCGCAGCTCTCGCTCGCCGCTTTCAGCCAGGCGCAGGAGCTGGCGGCCGACAAGGAGGGCATCATGATCGCCGGCAAGGCCGGGTTCGATCCGCATGCGGCGGCGCGCTTCCTCGGCGCCATGGGCCGGTTCGCCCAATACACCTCGGGCGGCGCCGACCAGGGCGCTGACTTCCTGAGCTCGCATCCTTCCACCCCCGACCGCATCCAGAAGGCGACCGAGATCGCGCGCAGCTTCTTCGGCGCGCCCGGCATCGGCCAGCAGGCGCGGCCCGAATACATGACGGCGATCGACGGCATGATCTACGGCGACAGCCCACAGCAGGGCGCCATCGCCGGGCAGCGCTTCATCCAGCCGTCGCTGAAATTCACCTTCACCGTGCCCAAGGGCTACAATCTGCAGATTTCCAACGGCGCCGTGGTGGGAGTCGCCGGCGACGGCGAGGCGGTGCGTTTCGACAGCGCACAGGTGCCCACCACCATGGCGCTTGCCGACTATCTGCGCTCGGGATGGATCGCCGGGCTGGTTCCCAATTCAGTGCAGAACCGCTCCATCAACGGCTTCGACACCGCGTCCGGCATCGCCAAGACCGACCAGTGGAATTTCCGCGTCGAGGTGGTGCGCTACGGCAGCGCCGTGTACCGCTTCATCTTTGCCGCGCGGATCGACAGCGAGCTGTTCGCGCGCGGCGCCGAGCAGACGCTGCAGAGCTTCCGCGCCACCTCTACGGCCGACCTGCGACAGATCCATACGCTCAACGTCAAGACGGTGGTGGCCGGCCCGGTCGACAGCGCCGACTCCCTGGCGCGCCGCATGGGACCGGTCAAGGACGCGAGCAATCTGTTCTACATCCTCAACAACCTCTATCCCGGGGATCCGGTGACGCCCGGCGCGGCCTACAAGATCATCACCGTGAACTGAGGTCGACGCGACAAAAGAAAGGCCGGCATCACTGCCGGCCTTCTGCATTTTCGTATGGGTGACCGCCTTATGCGGCGGCTTCCTCAGCGTCGGACTCGGTGCGCGGGCCGCGGCGCGGGGCCTTCTGCAACTGCTTTTCGATCAGCTGCACGGCCTCGGTCAGGGTCAGCTTGTTGACCGCACCGATCTCGCGGCTCATCCGGTCCATCGCCTGCTCGAACAGCTGGCGCTCGGAGTAGGACTGCTCCGGCTGGTCATCCGAGCGGTAGAGGTCGCGCACGACTTCCGAGATGGCGATCAGGTCGCCCGAATTGATCTTGGCCTCGTATTCCTGCGCGCGGCGCGACCACATGGTGCGTTTCACGCGGGCGCGGCCGGTCACCGTCTCCAGCGCCTTCTTGACCACCGGCTCCTCGGCGAGCTTGCGCATGCCGACAGACTTGATCTTGGCGGTGGGGACGCGCAGCGTCAGTTTGTCCTGCTCGAACGAGATCACGAACAGCTCGAGCTTGAGGCCGGCCACTTCCTGCTCGTCGATCGAGGTGATCATGCCCACGCCGTGGGACGGATAGACGATATATTCTCCGGTCTTGAATCCGAGCCGCTGCACAGACTTCTTGGCTACCATGAGATACTCCTTTGACGCCGCCCGGACCGGTTCTTTGCGGAAGACCGTCCTTGTTACTTTTTGCAGCAAGCCCTTACCGCCGTCCGGTCCCGCTAGACCGTCCGGTTGATCCGTTGTTTGACGAGGTCAAAAAAAGAGTGCCGCGAGGCACAGGGTTGGTTGCTGCATCGATAATTCGGACCATAGCACAATTTTCCAGCAAAATCAAAATTGCCGAATCACTGCGTTAATCGGGCCGCGGGCAGGGCGTCTGGTTGACGGAACTGCCTATCAGATGGGCAGGCCTAGTCGCCTTCGCCAGGGGCTTCCGAAAAGTACTTCTCGAACTTGCCCTCGACGCCGTCGAATTCCTTGGCGTCGGGCGGCGGCTCCTTCTTTTCGGTGATATTGGGCCAGGCGGACGCGTATTTCGCGTTTACATCCAACCACTTGTCGAGGCCGGGCTCAGTATCCGGCTTGATCGCCTCGGCCGGGCATTCGGGCTCGCACACGCCGCAATCGATACATTCGTCCGGATGGATGACGAGCATGTTCTCGCCCTCATAGAAGCAGTCGACGGGGCAAACCTCGACGCAGTCCATGTATTTGCACTTAATGCAGTTGTCCGTGACGATGTAGGTCATGTGCGGCAGGAAAGTCCTTGGGCGCCAGGCGGGAGAGGCCGGCGGTCGCAGCGGTGCTAACGCGTTTTAGAATGGCTCGCAAGTGAGCGAAAGGGCGCGGATTTCCGGCGATCAGGCGGCGCACGAAAGATCGTTTTCAGGCGAGGCCAAGCACGACCGCCAAACGCGTTCCGACGATATCCATGGCGAGGGAGTCCAGTTCCCCGATCTTTTGGCGGAAGCGCCAAGCCGGAACGGTCATGATCTTCTCGATCATAATGAAGGACGTACGCTCAAGCCCGTTTTCGGGCGTCGGCTCAATCCGCAGCCGAAGGAAAGCGACAGGCTCCTCATGCGTGGTCAGCGGGCAAATGATCCTCGATTCCAGCGGACCTATCCAGTTGCTCTGAACGATCAGGACCGGCCGGGGCTTGCCGTAGTCGCCGGGCGGCACCCCGATATAGAGGTCGCCGCGGTTCACCTCTTGTCAGGGAGCCGGTACTCCGGGATCGGACCGAGGTCGAGCCCGGCCTGCATGTCGTCACACCATGCCAGCACGGAGCGTTCTTCCTCAGCGCTGGCGATAATGTGTGCCTCGCGTTCCAGCCCGGCCAGAAATTCCGGATTTCTGGTGTCCGGCACCCAGATCGTCCTAGGCACCAGCCCGGCATCGCGCATGCGCTGCCGGTAGGCCGCAACGCGGCGGGCCGATGGGGATTGTGGACGCTTTGGTGCAGTGCTCATGCGTTACATGTAACGCTTCAGCCGCCCGGTCTCAAGTCGGGCGACAGGTCCTCGTACAGCGCCTGGGCTTCGGCCGGTGGGCCGCGGCGCGCGCCGGGGTCGCGGATCTTCCACACCAGCACCCGGGCGCCGATACTCATGGTCAGCACGTCGCCCGCGCCCACCTGGCAATCGGTGCGGGTTTCGCGGGCGGAATTCACCCGCACCGCCCCGGCCTCGATCAGCTTCTGTGCCAGCGTGCGCGATTTCACCGCGCGCGCAAAGAACAGCCATCTGTCGAGGCGCTGCTTGTCCAAGCGCTATTCGGGCTTGGGATTGCGCAGCGCCGCCAGCGCCGCCCAGGGCGAATCCGGATCGAGCGGCGTCTCGCGCTTGTCGCGCGGCCGGTGCTGCTTCCAGTCGTCGTTGCGGTCGCCGCCGCGCTTGCCGGCAAACTTCTTGCCGTCGAACGGCTTCTTGTCCTCGCCAAAGCGCTTGGGACGCTTGTCGAAATGCGGCCGGTTCGGCCCGCCCGCGGCATCGGCCCCGTCGGGGCGCGGCGCGGCGCCGTCGCGGTGGAAGCGCCGGGGCGGCCG
>JAEWCE010000307.1 GCA_023390785.1 Pseudomonadota bacterium
GCTGAAGCAGCAGATCGACGAGGTGGTGCGCGACGCCGAGGGCGTGGCGCGGCAGCTCGAGGCGGACGACGGCGTCATCGCGCGCCGCGCGGCACTGGAGGCGGCACAGGCGCTGTCGGCCGAGGCAGAAGCGGCGGCGGTGGCGGCCGAGGAGGCGACGCGCCAGGCGCAGGCGGCGCTGGATGTGGCGCGGCCGAAGCTGCAGGAGGTCGAAACCCAGCTCAACCGGCTCGACTCCGAGGCGCAGACGCTCAACCGGTTTCTCAATGGCGGCGCCAAGGGGTTATGGGCGGCGATTGCCGACGAACTGAAGGTGGATGCCGGGTTCGAGACGGCGCTGGGCGCGGCGCTCGGCTACGACCTCGAGGCGTCATCGGACGCTGGAGCGCCGCTCCACTGGGCCGGGCCCATCGACGGCAGCGGCGATGCGGCGCTGCCGGGCGGCGCCATTGCGCTATCGGCGCATGTGTCGGGCAGCGCGCTGTTGAAGCGCCGGCTCGACCAGATCGGGCTGGTCGACAAGGCCGATGGCGCGCGGCTGCAGGCCGAGCTGAAGCCGGGGCAGCGGCTGGTCAGCAAGGGCGGCGATTTGTGGCGCTGGGATGGGTTCGTGGCGGCGGCGGAAGCCCCGACGGCGGCGGCGCAGCGGCTGGCGCAGCGTAACCGGCTGGCCGAGCTCGATGCCGAGCTCAACGAGGCGAGGGCCACTCGCAATTCGCTCAAGGCCGACGCCGCGGCACTGGCCGAGGCGCTGGAGCAGCACCGGCGCGGCGAGCGCGAAAAGCGCGACGCCTGGCGCAACGCGCAGCGTGAGATCGGCGCGGCGCAGCAGGCGCTCGACAAGGCGACGCGGGCGATCACCGAGCTCGCCTCGCGGCAGTCGGCGCTGGAAGAGGCGCGGGTGCGGCTGAGCTCGTCGCTCGCCGAGGCCGAGGGCATCGAGGCGGACGCCAGGACGGCGCTGGAGGAAGCCGGCGACGAGGCGGAGGCCGCGGCGCTGCTGCAGGGCAAGCGCGCGCATCTCGACGGAGCACGCGCGGCCGCCGACCAGGCGCGGCTTAAGCTCGGGCAGTTCGAGACGGCGGCGCAGCTGCGCAGCGGCCGGCTGGCGCAGATCGGCACCGAGGTCGGCAACTGGACGCGGCGGCGGCAGGGCGCCGAGGCACAGGTGACCACGCTCGAGGCCCGCCTCAACGATCTCAGCGCCCAGCTCGAGGCGCTCAACGATGCGCCGAGCGGCTTCGAGGAGCGCCGTGCCGCCCTCGACACCGAAATTGCGGCCGCTCGCGCGGCGCATGGCGCGGCGTCGGACGAACTGGCGCAGGCGCAGTCGCGGCACCGCGAGGCCGACAAGGCCCAGCGGCTCGCCGCCGATGCTCTGAGCGGTTTCCGCGAGCATCTGGCGCGAGTCGAGGAGCGACTCAAGGGTCTCATCGCCCAGCGCCACCAGATCGAGCGGCAGGTGCAGGAGACGCTGGACATCCAGGCCGCCGAGACGGCAATGGCCGCCGGCATCAAGCCGCAGGACGCCCTGCCCGAGGAAGAGAACGTCGAGCGCAAGGTCGAGCGGCTGAAGGCCGAGCGCGAGCGGCTGGGCGGCGTAAACCTCGCGGCCGAGCAGGAAAGCGTCGAGGTGCAGGAAAAACTCGACGTGATGGTGAAGGACCGCGACGACCTCGTCGCCGCCATCGCCAAGCTGCGTTCGGGCATCCAGAGCCTCAACCGCGAGGGCCGGGTACGGCTGGCCGAGGCGTTCGAGAAGGTCAACGGGCACTTCAAGGAGCTGTTCACGACACTGTTCGGCGGCGGCACGGCGGAACTGCAGTTCATCGAGAGCGACGATCCGCTCGATGCCGGACTCGAGATCATCGCCCGGCCGCCGGGCAAGAAGCCGTCGTCGATCTCGCTGCTGTCGGGCGGCGAGCAGGCGCTGACGGCGATGAGCCTGATCTTTGCGGTGTTCCTCACCAATCCGGCGCCGATCTGCGTGCTCGACGAAATCGATGCGCCGCTCGATGACGCCAATGTTGAGCGCTTCTGTACGCTGCTCGAATCGATGACCGGGCGGACCGAGACGCGCTTCGTGGTGATCACCCACAACCCGATCACCATGGCGCGGATGAACCGGCTGTTCGGCGTCACCATGTACGAGCGCGGCGTCAGCCAGCTGGTGTCGGTGGACCTGACGGGCGCCATGCAGGTGCGCGAGGCCAAGGTCGCGGTGTAGGCCGGGGGCCGGAGGGCCAACGCTGCCCGGGTGAGCAGGAGCGACCCTCCACCACGTTGGGAGTGGTTCTCCTCGCCCGCTGTGCGGGGAGGGATTGCCGAGCAGATGACTCGTTGTCGCGGGTCTGCGCTGACGCAAAAACGGCTGTTTTTTCAATGCCTTACGGGCGATTTTGGGCGCTTGACACCCAATTGAGTCAACACTATGTTGCGCGCGACTTTGAGGGCATAAATTTCCTTTTGTGCCGGGGCGATACGAGGGGACGCGATGAGCGAACCACGTGACGACGAGCGCCCCGAAACCGGGTCGGCGGGACGAAGGGCAACCGCGGATCTGGAGGCACGGATTGCTCGTGCGCGAGCGCAACGACCGGCCGAGGCCGGGACGGGGCAGCCGCACCGGGAGACTGCCAATGGGCTGAGTATCGCCTGGCGGCTCATGTCAGAGTTCGTGGCGGCGGTCATCGTCGGCGCAGGTCTTGGCTACCTCGCCGACATGTTTTTGCCTACGCGACCGTGGGGTCTGATCGTGATGCTGCTGCTCGGCTTTGCCGCCGGCGTGCTCAACGTGATAAGGGCCGCCAAGGAAATGAACAAGGCGACCGCTGTGCCGGCCGGCACACCAGCGGTGCCCGACGACGATGACGACTGAACGGGACGGAAAGACTCGAATTGGCTGAACCAGCGATTGAACCGATCCACCAGTTCCGGATCACCAATCTTTTCGACATCGGCACGTTCGGCGGGAACGGCACCGAAGGGTCGGGCGTGCATATCGCCTTTACCAACTCGGCCCTGTTCATGGTGCTGATCCTGGCGGTCATCTCGGCTTTCCTGGTGCTGGGCAGCCGGCGGCGGGCAATCGTGCCCGGCCGCATGCAGCTGATGACCGAGATGTCCTACGAATTCATCGCCAATCTGGTGCGCAGTACTGCCGGCACCGAAGGCATGAAGTTCCTGCCGTTCGTGTTCTCGCTGTTCATGTTCATCTTGGTGGCGAACCTGTTCGGCATGTTCCCGTATTTCTTCACGGTCACCAGCCACCTGATCATCACGGTGGCGATGGCCGTCACCGTATTCCTGACGGTGATCATCTATGGCTTCTACAAGAACGGCCTCAAGTTCCTGAAGGTATTCGTGCCATCCGGTGTGCCGTTTGCGCTGCTGATCCTGCTGGTGCCGATCGAGATCATCTCATTCTTCACGCGCCCGCTCAGCCACTCGCTGCGTCTGTTCGGCAACATCCTGGGCGGGCACATCGTGCTCAAGGTGTTTGCCGGCATGGTGGTGGCGCTGATCGCCACCGGTGCGTGGGCGCCGCTCGGCGTGCTGCCGCTGGCCATGACGATTGCCCTGACGCCGCTCGAACTGCTGGTGGGCGTGCTGCAGGCGTTCGTGTTCGCCGTGCTGACCTGCGTCTACCTGCAGGACGCCATCCATCCCGGCCACTGAGGCCAACCCCTTCAACCAACAGAATTCCAGACACCAAGGAGACTAAAGCATGGATCCCCAAGCAGCGCACATGTTGGGCAAGCTCATCGGTGCAGGCATCGCCTGCGTCGGTATGGGCGGCGCCGGTATCGGCGTGGGCGTGATTTTCGGCCAGTACCTGTCGGGCGCGCTGCGCAATCCGGCGGCGGCGGCGAGCCAGTTCACCAACCTGCTCATCGGCTTCGCCCTTACCGAAGCGCTCGGCATCTTCTCGCTGCTGATCGCGCTGCTGCTGCTGTTCGTGGTCTGAGACCGACGAGACATCCTGCTGCCTCGGGGTTTGCCCCGGGGCAGGTGCAAGCAAGGTAACCCGCAATGGCTCAATCCGTAATTTTCGTGGCGCAGGCGACCACGACCTCCCCGGCCCCAGCCGATGCCGTGCAGAACGGCACCGTGGTGCAGGAGCAGGCCGCAGCGCCGGCCGCGACGGGCGAGGTGCACGAGACCACCGAGCAGGCGGAACACTCGCCGGGCTTTCCGCCCTTCGATACCTCGACCTTCCCGAGCCAGTTGCTCTGGTTCGCCATCATCTTCATCGCGCTGTATTTCATGCTGAGCCGCGTGGCGCTGCCGCAGATCAGCGGCATCATCGACCGGCGCAAGTCGCGCATCGACGGCGACCTCAAGGAGGCCGAGCGGCTGAAGGGCGAAACCGACAAGGCCATCGCGGCCTACGAGGCGGCGCTCAGCGAAGCGCGCAAGAACGCCCATGCGATCGCCGAAGAGACCCGGAACTCGATCCGGGCCGATATCGACGCCAAGCGCAAGGCGGTGGAGGAGGACCTGAGCAAGAAGGTCGCCGACGCCGAGGCGCGCATCGGCAAGACCAAGCAGGACGCCCTGAGCCGGGTGAACGAGATTGCGGCGGACACCACCGCGGCGCTCGTGCAGCAGCTCACCGGCGAAGCCAACCCCGCGGACGTGCAGGCGGCCGTGGCGCAGGTGGTTAAGGAGTAAGGCGATGGCGTTCGAATTCGACGCAGCGTTCTGGGCGGCTGTCGCGCTGTTCATTTTCATCGGCGTGGTGCTGTACTTCAAGGTGCCAGGCATGATCAGCAAGGCGCTCGACGGCCGCATCAAGGCGATCGAGGGCGAGCTGGCCGAGGCCGAACGGCTGCGGCTCGAGGCCAAGTTCCTGCTCGAGGAATACGAGAGCAAGCGCCAGGCCGCGACCAGCGAAGCCGAGAGCATCGTGGCGGCGGCGCGCGAGGAAGCGTTCCGACTGACGGCGGAGGCCAAGGCGTCGCTGGAGACGCTGATCGCCCGCCGCACCAAGACGGTGGAAGACAAAATCGCGCAGGCCGAATCGCAGGCGGTCGCCGAAGTGCGCGCCCGCTCCGCGGACGTGGCCGTGGAAGCCGCCCGCGTGGTACTGACCAAGCAGATGAGCCAGCGCGGCGACGCGCTGATCGACGCCGCGATCAAGGATGTCGGCGCCAAGCTGAACTGACGTTCCAGCAGCGATGCGAGTTTGAGGCGGGCCCGGTGCCCGCCTTTTGTTTTTGAGGCGGCAGTTGGCCTCTCCCGCTTGCGGGGAGGGGGACCACGCGAAGAGTGGTGGAG
>JAEWCE010000308.1 GCA_023390785.1 Pseudomonadota bacterium
GTCCAGCGAAGCAGCGTCGTCGTCGGAGGCCGCTCCGGCGTCCTCGAGCGAAGCCGCCTCGTCGACCGAGGCGACGCCGATGGCTCCGACCTCTTCCTCGGAAGCCGCGCCGATGGCGCCGGCCTCGTCGACCGAAGCAACGCCGATGGCGCCCGGCTCGTCGTCCTCGGCCGGCTGATCAGCTCCAGTTCCACGACGGACCCCCGCCAGCGATGACGGGGGTTTTTGTTGCCTACTCCGCCGGAGCGCCCTGCGGCTGCGCCGGTTGCTGACGGGCGGCCTCGGCGATGCGGCGGCGCTCGCGATAGGCATCGAACTGCTGGTCGATCAGGACGCCGATGAGGATTACGCCCCCCATCACCGCGAAGTTGAGCGATGAGGGGATGCCGAGCAGGTTGACCAGGTTCTGCAATTCCTGCAGCAGCACCACGCCGAGCAGCGCGCCGACGATCGAACCTTCCCCGCCGCGCAACGAGAAGCCACCGAGCACGGCCGCAGCGATGGCGTAGAGTTCGTAGAAATTGCCATGCGAGCCGGGCGAGATCGATCGCGTATACATGGCAAAATACAACGCCGAGATCACAGTCAGCACCTGGCAGATCACGTAGGCCGCGACGATCACCATGCCGGTCTTGATGCCAGAATAGCGGGCCGCCTCCTCGTTCTTGCCGACGGCATAGAGATAGCGGCCGAAGACCGAACGGTGCAGCACGAACCACATGATGATGGCCAGCACCAGCATGGCGATGAACGAATTGGGGACGCCCCAGCTCCGCCCGGCGGTTATGAACTCGAGATCGGGGAAACTCTGGCCGAAGGCGAAGCCCGCGGTGGAATCCTGGGTGTAGAAGCGCGCGATGCCGCGATAGAACAACAGTCCACACAGCGTAACGATAAAGGGCTGCATGTTGAGCCGGGTGATCAACAGGCCGTGGAACAGCCCGATGACGACCCCGAGCAGCAGCATCAGCGCTACGGCGATGGGCCAGGGGATGCCCTGGTTGGCGATGAAATCGACGAACAGCACACCGATCAGAGCGATCATCGACCCCACCGACAATTCGATGCCGGCGGTAATGATGACGAAGGCCTGGCCGAGCGCAGAAATGCCGAACATGCCGACAAGGTTGGCGGTGTTGGCGATGTTGATCGGCAAGAGGAAGCGTGGATTGATCAGCGCCACGACGGCGCCGACCACGATGATGAGAATGAGAAGACCGAGGTCCTTCTTGTTCATGCCGCTGTCCCCTCCTGTTGCAACGGCTTGCCCACCGCGAGCTGCAGCACGTTTTCCTCGCTGAACCGCTCGCGGTCCAGCGTCCCCGATATGCGCCCCTCGTGCATGACGGCGATGCGATCGGAGACGCCGATCACCTCCTCCATGTCGGACGAGATCATCATCACGGCTACGCCGGCATCGGCGAGGCCGCGCATGAGCTTATAGATTTCGGCTTTGGCGCCGACGTCGATGCCGCGCGTGGGCTCGTCGAAGATCATCACCCTGGGCGACATGGCCAGCCACTTGCCCAGCACCACCTTCTGCTGATTGCCGCCGCTGAGATTGGCGGCCTTGGTGCTGACCTGCGGCGCCTTGATGCCGAGGTTACGCCGCTGCGTTTCGGCCGTGCGGATCTCGCTGGCCGTGCTGACCATGAAATTGCGGGAATGGGTCGGCAGGTCGGGCAGCGAAATGTTCTGCGAAATCGGCAGGTCGAGCAGCAGGCCGGCGAGCTTGCGGTCCTCTGGCACGAGAAAGAGGCCGCGCTCGACCGCCAGCGAGGCGTGGCTCGGCCGGAACGGCGCGCCGGCAAGCTCGAAGCTGCCGCCGAAAATGGAGTCGATGCCGAACATGGCACGCGCGAGCTCGGTGCGTCCGGATCCGACGAGGCCGGCAATGCCGAGGATTTCGCCGCTTCGGAGCTCGAGGTCGACCGTCTGGCCGGGATAGGTGGCGGTGCGCACGCCGGAGACGCGCATTGCGACGTCGCCCGGCGGTTGCGCCGGCGCCGAAGTGTGCGCCTTGAGGTCGCGCCCGATCATCAGCTTGACCATGCGGTCGTGATCGATCTCCGACTTTTCCAGCGTGCCGGCGAGCTTGCCGTCGCGCAGGACCACGACACGATCGGCGGCCGCCTTGATCTCATGCAGGCGGTGGGAAATGAAGATGACGCTGATGCCGTCGCGCTTCAGGGCGGCAATGACGTCGAGCAGCTTGGCGGTTTCGCTGAGCGGCAGGCTGGAGGTCGGTTCGTCGAGAATGACCAGCCGGGCGCTCATCGACAGCGCCTTGGCGATCTCGACCATCTGCTGCTGGGCGAGCGACAGACGGCTCACGGGGGTGGCCGGGCCGAAGCTGGCGCCGAGCCGTGTCAGGAACGGCGCCACCATCTGGCGCTGCTTGGCCGTGTCGACGATGTTGAGCAATCCGCCGGTCCGCGGCTCGCGGCCGATATAGACATTGGCGGCGACATCGAGATTGTCGAAGAGGTTGAGCTCCTGGTGCACGAAGGCGATGCCGGCACGCATCGAGTCGGCGACGCTCAGCGATCTCTCCTCGACGCCGTCGATCGTGATGGTCCCGGCATCGGGGGCGATGACGCCGCCCAGGATCTTCATCAATGTGGATTTGCCGGCCCCATTCTCGCCGACGAGACCGATGACCTCGCCGGGCGCGACGCTCATAGAAAAGCCCTGCAGCGCGAGAACGCCGGGATAGGCCTTGCGGATACCCGAAAGGACGAGGAACGGCTCGGCCGGAGCCGGCGCGGAAGCGGCAACAGCGCTGGTCATCTCAGCTCAAGGTTAGGCCCAAGGGGTGCGGGCGACAAGCATGGGTGCCTGCCGCCCGCGGAAAAGCCGGTTCCGGTCCGCTGCTGGAGGGACCGGAACCACGCGCACCTTACTTGCCTTGCATCGCCTTGAGATTGGCGGCGTAGGCATCGATGTCCGCCGCGTACAGGATCTTGGTCGGCACGATGAGCTGGCCGTTGGCCGGGATGCCGGACTTGTCACCCTTGAGGTAGGCGGCCATCAGCTTGAAGCCCTGATAGGCCCACTCGAACGGCTGCTGCACCACGGTGCCCGCAATGTTGCCTTCCTTGATGCCGCCCAGGGTGATCGGATCGTCGTCGAAGCCGACGACGGTGATCTGGCCGAGCTTGCCGGCGTCCTTCAGCGCCTCATAGATGCGGGGCGTGTTGTAGGAGTAGAAGCCGACCATGCAGTTGATGTCGGGGTTGGCGGCCAGCACGTCGGAGACGTTGGCCTTGGCCCGGGTCTGGTCGATGCCGTCGCCCTTGGTGTCAACGAGCGTGATATTGGTGCCCGCGAGACCTTCGGTGAAGCCCTGCGCGCGCTCCTTGTAGTTGGCGGCATCGAGCAGGCCGACGAAGCCCATGCACTTGGCGCCGTTGGGCATCGCCTTCTTGGCGATCTCCGCCGCCTGCTTGCCGGCATCGACGTTGGACGAGCCGATATAGGCAATGCGCTTGGAATTGGGGGCGTCGGAATCGGTGGTGAAGAGCGCCGTTTCACCGGCGATCTTGTCGAGCACGTCGGTGGCCTTGGGATCGACGGCCGAGACCATGATGGCCTTGACGCCGGCGGTCGCCAGATTGTCCATCAGCGCCTGCTGGTTGGCGACCGACGACTGGTCCGGATATTTGAACTCCAGCGTGTAGTCGGGCAACTCGCCCTGTGCCTTCTTCATGCCGGCCTCGGCGGCCTTCCAGAAGTCGGACGCACCGTTGGCGACAAAGGCGAGGGTGGGTTTGTCCTGAGCGAACGCGCCGCCCGAGACCATGAGTGCAGCCACCGCGAGCGCGGCGGCCGAAGCCAAAACTTTCATCGATTTTCCTCCCATGTCCCTGCCGCAGCAGGGTTCCTGTGCGTCGATCGGCTCGGGGCCCACGCCGGTCTGTGCCGGTTCGGCCCCGGGTCGAGGCACCACACAAGAAAATCATACTTTTCGACGCTGTCCAGTGAAAAGTATGATTTTTCTCCGGACCGCATCCCGGAGCGTTCGCCCCGGCCGGCGTGACCGCATGTGACTGCGGCCGGCTGAAGTTATGCTTATTACTAATATTTTGGTCAAGCCGGATTGCACAAATTGTGCGATGATTTCATTCTGGATCGGGTGGTTTTCCGCTGTTTCAGGTCAATGATTCCTTGTCCATCAAGCGTTTCAATGAAACGATCATTTATAAATATCAGTCAGCGGCGCTGACCCATTCGACTGCCGGGCGGCACGAACCGACTATTCGATGCGCGGGGCAAAGGGACGAGAGGGAATG
>JAEWCE010000313.1 GCA_023390785.1 Pseudomonadota bacterium
CAGCCGACATTGAGGTTGATCTCGTCGTAGCCGAAGGCGGCCGCGATGCGCGTCGCCTCGGCCAGCTCCTTCGGGTCGGAACCGCCGAGCTGCACGGCGACCGGGTGCTCCACCGCATCGAAGCCGAGCAGACGATCGCGCGGCCCGTGCACGATGGCGGCGCTGGTGACCATCTCGGTGAACAGCAGGGCGCGGCGCGTCAACAGGCGATGGAGGAACCGGCAATGCCGGTCGGTCCAGTCCATCATGGGCGCAACGGAGAAGCGGCGCGCCTCGGCCAGCGATGTGGTGTTCTTGGTCACGAGCGGGATATGGGGGTTGCGAGGCGCCCGTCCTAGAGCATCGACGGCGTGCCGACAAGCAATGGCGCCAGATCGCGGTTAGCGGCCGGCCGCCAGGGCGCGCAGATGCTCAAGCGTTTCGGGGGCGAGCGGAATGCCCTGGGCGGTATTGGTGCGGCGGTTGGCGTAGCGGCGGTCGCCTGGCAGGCGCTGCTGCCCGGCGCCGTGGATGGCCTCCACCAGGGTCTCGATGCGGGCGGCGAAATTGCGGGCGTTGCCGCGATTGGGGTCGATGACGATGTAGGTCTGTCCGCCATGCGGGGTGGCGGCGCCGGGATGGCGGCTCCAGTCGATCTCCCACGAATAGTCGCCGCCGGCCAGCGCCGCGCCCATGATTTCCATCATCATGGCGATGGACGAGCCCTTGTGGCCACCAAAGGGCAAGAGCGCACCGCCCTCGAGCACGGCATTGGGATCGGTGGTGGGGTTGCCCTGACTGTCGACGCCGATGCCCGGGGGTAGCGCCCTGCCCTCACCGCGGGCGATCTGCACGTCGCCGTTGGACCAGCCAGAAGAGGCCTGGTCGAAGACGATGGGGTCGGGCGCACGCGGCACGGCAAAACCCATGGGGTTGGTGCCGTAGAGACGCGTGCGACCGCCATGTGGAACAACGTTCGCCATGGAGTTGATCATGGCCAGCGCCACGAAACCCTCGCGGGCGAACGGCTCGATGTCCGGCCAGACGGCGCTGAAGTGATGCGCGTTGCGGACGCTGAGCATGGCGAGACCATTCTGGCGGGCCTTGGCCATCAGCGGTGCGCGCGCCAACTCGAGCAGCGGCAGAGAAAAACCGTTGTGCCCATCGCCGCGCAGAATGCCTGGCGCCACGTCCTCAAGGGTGGGCATCGCCTTGCCATCGACCCAGCCACTGTCGAGCGAGCCGAGATTGCCGGCGACGCGGAAGACGCCGTGGCTATGGGCGCCGTCGCACTCGGCCGCCGCCATGTTGTCGGCGAGCATTTGGGCGACGATGTCGCTGCAGCCGTGGCGGCGGAAGATGGCGGCGAGCAGCGCGGCGAGCTCGGCGATGGAGATGCGAGCTTCGGTCACCGGACGATCCGCGGCCAAGTGTCTGAGAGCTTGTAACCCTGAGGCCAGGGATCGGCGGGGTCGAGCAGCTCGGTGCGCTTGCCCGAAATCCAGGCGCGGCCGGAGATTGAGGGAATGATGGCCGGCTTGCCGCCGAGCGTGGTGTCCGCCTCTATGCGGCCCAGGAATTCGGAGCCGATGATCGAGCGGGCGAGGTAGCGGTCGCCAACCTGCATCTGCCCCCTGGCACGCAGCACCGCCATGCGCGCGGAGGCTCCGGTCCCGGTGGGAGAGCGGTCGATCTTGCCGGGCTGGATGGCGACAGCGTTGGCGGCGGTCAGCAGGCCGCCGCTCGTCTCGACCGGGCGGGCAATCTGGCAGAAGGAATAGTGGGCCCAGTCGGGATTGGTGGGGTGGCGGAAGCCGAGTTGCTCGTTGGCGGCGCGGGTGATGCGGATGCCGGTTTCGGCGAGATCGCGCGCCTCGTCGGGAACGACCTGGAAGCCCAGTGCATCGGCGTCGACGATGACGAAGCTGTCGCCGCCATAGGCAGTGTCCACTGTGAGCGTGCCCAGGCCGGGGACTTCGAGCTTGGCGTCCAGACTGTCGGCGAAGCTCGGCACATTGGTGACGGTGATGCGCTCGGCCTTGCCGTCGCGGCACTGGGCGACGATTTCGACGAGGCCGCCAGGGGCTTCGAGGATGAGGCGGGTCTCGGGCTCGGTCATCGGCACGATGCCGGTGTCGAGCAGGACGGTGGCGACGCAGATGGAGTTGGAGCCGGACATCGGCGGGGTGTCCTCGGGCTCCATGATGATGAAGCCCATCTGCGCCCGCGGATGCTTGGGTGGCACGAGCAGGTTGACGTGGCGGAAGACGCCGCCGCGTGGCTCGTTGAGGACGAAATTGCGCAGCGCCTGGTCGGACGCGATGAAGCGCGACTGCGCCCAGAGAGTGTCGCCAGGCGGCGGGGCGACACCACCGACGATGACATCACCCACCTCGCCTTCGGCGTGGCAGGAGACGATCTCGATGGCATTGCTCGTTCTCACTTGATCACCTGCACCGGGTCGCCCAGCACGTCGAACTTCGGGGTGATGCCGAGGCCGGGTTTGTCGGAGGCGGTCATGAAGCCCTGCTCGCGCCGGGGAGCGCCGTCGGCGATCGAGACGGTGACGTACGAGTTGAAGTCGGTGGCGGTGAAGCAGAAGCGCTCGGGGGTGGAGCGGGCGAGGTGGGCGATGGTGGCGGTGACAATATCGCCGCCCCAGGTGTCCTCGATGGTCATGGGGATGCCATGGCTGACGCAGAGATCGCGCATCTGGCGGGCCTTGGTGAGGCCGCCGACCTTGCTGATCTTCAAATTGATGACGTCGAAGGCGTCCTCGGCGATGCCGGTGACCAGGTCCTGTACCGAGCCGATGTTCTCGTCGAGGACGAAGGGGAGCGCGGTGCGACGGCGTATGGATACGCTTTCCTCGTAAGTCATGCAGGGCTGCTCGATATAGACGTCGAGGTCGCGCACGGCGCCGACGACGCGGGCAGCGTCGGCCTTCGTCCAGCCGGTGTTGGCGTCGGCGACGAGGATGTCAGTCGGCTGCAGGATGGCGCGGCAGGCGCGGATGCGGGCGATGTCGTCGGCCGGGTCGCCCCCGACCTTGAGCTGGAATTTGGTGTAGCCCTCGGCGCGGTAGCCGGCGATCTTTTCGGCCATGCGGCCGGCGTCTTCCTGGCTGATGGCGCGATAGAGCGCGATCCTCTCCTGCTCGGCGCCACCCAGCAGCTTGTAGACCGGCAGGCCGGCGACCTGCCCGAGGATGTCCCAGCAGGCGATGTCGATCGGCGCCTTGACGTAAGGGTGGCCGCGCAGCACGGCGTCCATGTGATGATTGAGCGGCCAGAGATCCGTCGGGTCGTGGCCGATGAGTTTCGGGCCGATCTCGTCGAGGCCGGCGCGCACGCCCTTGGCGTAGCTGGGCAGATAGGCCGAGCCCAGCGGACAGCACTCGGCATAGCCGGTGATGCCGGCGTCGGTGTCGACGGCGACGACGGTCGAGTCGAACACTTCCATGAAGTTGCCGCCCGACCAGTTGTAGCGGCCCTCCCTGAGCGGGAGATCGACCTGATAGACGCGAATGGCGGTGATTTTCATCTTTGCCTCGATTGTGATGTGGGAAAGGCCCCCTCACCCGGCCCGGCGCGCCGACCTCTCCCCCGAGGGAAAGGTGGAGATGGGGCAGCATCTCGCCTCTGCACCACCTCTCCCTGGGGCGAGAGGTCGCGGCGCAGCCACGGGCGAGGGGGCCTTTCCCTGATGTCCAAATGCATCCTCGTCACACCAGCGAGAAGCCATGGGCGAAGGGGTCGCGGTCGTCGATGAAGATGGTGTTGATGCCGGTCTGGCGGGCCCAGCCGGCGATGGAAGGGACGATGCCGTCGATATTGCCGACACGGACGGCCTTCTCGACGCGGCCCTTGAAGATGGAGCCGATGATCGATTCATGGATGAAGGCGTCGCCGACCTTGAGTCTTCCGCGCGCGAACCATTGTGCCATGCGCGCCGAGGTGCCGGTGCCGCAGGGCGAGCGGTCAATCGCCTTGTCACCGTAGAATACCGCGTTGCGGGCGGTCGAGCCGTTCTTGAGTGGCCTGCCGGTCCACATGATGTGGGTGCAACCCTTTATGTTGCCGTTCTCGGGATGGACGAAGCTGTAGCGCTCGTTCATCGCCTGGCGCAGAACGGGACTCCAGCGCAGCAGGTCGCCAACGCTGACGTCGGCGAGGTCGGAGAAGTTTTCCTGCGGATCGACGATGCAGTAGAAATTGCCGCCATAGGCAACGTCGACGGTGAGCTTGCCGAGGCCGGGGCAGTCAATCTCGAGATCGCGCGAGTGCAGGAAACTCGGCACGTTGGTGATGCGCACCTCGTCGACGTAGTCACCGTCCATCGTATATTCGGCCACCACCTTGCCCGCGGGCACGTCGAGGTTGACGATGCCGGGTGTCTTGGGCTGCACGAGGCCGTTCTCGATGGCCATGGTGACGGTGCCGATGGTGCCGTGGCCGCACATATAGAGGCAGCCCGAGGTTTCGATGAACAGCACCGAGATGTCGCAGTCTTCGCGTGTCGATGGATAGAGGATGGAGCCCGACATCATGTCGTGGCCGCGTGGCTCGAACATCAGGCCTTTGCGGATCCAGTCCCAATTGGCGAGAAAATCGGCGCGGCGCTCCATCATGTTGGCGCCCTTGAGCAGCGGACCGCCGCCGCTGACGAGGCGTACGGGGTTGCCGCAGGTGTGGCCATCGATGCAGGAGAAGGTGTGGCGTGCCATGATGAGGTGGTCCTAGAAGCGCTGCGGCGAGAACGGTGCGAGGTCGAGCGACGGGGCCGCGCCCGTCACCAGATCGGTAAGCAGACGGCCGGTGGCGGCCGATTGCGTCAGGCCGAGATGGCCGTGTCCGAAGGCATAGAGGATATGGGGCGACGGACGCGAACGGCCGATGGCGGGCAGCGAATCCGGCAATGACGGGCGGAAGCCCATCCATTGCCGGCCGCCGTCGGTCCTGAGGCCGGGCATGAACAGCGCCGCTTTCTTCAGCATGGCCGCGGAGCGCTTGAAATTGGGCGGCAGGTCGAGCCCACCGAATTCGACGGCGCCGCCGACGCGGATGCCGGTCGACAGTGGGGTGACGACGAAGCCGTGGCCGGGAAAAACGAGCTGGCGCCGGAGGTCGAAGGCGCCTGGTGGCAGCGTGGTGTTGTAGCCGCGCTCGGTGTCGAGCGGGATGAGATCGCCGAGGGGGGCGGTCAGACGGCGCGACCAGGCCCCGCATGCGACAATCACCGTGGTGGCGGTGAGCGCGGTACCATCGGCGAAATCAATGGTGGCCCCCTGCCCCAGCGGCCGCAGAGCCTTAACCTCGGCCTGGCGGAAGGTCACGCCGCGATCTGTGGCAGCCTTGCCGATGGCGAGCGCGAAATCATACGGGTCGCTGACGGTCTGCCATTTCGGGATGAAGGTGGCGGCGACGAAGCGTGGATCGAGCCCCGGTTGCAGGGCGCGCAAATCGTCGCCGCGGACGATGCGGATCTCGATGCCCTCGCGGGTCTTGGCGTCGATTTCGGGCTGGGCGCGGCGGACCTCGGCCTCGCTCTCGTAGAGCTCGAGCACGCCGTCGGAGCGAACGAGGCTGGCGAGGCCGGCTGACGCCACCAGACTGTCCATCTCGGTGCGGGCGAGGCGCATCAGCGCCGCCTGCGCCTTGAGGCCGGCGGCGACGCGGTCGGGCCAGCCGGCGCGCCAGAAGCGCAGCATCCACGGGGTGATCTGCGCCAGGTATTCGGGGCGGACGGTGAGTGGTCCCAGCGGATCGCCCAGCCATTTCGGCAGCTTGCGCAGCACGTCCTTGGTGGCGAGCGGCATGATATCGGAGAAGGCGAAGGCGCCGGCATTGCCGCGGCTCGTTTCCTCGGCCATGCCCTTGCGGTCGACCAGCAGCACCTGGCGGCCGGCCTCGACGAGCTTCAGCGCACTCGCGAGGCCGACGATGCCGGCGCCGACAATGACGACATCCGCGTCCACGGTGATGCTCAGGCCACCAGCTTCAGTTGCGGGCGGGTATCGATGGCGTGCTGGATGATGGCGGAGACCTTCTTGCGCTCCTCGCCTTCGAGGGTGAGGCGCGGGGCGCGTACCCACTCGCTGCCTTCGCCGGTCATCTGGTTGGCGAGCTTGATGTACTGGACAAGCTTGGTCGCCACGTCGAGATGCAGCAGGGGCATGAACCAGCGGTAGAGCTCGACCGCCTCGGCCACCTTGTTGGCTTTGGCGAGCTTGTAGAGCTGCACGGCCTCGCGCGGGAAGGAGTTGGCGAGACCGGACACCCAGCCGACGGCGCCGAACAGCGAATTTTCGAGGAACAGGTCGTCGACGCCCGAAACGATGGCGTAGCGGTCGCCGAGACGATTGATCATGTCGGTGATGCGGCGGCTGTCGTGGCTAGATTCCTTGACCGCAACGATGTTCTTCTCACTGGCGAGCTCGGCGAAATCCTCGGGCTTGAGGTCGACCTTGTAGGCCACATGATTGTTGTAGATCATGATCGGCAGGTCGGTGTTGCGGGCCAGAGTGCGGAAGTGGTTGATGCTCTCGCGCGCGTCGGTCTGGTAGACCATGGTGGGCAGCGCCATGATGCCCGAGGCGCCGGCCTTGCCCATGCGGTTCGCGGCCTCGATGGCGAGCCTGGTTGTGTACTCGGCAACGCCGGCAACGACGGGGACGCGGCCCTTCACCGCCTTCACCGCGGCGGCGACGACGTCGGCCTTTTCCTCGGGCGCCAGCGAGGAATTCTCGCCGAGCGTGCCGAGCATGACGAAGCCCTCGCAGCCGGCGCTCAGGCAGGAATCGATGTGCCGGGCGGTTGCCTCCAAATCGAGATCGCCATTCTGCTTCATCTCGGTCATCAATGCGGGGATGACGCCGCGCCAGGTGAGTGTCATATCGGAAGTCCTTCAGTGTGCAGGGAGTGAGACATGCGGATCGGTTTCATTGGAACGGGCACGATTTCTGCAGCCGTGATCGAGGGCTTGCAGTCGCTGCCGGAAGTGCCCGAGATCGTGGTTTCGCCGCGCTCGGAGGGAACGTCGCTGGCGCTGGCGGCCAAATTCCGGAAGGTGAGCCGCGCCGGCTCGAACGCCGAGGTGGCCAGGGCCGACATCGTGTTCCTCGGCATGCGCCCAGTACATCTCGACGAGGCGATGGCGGGCATAAGCTTCGAGAGGGGCCAGATCGTGGCGAGCATGGTGGCCGGCTTCGGGCTGGCCGAAATCAAGGCGCGCTGGCCGCAGGCGACGGCGTGCCGCTTCGTGCCCCTGCCCGGCATCGCGCGCGGCGTGGGGCCGATGGCGACGTATCCCGCGGTGCCCGAGATCGTGAAATTGATGGCGCCGCTCGGCGACCTGTTCGTCGTGCCGGACGAGGCGCGGCTGCAGTTCGGCGGGCTCAGCGCCTTCATGTCGAGCTATTTCGAGCTGCAGCGGGCGCTGATCGATGTCGGCACCAGCGCCGGGCTCAGCCAGACGGATGCGCGCGGGTACGTGGTGTCGTTGCTGGGCATGTTGGCGGACACCGCCAGCCACACACCCGCGCAGTCGTTCGACGCGCTGGTCGAGGCGCACCAGACCAAGGGCGGCCTCAACGAGCGGGTGCGCGCCGAGCTGCTGAGCAAGGGCTGGTTCGACGTTCCCGGCGTGGCGATGCGGGCAACGACGGGACTGGGGTACAAGACCCTGGGGTGATAGCGCACCGGCGTCCTCTCGTGAGCGGGCTCGTTTGAGGGTCGCGAGCCGATAG
>JAEWCE010000314.1 GCA_023390785.1 Pseudomonadota bacterium
CGCGCGGCCCAGCCAGTAATTCGCTTGCGTCACGGAGTCGGGCAGCGTGCTGAGCTTCGCCTCCGCCTCGAAGTGCCGGATTGCCGCTTTCGGCTCGCGCAGGAAGCTGAGTGCGATCCAGCCGGCATGGAACCGCGCTTCGACCAGCCGTCCCTCCGGACCCGAGGTGTAGTCGGCCGCCGCCTTGTAAGCGCGCTGCGCATCGCCCACCGACAGCAATTGCCGGATCAGCGTGCGCCGCTCGTACCACCATTTCTCCGGGTCCGGGTCGCTCGCCTTGCCCTTGTTGAGATAGGCGATGGCATCGTCCCACAACTGGAACTGCCGTGCCCGCTCGGCGCGCGAGAAATAGTAGATGGGGTTGCTCTGCATGGCCGGGTCGACCTTGTCGAGCAGTGCCTTGGCGTTCTTGTCGTTGCGCGAGACCGCGTTGCGCGCCACCGCCAGCGATTTCTGCGCCGGCGTCATGTAGGCGAACAGCCGCTCCACCCCGCTGGCACGGTCGTTCATCATCAGGTGTTCGGCACGGGCCCAATGGTCCTTGGCCGTCAGCAACTGGCCGAGGCTGTCGAGCACCTTCTGCTCGGTCTTGGCGTCGAGATAGTCGTTGATCCAGATGCTGCGGGCGATGGCCGCGGCCCGGTCGGTCTTGCCGGCGGCGACGTAGGCCTGCGCCAGCCCGATCTGCGCGGCGAGCGTCTTGGGCATCGTCCCACCGAGCACCGAGATCAGGGTCTCGCCGCTGGCGCCGGACTTGGTCAGCGCCTGCTCGAGGCGCGTCTTGAATACGCTCGCCGTGACGAAGTCGGGCGCGTCCTGTTCGAACCGTTTGACGCTGTCATACGGGATGGCGCCATTGCCGTAGTAGATCGCCGCCCACTGCACGACGCGGCGCTCGATGTCATTGGGCAGAGCGCGAGCGGCGTCATAGGCGTCGGCGTATTTGCCGGTCGACACCAGCTCCAGCGCCGCGTCGAAGGCGTCGCTGCCGAGCGGGGCCGGCATGGCTGCCGGCTCGGCAGGCATCGGAACCGGTGCCGTCTTCACCGAGGCCGTGATGATCTCGTCGATCCGCTCCGCGGCAGGGGCGGTCGGAAACGAAAGTGACGTCGCAACGATCAGTGCGGTGGCGCACGCCCCCATCAGGAGCCGGGTCGGCATCCCGTGCACAACGAACATGGTCTGGTCCTGTTGGTCCTCGATACGTGTCCAACAAGGTGCCCCCACCCTTGCAGACGGAGAGTGTCGCCCCACAGGGTGAACATTCCGTTGCCGCAAGGACCTCGCGGGTCGTTCGCGGGTCTCTGCTTGCCCCGCCGAACACCTGAAACTATGGTACGCGACTATGGCCAAAGGGCGGAAAAGCCGCGGCCACAATCTGTCGCCGGCCTGAACGGATGGCCGGCTCAACCATTGAGGAACACCCCGAAAATGCTGCGAGGCTCGATCACGGCGCTTCTTACTCCGTTTGCGAACGGGGCCGTGGACGAGAAAGCGTTCGCTTCGTTCGTGGAGTGGCAAATCAAAGAGGGCTCCCACGGCCTGGTACCGATGGGAACGACAGGCGAGAGCCCGACCGTGACCCACGAGGAGCATCGCCGTGTCCTCGAGATCTGCGTCGAGGTGGCCGACCGCCGCGTGCCGGTGATCGCCGGCGCCGGCTCGAACTCGACCGACGAAGCGGTGTCGCTGACCCGCTTCGCTGAAGAGATCGGCGCCGACGCGGTGCTGTCGGTCGTGCCCTATTACAACAAGCCGACGCAGGAAGGGCTGTTCCAGCACTTCTCGGCCGTGGCCAGGGCGACGGCACTGCCCATCGTGCTCTATTCGGTGCCCGGACGCACAGTGGTCGACGTCAGCGTCGACACCATGGCGCGGCTGCGCGAGGCACACGCCAACATCGTGGGCGTCAAGGACGCAACCGCCAGCATGGAGAAGGCCTCCCTGACCCGCTCGAAGCTGGGGCCGGACTTCATCCTGCTCTCGGGCGAGGACATGACGGCGCTCGGCTTCATGGCGCATGGCGGCCATGGCTGCATCTCGGTCACCTCCAACGTCGCGCCGAAACTGTGCGCGCAGTTCCAGAACGCCTGCATGCAGGGCAATTTCCCCGCCGCCCTGATGCTGCAGGACAAGCTCGTGCCGCTGCACAAGAGCCTGTTCCTCGAGAACAACCCGGGTGGCATCAAGTACGCCGCCAGCAAGCTTGGCCTGTGCAGCAACGAGTTCCGCCTCCCGGTGGTGCCGATTACCGAGGCCAACGAGAAGGCAATCGACAGCGCCATGGCGCATGCCGGCCTGCTGAACTGAAGGGATGCATCCGGCGGCGAGTGGCGAAATGCCATCCGCTGCCTATATCCGCACCATGGCCAAGGTACCCAACAAACCGGCGATGATCGTCACCGGCCCCGTCGCGGAAAACCGCCGGGCGCGATACGATTACGAGATCCTCGACACGCTCGAGGCTGGCATCATGCTGACCGGAACCGAGGTCAAGTCGCTGCGCACGGGCAAGGCGCAGATCACCGAGAGCTATGCCTCGCCCGAGCGCGGCGAACTGTGGCTCATCAACGCGCACATCCCCGAATACCTCCAGGCCAATCGCTTCAATCACGAGGAAAAGCGTCCCCGTAAGCTCCTGGTTTCGAAGAAGGAGCTGGCCAAGCTCACCGAAGGTGTGGAGCGCGCCGGCAACACCATCGTACCGCTCAAGCTCTATTTCAACGAGCACGGCAAGGCCAAGCTGCTGATCGGCCTCGCCAAGGGCAAGAAAAGCTTCGACAAGCGCGAGACTGAGAAGAACCGCGACTGGAACCGCGAGAAGTCACGGCTCCTGAAGCATAGCTGATTGTATATACGATTTGATTTGCGAAATGTTGATGCTGGGTCTATATTGCGATGGAGATCGAGTACGATCCCGACAAGGAAGCGGCCAATCTCGCCAAGCATAGGATTTCGCTGAAGCGGGCGGCCGACCTCACCACGCTGCACGTCGAGCCCGACGTGCGCTTCGAGTATGGCGAGGCGCGCTACCGGGCGTGGGGGACGATTGACGGTCGGGCATATTGCCTGGTCTTCACCGCCAGAGGCGGCCGAACGCGGGTCATCAGCCTGCCACGGGCCCACCAGAAGGAGATGGATCGCTATGTCCCAGAAACCCCGCGGATTTGACGACGACGATATCGTCTTCGACGACGACAATCCGGAATGGACCGCCGAGGACTTCAAGCGCGCGAGACCTGCACATGAAGTTCTTCCTCCCGAAGTCCTGAAAGCCTTCCCAAAGCTCCGTGGCCCCCAGAAGGCTCCAACCAAGGTGCCAGTGTCGCTGCGCCTCAGCCGCGAGGTGGTGGAACACTACAAGGCCACTGGCCGAGGCTGGCAAACCCGCATCGACGAGGCGCTGAAAGCCGCGATCAAGAAGGCCGGCTAGCCCGGAGGTAGGTCGCGGCCCGTCCCACCACGTCCTCGAACATCTCGGTGGTCAGCACACCGGTATTCGTATTGTAGCGCGAGCAATGGTAGCTGTCGAAGAGCCGGGCGCCGTTCGACAATTGGTGCTCGGCCCCGTGCCCGAACGGGCGGCTGCTGCGCTTTTCGCCGAGGGCCACCAGCAACTGGTCATGTGCGATGCGGCCGAGCGCCAGGTAAGCGAGGGGCTTCTGTTCGGCGAGCCGCCTGCCGATGAATTGCCGGCAGGTTCGGATCTCCTCGGTGGTCGGCTTGTTCTGCGGCGGCACGCAGGCCACAGCATTGGCGATCAGCACGTCATGCAGCCGGAGGGTGTCGTCGGGCGTCTGCCGGTACTCGCCGGTGGCGAGCCCCATCTTCTTCAGCGTCGCGTAGAGCAGGTCGCCGGCATAGTCGCCGGTGAACGGCCGCCCCGTGCGGTTCGCCCCCTTCATGCCCGGCGCGAGGCCGATGACGATCAGCCGTGCCGCCTCGTCGCCCCAATAGCGCACGGGGTTGTTGTACCAGACCGGATGCAGCCGTTGCGCCTCGTGCGGCATGGCGACGAGGCGCGGACAGAGTGGGCAGTCGCGCGGCGGCTGGGTCAGCACGGAAACTGGATACGGTAAGACTCGGACCTACTTATGGTCGGCGGTCACCGGCGTGCGGTCAACATGCCGCTCGGCGCTGGCCGGACGCTCCGACACGGCGCGCCCCACGGTCTTGGCGAGCTCGGCCACATCGAGGAAGAAATCGGCCTGCCGGCGCAGATCGTCCGAGATCATCGGCGTCGGCGTGCTGAGCGTGGAGGCCACGGTGACCCGCTTGCCCTTGCGCTGCAGCGCAGCGACCAGCGCGGTGAAATCCCCGTCGCCCGAGAACAGCACGAAATGATCGAAGAACGGGGACATCTCGAGCGCATCGACGGTCAGCTCGATATCCATGCTGCCCTTGATCTTGCGGCGACCGGCGGCATCGGTGAATTCCTTCGCCGGCTTTGTCACGACCGTGAAGCCGTTGTAGTCCAGCCAGTCGATCAGCGGACGGATCGAGGAGTATTCCTGATCCTCGACCAGCGCCGTGTAGTAGTAGGCGCGCAGCAGGTACGCCTTCGACTGGAACTCGGCGAGCAATCGCCGATAGTCGATGTCGATGCCGATTGCCTTGCTGGTGGCGTACAGGTTGGCGCCGTCGATAAACAGGACCACCTTCTCGCGCGGATCGATGGACATGCGATTACCCTCCTGGCAGGGGCGGCCGGCCTCTCAGACCCCCCGGCAAAATGACTAGCGCCGCAAAAACCCCAGCGGCCTAAGGCTTGTCCTCACGTCCCGCCGACTTTGTGGCAATACCAAGACAACGGCATCACTTCAAATCAATTGCTCTTCTTTCCGAAGATAACGCCCCGAAATCCCCGGAAAAACTGCGCTGTCGCGTGAAATCCTTGAACTCAGGCAGGGCCTCGTGTAAGAGCGCCGCCAATTCCCTCAATCTTGGAGACGTCCGTGGCCCGCGTCACCGTCGAAGACTGCATTGAAAAGATCGACAACCGCTTCGATCTCGTGCTGCTCGCTGCCCATCGTGCCCGCATGATCTCGGCCGGCGCGCAGATCACCGTCGATCGCGACAACGACAAGAACCCCGTGGTGTCCCTGCGTGAGATTGGCGACGGCGCCATCTCCCCCGAAGACCTGCGCGAAGACCTGATCCATTCGCTGCAGAAATATGTCGAGGTGGACGAGCCCGAAAAGCACGCCGCGCCGCTGCTCGACGCCAATGCCGACGAGGACAGCGACACGTTCGACACCATTTCCGAGGACGAACTGCTGCGTGGCATCGAGAGCCTGGCGCCGCCCGAGCGCCGCGACGATTGATCGCCGGCAAACTCGATCTATAGTGACGAGGCGCCCCGAGTCCCGGGCGCCTTTTTCGTTTTGGGCCGCGTGATGTTACCCTCACGGCCGCGAGGATCGCGGCAATGATGCGTCAGTACGAACTCGTCGAGAAGGTGCAGGCCTACAATCCGCACGCCGACGAGAACCTGCTCAACCGGGCCTATGTCTATGCCATGCAAAAGCACGGCACGCAGAAGCGCGCGTCCGGCGATCCCTATTTCAACCACCCGCTCGAAGTCGCCTCCATCCTCACCGACATGAAGCTCGACGACGCCACCATCGCGGTGGCGCTGCTGCACGACACCATCGAGGACACCGATGCCACGCGCGCCGAGATCGACCAGCTGTTCGGCGCCGAGATCGGCGAGATCGTCGATGGCCTGACCAAGATCGAGCGCCTGCAGCTCGTCACGCGCGAAGAGGCGCAGGCCGAGAATTTGCGCAAGCTGCTGCTCGCCATCTCCGCCGACGTGCGGGTGCTGCTGGTCAAGCTCGCCGACCGCCTGCACAACATGCGCACGCTCGAGGCCATGCCGCCCGAAAAGCAACAGCGCATAGCCCAGGAGACGATGGACATCTATGCGCCGCTCGCCGGCCGCATGGGCATGCAGGACATGCGCTCCGAGCTCGAGAACCTCGCCTTCAAGACACTGCAGCCCGACCACTACAAAGCCATCACCGGCCGTCTCGCCGAGATGCAGGCCGAGTTCAGCGAGACCATCGGCACCATCGAGACCGAGCTCACGCGTAAGCTCAAGGACGAAGGCATCGACGCCAAGGTGTCGTCGCGCGTCAAATCCGCGTGGTCGATCGCCACCAAGATCGAGCGCAAGCAGATCGCGCTGGAACAGCTTTCCGATATGATCGGCTTCCGCATTATCGTGCCGACCGTTGCCGACTGCTACCGCGCGCTCGGCATCGTGCACACGAACTGGAAGGTCGTGCCCGGACGGTTCAAGGACTACATCTCCGTCCCCAAGCACAACGACTACCGCTCGATCCACACCACCATCGTCGGGTTGGGGCGGCAGCGCATCGAACTGCAGATCCGCACCGAGGAGATGCACCGCGTCGCCGAATACGGCATCGCCGCGCACGCCGCCTACAAGGAAGGGGCTGACCTCAGCCGCTTCGGCAACGAGAGCCAGGCCTTCGCCTGGCTGCGCCAGACCATCGAGCACATCACCACGGGCGCCACCAAGGAAGACTTCCTCGAATACACCAAGCTCGAGCTGTTCCAGGATCAGGTGTTCTGCTTCACCCCG
>JAEWCE010000017.1 GCA_023390785.1 Pseudomonadota bacterium
GGTGGAGATGTCGGCATGGCCGAGCAGCGTCTGCACCACGCGCAGATCGGCTCCGCCCTGCAGCAAGTGGCTGGCGAAGGCATGGCGCAGGACGTGCGGCGCCACGCGGGCGCTGGCGATGCCGGCACGGCCGGCGAGCCCCTTGAGGTCGCGCGCGAACACCTGCCGGCTCAAATGGCCGTCCTCGCCGCCGGCGGGGAACAGCCAAGGGCCCGGCGGCAGCGTCGCGACCCACGCCTTGACCGCATCGCGAGCCCGGTCGTTGACCGGCACCACGCGCTCCTTGTTGCCCTTGCCGATCACGGTGAGGAAACTCGCGTCGCGCATCACCGCGGCGCGCCTCAGGCTCACCAGCTCGCTGACCCGCATGCCTGTGGCATAGAGCAGCTCGAGCAGCACATAGAGCCGTCGCGCCGCAAGCTGCTTCTGCCCGGGCCCGTCCGCATTGGCCTCCGCCTCCGCCGTTGCCAGCAGCCGGTCGACTTCGGCGACGCTGAGCACATTGGGCAGCGGCCGGCGGGTCCGCGGGCTCGCCACGATGCGCGTCGGATCGTCGGGCCGGATCTGGTCGGCACAGAGGAATTTGTGGAACTGCCGGAGCGCCGACAGCCGCCGCGCCGCCGAGGCCGCAGCGAGCCCCTGCCCCTCGAGCAAGGTGAGATAGGCCACGACCTGCTCGCGCTGCGCCGTCTCGACCGATTTGCCCTTGCCCAGGAGGAAGCCGGCATAGTCGGTGAGGTCGCGCCGGTAGGCGTCGAGCGTGTTGGGCGCCGCGTTGCGCTCGGCGCTCATCATTTCGAGGAAGGCCTCGATCAGATGGCCGCTGCTCATTCGGCGCCAGTGTCGACCGTCTTCACGCCGGATTCGCTGGCCTCCGAATCCGAGATGTCGATCGAGGGCAGGCTCGACGAGGCGGCGGAGCTTTCGTCCTTAGGCGCCACGTTGACCGGCGCCGGCAGGTTGTCGAGATCGATCGGCGCCGACGGCGCCACCAGCTCGCGCGCCGGAATCTTGATGGTGATGTCCTTCTCGCCGGGATCGACCATGATGGTGAGCGCGATCATGCCGGCGAACACCAGGCCGGCCAGCACCACGAGGACGATGAAAAGGCGAATGAGGGTCGGCATCGAATCCCGGGCGATGGATGGACTATGCTTGTCTCGCCATTCTGCGGCACGATCAAGGGCGAGGCGGCCCGATCGTAGCGGGATTGACTTTAGGAGGCCCTAACGGTTCAACCCGGGCCACGCCCCGGGACCCAAGATGACCGCAGCCCCGCCACCGCGCGATGCGCACAAGGACGAGCTAAACGCCCTGCTGGACGGGCGCGCCATCGTGCTCGTGGGCATGATGGGCGCCGGCAAGACCACCGTCGGCCGGCGGTTGGCGGCGCGGCTCGGCCGGCATTTCGTCGACAGCGACGAAGAGGTGGAAAAAGCCGCCGGCATGTCGATCGAGGACATCTTCGCCACCCGCGGCGAAGCCGATTTCCGCGCCGGCGAGGTGCGGGTGATCGCCCGGCTGCTCAAGGACCGCGACCTGGTGCTGGGCACCGGCGGCGGCGCCTTCATGAACGCCGAGACCCGCGCTTTGGTGAAATCGGCGGCCGTTTCGGTATGGATCAAGGCCGATTTCGAGCTGCTGTTCGCCCGCGTGCAACGCCGCTCCAACCGGCCGCTGCTGAAGACCGCCAATCCGCGCCAGACCCTGCAGGACCTGATCGAGCGGCGCTACCCCACTTACGCCGAGGCCGATGTCACCATCGTCAGCCGCGACGTGCCGCAGGACCAGGTGGCGGCCGACGTGATCGAGGCGCTGCTGCTCTATCTTGGAGATCGTGATGGCTGAGCCGACAATTGTCCACGTGCCGCTGGGCGAGCGCGCCTACGACATCCTGATCGGCCCCGATCTGCTCGAGGGCGCCGGCGAGCGGCTGAAGGCGATGTTTCCCGGCCGCCGCTACGGCATCGTCACCGACAGCGAGGTGGCCAAGGCGCAATTGCCGCGGCTCACCGGCGCCCTCGATGCGGCGGGGCTGAGGCACGCGGCGGTGGTCGTGCCCAATGGCGAGGCCAGCAAGTCGATCGGCCGGCTCAACGAGGTGGTCGAGGGCCTGCTCGAAGCGCGGCTCGAACGCGGCGACATCGTGCTGGCACTGGGCGGTGGAGTGATCGGCGACCTCGCCGGCTTTGCCGCCGCCATCACCCGCCGCGGCATGGACTTCGTGCAGATTCCGACGAGCCTCCTGGCACAGGTCGACAGCTCCGTCGGCGGCAAGACCGGCATCAATTCGCCGCACGGCAAGAACTTGATCGGTGCCTTCCACCAGCCCAGGCTGGTGCTGGCCGATCTCGGCGCGCTCGCCACGCTGCCGCCGCGCGAATTCGCCGCCGGCTATGCCGAGACGGTGAAATACGGGCTGATCGACGACGAGGACTTCTTCTTCTGGCTCGAGCAGAACCAGCCCGAGATCTTCGCCGGCGGGCCGGCGCGCGCCGAGGCCATTGCCCGCGCCTGCGCCGCCAAGACGCGGTTCGTGCTCGACGACGAGAAGGAAACCGGGGTGCGCGCCCTGCTCAATCTCGGCCACACCTTCGGCCACGCGCTGGAGAAGGCCACCGGCTTTTCCGACCGGCTGCTGCATGGCGAGGGCGTCGCCATCGGCATGGTGCTGGCACATGGCTTTTCAGCCCGGCTCGGTCTCGCCCCCAGCCAGGACACCGGCCGCATCGCCGCCCATCTGAAGCGCGCCGGCCTGCCGACGAGACTCGCGGACATCCCGGGCGACCTGCCTGGCACCGACTATCTGATGGACGCCATCGCCCAGGACAAGAAGGTGGTGCGCGGCACCCTTACGTTCATCCTCACCCGCGGCATCGGCCAGGCCTTCATCGAAAAGAACGTCGATCCACAGGCGGTGCGGGCATATCTGGAGGAGATGCGGGGTTAGCCACTTGTCAATATATAGAGATTTGTATATTTGATGATAGTCAAACCGTTGAGTTTTGAGGGTACGAGTCGCCGTGACCTGCGCGCCTTTCCCGATCGGGCAAGGGGCGTTGCCGGTCAAGAACTAATGCTTTTGCAGGAGGGCGAACATCCGAGCGATTGGAAGCCGATGCCGGGCATCGGTGCCGGCGTTGCGGAAATTCGCATCCACCAGGGAGGAGCCTTCCGTGTCATCTACGTCGCCAAGTTCCCAGAAGCGGTCTACGTCCTCCATTGCTTCCAAAAGAAATCTCAACGCACCGGGCGCACCGACCTTGCGATCGCGGCCGCGCGCTATGGTGACGTCATTCGAAGACGATAGCCAGGGGCCGCAGGTTTTCGAGAACGTTTGGGACGCGATTGAAGACGATCCGGCAATACGGCAGCGCATGAAAATCCTGTCGAGCCTCATGCTGGAGATCGCGCTGCTTATTCGCAGGCGGCGCTGGACGCAGGTGACGGCAGCCAAACGTCTGGGCGTGACGCAGCCCCGCGTTTCCAATCTTTTACGCGGAAAGATTCACCTCTTCAGCATCGATGCTCTTGTCGAAATGGCTGGGCGCGCTGGCCTGCGCGTCGAGATCACATTCAAGTCTGAATCATAGAGACTGAGCCCCGGCTCCGGCGTCACCCCGGCAGCGCGTGCGTGCACGCGTGGTTGCCTCCAAGTCGGGGTCCAGTTCGACAAACTACAAACCACTGGGCCGCACCCTTTGCGGGAGCGCAGCGACGCCGGAGGGACGGACCCGAGGGTCCATCCATCCCTCCCCGGCGAGAGGGAGGGAAGCTCGAGGGTGGGTGTCAATGCGCGTGCGAAGCCCGCTGCAGCGACATTTTCATTGCGCCCTCCTGAAAAGCTGCCTGCCCAGCACTCCTAGAAAGCCACGGGGGCGACACTTTGCTCGCAGCGTGGCACGAGGCCACGTCCGGGCCGGGATTGCGCCGCAGTTTGGTAAGGTTGCACCATCCCCGGACGAAATCGGCTGGCTTCGTCACGACATAGTCGCCGCCACGCCACCGCCGCAAACTGGTGATTGGGGCCGGCTCAACCTATATGGGTGTCAGCCCTGGGGCGGCGAAGTGACTTCGATGGCGAGGGCATGAATGCCGCCGCGGAGCTCGTCGCCGAGCGTGTCGTTGATGGCACGATGCTGCGCCACCCGGCTCAGGCCGGCAAGGCTTCTGGCAGCGATGCGGATGCGGAAATGCGTTTCGCCTTCGGGGCGCGACCCAGCGTGCCCTAGATGTCGTGAACTTTCATCGATCACTTCAAGATGCTCTGGGGCGTATTTGGCAGAAAGTTTTGCAACAATCGCATCGCGAACAGGCATAAGGGTACCCCTCTTGGGCGTCAGCATTTCGGGACGTAACTAGGACTGATGAGTATCGATTCCAAGCTCTTCGACCGCATCCGCATCCAGCCGCGGCACAACGCGCCGGACCCCCGTCCGGAAGTGCCCGATTGTGCCTGGGAGGGCTGCGACCAGCCCGGCATCTACAAGGCCCCCAAGGGCCACCGCTTCGAGGGCGAATATCACCATTTCTGCCTCGAGCATGTGCGGCACTACAACACCGCCTTCAACTTCTTTTCCGGCATGACCGACAAGGAGCGCGAGGAGCATCTGTACCGCACCGCTGAAACCGATGGTCGCCCGAGCTGGGGGCTGGGCAGCAAGCCCGGTGCCTATGCCGGCCCCCGCATGCCCAAGCGCGACACCAGCGGCGCGGGGCAGCGCCGCTTCTCCGACCCGCTGCATGTGTGGGCGCGCTATCGCCGCGCCAACGCCCGCGGCCCGCAGGCCGAGCGCGAGGTCAAGCTGCACGAGAACGACCGCCGCGCTTTCGAGACGCTGGGGTTCAAGACCGGCGCCAAATCCGACGAGATCAAGCGCGCCTACAAGGCGCTCGTGAAAATCCACCACCCCGACGCCAATGGCGGCGACAAGGCCTCGGAGGAGCGGCTGCGCTCGATCATCGCGGCCTATGCGCACCTCAAGACCAAGGGCTTCGTCGGCGCCTGAGCCGGCGGAGGAGACGCCATGCTGCCATGGGTGGAACTGGGCACGGCGACAGTTCCCGGCGATGGCGCACGCCTGAGGCTGATGCAGCGCGGCAGCGAGTTCTGCATCTTTGCCGGCACCAACCCGCTGATGAACAGCCGCATGTCCGGCTCTGAGGAAGACCTCGCGACGCTGGCCTGGGCCCGCATCGGCAGCCGCCGCAACGCGCGCGTGCTGATCGGCGGTCTGGGCATGGGCTTCACCCTGCGCGCCGCGTTGGCGGTGATGCCTGCCGATGCGCGTCTCACCGTGGTCGAGCTGGTGCCCGAAATCGTCGCCTGGGCGCGCGGCCCGCTGGCGCCGTTGTTCGATAGCTGCCTCGACGATCCGCGCGTCGGCATCGAGGTGGCCGACGTCGCGGCGGTGATCGGGCGCGGCAAGACGGCCTACGATGCCATCCTGCTTGATGTCGACAACGGCCCCGAGGGCCTGAGCCGCGACGGCAATGACGGGCTCTATACGCTGGCCGGCCTCGCCCGCGCCAGGGCCGCGCTGACGCCGGGCGGCGTGCTGGCGGTCTGGTCGGCGCATCCGGACGATCGCTTCACCCGCCGGCTGGCCGAGGCCGGCTTCGCCGCCGAAGCCGTGCGTGTGCGGGCCCGGCATGGCGGGCGCGGCGCCCGCCACACCATCTGGCTCGCCTCACGGCCTCAGGCGGTGACGAGGAGCGGCGTGACGCCGACCGCGAGAGCAAGGCGCCCGTCGCGCAATTCGGCGGGATAAGCGACGCCCAGCGCATCGACGATCGTCGCGGTCGGCGCCGGCCATGGCCAGCTCACCGGCCGCGCCGCCTGGTCCTCGCCGCTGAAGGCGTCGCCCTCGGCCCACAGCACCTGCAGCGGACCGCCGGTCTCACGCTCGACCTCGACGGCAACGAGACCGGGCTCGGCGAACAACCGCCGTACCGCCGTCGCTCCCTGCATCAGGGCGGCGAAGCGCTTGAACGCCTGCCCCGCCGGCTCGACCTTGCCCAGCCTCCCGTCCTCGAAATCCATCAGCGCCAGCTTGTCGCTGAGGAACCCCATGAGGTTGTAGCGATCGCGATAGTTCGGCACCTCTGGCGCCAGGTCCCAGCACAGCGTCAGCCGCACGCCCTCGCCCAGCGCCAGCAGATTGCGGGTGACGATCTCGCGCGCGGCGATGCGGTCGCGCCTCGCTTCGAGCTCGGGCGCGCAGCCCTGCATAAACATCTGCAGCTCCGGCGGCAGCGTGTCCATGCG
>JAEWCE010000038.1 GCA_023390785.1 Pseudomonadota bacterium
ATGTCGGTCATCTGTCACCCCGTGCTGAACCGGCTCGGGTATAGCCGTGGCGCGGGGACGTAGCAAACGGGCGTGGTGCGGCTGCCCGCAAGGGTCGGGACCGGAGGCCCGGTCCCTAGCGCGGGGCGCGCTTGGCGAGAATGCGCTGGAGCGTGCGGCGATGCATGTTGAGCCGCCGCGCGGTCTCCGACACGTTCCGGTCGCAGAGCTCGTAGACGCGCTGGATGTGCTCCCAGCGGACGCGGTCGGCCGACATCGGATTTTCGGGCGGCGCCGGCTGGTTCTCGCCGGTGGCGAGCAGCGCGTTGATGACGTCGTCGGCGTCGGCGGGTTTGCTGAGATAGTCGACGGCGCCCAGCTTCCCGGCGGTGACGGCGGTGGCGATGTTGCCGTAGCCGGTCAGCACCACGGCGCGGGCATCGGGGCGCTTCTTGTGCAGGGCGTCGACGACGTCGAGGCCGTTGCCGTCCTCGAGGCGGAGATCGACCACGGCATAGGCCGGGGGTGCGGCATCGACGGCGGTGAGGCCCGCTGCGACGGTGTCGGCGCTGCGCACGGCGAAGCCGCGCTTTTCCATCGCCCGTTCGAGGCGGGTGAGGAAGGCCTTGTCGTCATCGACCAGAAGGAGGGTCCTGTCGCCCTCGGGAAGCTCATCGGCGGTGCTCATTTGCTGTTCATTTAGGCGCTTGGGCGGCAAAGGTCAAAGTGCCGCGGCCTCGATGGTCTTGCGCGGCCAGATCACCCGGACCCGGGCGCCGCCGGAGGACGAGGCGTTTTCGAAGGCCAGCCTCGCCCCGGTGCGCTCCAGCAGGGTCTTGGCGATGAAGATGCCGAGGCCCAGCCCGCCCGGAGCATCGCTGTCGGGGGCGGTGTTGCGGGCCCGGGTGGTGAGATAGGGCTCGCCCAGCCGGGCGATCAGCTCGTCGGGGAAGCCCGGACCATCGTCGGTGATGATGACGCCGATGGTGGTGCGGTCCCAGCTCGCCTCCACCGTGACCCTGGAGCGGGCGAAATGGGTGGCATTTTCGATGAGGTTGCCGAGGCCGTAAAGCAGGCCGACATTGCGCTTGAACACCGGCTCGTCGAGGTTTTCCGGGATTTCGACGAAAATCGACTTGCCCAGCCCCTCGAGCGGCGCTGCCGCCTCCTCGAGCAGCTCGCCGATGGGCACCTGGGCGAATGGATCGCCGGATTCGCCGCTCCTGAGGTTGCGCAATTTGGCGAGAATGGCGCGGCAGCGGGCCGACTGGGCGATGATCAGCTCGACGTCGTCGGCGAGCGGGCCGGGCGGGATGTCGGCCTTCATCTCCTTGGCGGCAAGGGCAATGGTCGACAGCGGCGTGCCCAGCTCGTGCGCAGCGGCGGCGGCGAGGCCGTCGAGGGCGCTGAGCTGCTCGTGGCGGGACAGCGCCAGCTCGGTGGCGGCGAGGGCGTCGGCGAGCTGGCGGGCCTCGTGCGCCACGCGGTTGGTGTAGGCGGCGATGAACACCACGCCGCAAACGAGACTGACCCAGATGCCGATGACATAGACGCGGTCGATGGCCAGGTCCTGCTGCGGATCCCAGGGCAGCGGGCGGTGATAGACCGAAATGGTGGTGGCGATGGCGATGGCGAGGGCCGACACGATGAGCATCGAGCGCTGCGGCAGGGTGGTCGCGGACACCGAAACCGGCGCCAGCAGCAGCAGCGAGAAGGGGTTTTCGAGCCCGCCGGTGAGCGACAGCAGGCCCCCGAGCTGGGCCAGATCGTAGGCGAGCTGGATGGTCGAGACGGTGGCGGAGGGGCGGTTGCCGGCGCCGAAGCGCACGATCAGCACCAGGTTGACGACCACAGAGAGCGCGATCAGCGACAGGCACTCGACCAGCGGCAGCGGGTAGCCGAGGCCCCAAGCGACGAACAGCACGCCGATGGTCTGGCCGATGACCGCCAGCCAGCGCAGCCCGACGAGCGTGCCGAGCCGCAGCGGCCGCCAATTGCCAGGCAAAAGCGGGCGGATTTCGCTGCCGATACTCATCACAAAATGCCGTCGGCAGCGGCAAGGGCCCGCTGCATGGGGATCGTTTTCGGCGGATTCAAGAGGAAAAATCGGACACGCATTTGCTTGATCCAGCGAACGATGGGGCCACATCCCTTTCGTTCGTGACTGGGAGACTACGCAATGAACGCCACCTTTATCAAACCGCAATGGAGCCCGCTGACCATCGCCCTGATGGTGCTGGGCTTCGTCATCTTCTGGCCGCTGGGCCTCGCGATGCTCGCCTACATCCTGTGGGGCGAGATGTTCGGTGGCTCGTCGGACAAGGCCGAGGCCTGGGTGAACAAATCCAAGGCCTGGTGCCAGAACAACAAGTACCGCCATCACGGCTACAATGGCTGGCAGCAGTCGAGCGGCAATGCCGCCTTCGACGACTACCGCGCCGAGCAGCTGAAGCGGCTCGAAGAGGAGCGCCGGCGCCTCGACGAGGACTACCAGAAGTTCCAGGAGTACCTGCGGAATCTCCGCATGGCCCGGGACCGCGAGGAGTTCGACCGCTTCATGCGCGACCGCAACGGCAATGCCGGCGGCTCGTCCAACTACGGCAGCGGCCAGAGCATCTAGCCAGGCCGACTACCCCCCGAGGGGGCGTGCCCAGCCCATGTGCACGCTCCCGATTTCTCCCCTGACGACCCGACTTTGCGGGTTGCAACTGGCGTCTTCCAAGCGGAGGACGCTTTTTTTGTTTTCGGCGATATTGGCGATGCCCCGAATCCGTCCTAGCGTCCGCCATCATGATCCCCCTGCTGCAGAAGCGCTGGCCCCCGGCCGCCGAAGTGCGGATCGGCCGGGACTCGGTGGCCGTGACGGTAAAAGTCTCAACCCGGGCAAAGAGTTACCGGCTGTCGCTGCCGCATGGCGGGCAGCCGCTGCTGACCGTGCCGAAGTTCGGCCGCTGGGCCGAGGCCAAGGCCTTCCTCGACCGCCACACGCCCTGGCTCGCCGAGCGCCTCGAAACCTCGGTCAAGCCGGTGGCGTTCGTGCGCGGCGCCATCGTGCCGCTGCGCGGCATCAACCACCGGATCGTGCCGACCGGCAGGGTGCGCGGCGTGGTCGAAGTGGGCGAACACGAGGGCGAACGAGCACTGCTGGTGCCGGGCGAGCCGGCGCACCGGGCGCGCCGGCTGATCGACTGGCTGAAGGCCGAAGCGCTCAAGGATCTCGAGCGGCGCTGCCGGGTGCATGCGGCGACGTTGGGGGTCACCGTCAAATCGATCTCGATGCGCAGCCAGTCGACGCGCTGGGGCTCGTGCTCGTCGTCGGGCAAGCTCAATTTCAACTGGCGGCTGATCCTGGCGCCGCCCTATGTGCTCGACTACGTGGCGGCACACGAGGTGGCGCATCTGGTGCAGATGAATCACTCGCCGGCATTCTGGCGCACGGTGGAGCGGGCCCTGCCGAACATGGCGCGCGGCCGCGACTGGCTGAAGGTGCATGGCCGCGAGCTGATGGTCTACGGCATCGACGGATAGAACGTCGTTTCAGGCGTACGAGAGCGCCGGACGGGCGGATGCCCTCCGGGTTCGGCGCGTTCACCGCATCGAGCGGATGCGGCGGGGGCGGGACTTTCGTCCCGATGGCGGTGGTCCGCCAGATGTAGAGGTGGGACTATCGCCCCGCCCCGCGCGATCGGTTTTTGGCGGCCCGGGGCGGATTGCGAAACGCTTGCCGGCCCACCCAGAAGCAGCCGGCGCCGCTCCCGCCCGAACTCCCTCCGCGATGCGCCGTTCGCACCTCGCGCCGGAGAGATGCAATGATTATAGGGCGGCCGGAGGCAGCGGGGATAAGTTTGCGGGAATTTCGCGCAACATGTTGTCCCCGCGGCGTATTTCCAGATTGATAAAATGTCGATCTAGTTGCCGCCGCCGAACAGGCCCTTGAGCATGTCGCCGATGGTCTTGGGCGAGCGCCTGGCGCCCTGTTCGGGCTGCTGTCCGGTGAGATCGGTCGGGGCCGGCTGGCCGTCGGGCAGGGTTCCGGCGCCCCCCGGCTGGGTGCCGTCGGTGGCCAGCGCGCCGATCGGGTCGGTGGGCTGCAGCTCGGAGGCAGGTACGGCAGCGGAGGTGGCGTCGGGCAGGTTCTGCGGCGTCATGCCCTCATGCGCCTTGGCCATGAAGTCGGACCAGATCTGGGTCGGAACCGAGCCGCCGGCCAGCCGGGTCGGCGAATCGTCGTCGTTGCCGAGCCAGACGCCAGTCACCATGCGGGAGGTGAAGCCGACGAACAGGGCGTCGCGCGACTTCTGGCTGGTGCCGGTCTTGCCGCCGATCTGCCAGCCGGCGAGCTTGGCGTGCTTGCCGGTGCCGATGTCGAGCGCGGTCGAGAGCATGTCGTTCATCTCGCCGACCACGGTGGGCGAGATGACCTGGCCGGGGCCGGCCGGGGAGGCGTCGTACAGCACCTTGCCGTCGGCGGTTTCGATGCGGGTGACGACATTGGCGATGATGCCGTTGCCGCCATTGGCGAAGGGGACGTAGGCGGAGGTGAGCTCGAGCAGCGACACCTCCTGGGTGCCGAGCGCGATCGAGGGCACCGGCTGCAGCGGCGAGGAAATGCCGAGGCGCTGGGCGACCTCCACCACCTTGTCGGGACCGACGATCCAGGCCAGTTGGGCGGCCACCGTGTTGCGCGAATAGGCCAGCGCGTCGCGCAGCGTCATCGGGCCCATGAACTTGTTGTCGGCGTCGTTGGGCGACCAGCCGTTGATGTTGATGGGCTCGTCCTGCGACATGGTGTCGGGCGTGTAGCCCTTCTCCATCGCCGCCATATAGACGAAGGGCTTGAAGGTCGAGCCCGGCTGACGGCGCGAGGTGACGGCGCGATTGTACTGGCTCTTCTGGTAGTCGGCGCCGCCGACCACGGCGCGCACTGCGCCGGAGGTGTCGACCGCCACAAGGGCGCCCTGGGTGAAGTGGTATTTCGGGCCCTGCTCGGTCACCGCCTCCTTGACCAGGAACTCGGCTTCCTTCTGCAGGTCCCAGTTGATGGTGGTGTAGACGATGATGTCCTGCTTCACGTCGCCGATGTAGGACTGGACGATCTGCTCCACCCAGTCGGCAACATACGATTCCGAGCCCGCGACCTTGGTGCGGATGTCTTCGCCCGGATCGACGGTGGCGGCGTCGGCCTCCTTCTGGCTGATGTAGCCCTGGTCGGCCATGGCCTGCAGCACCAGCTTCTGGCGCGCTTCGACCAGCTTGGGGTCGCCCTTGGGATTGAGGCGCGACGGCGCCTGCATGGAGCCGGCGAGGATGGCGGCTTCGCCCAGCGACAGGTTCTTGGCGGATTTGCCGAAATAGGTCTGCGAGGCGGCCTCGATGCCAGTGGCGTTGTTGCCGAAAAACACCCGGTTCAGATAGAGGTCGAGGATCTGGTCCTTGGTGTAATTGTGTTCGAGCCAGAGGGCGAGCAGCGCCTCCTGCACCTTGCGGCCGAGGGTCTGGTCGGGGGTGAGGAACAGGTTCTTGGCGAGCTGCTGGGTGATGGTCGAGGCGCCGCGGGTGACGTGGCGGGCCTTGAGGCTTTCGACCGCCACGGCGCCCAGGCCCCAGACGTCGATGCCGAAATGCTGGTAGAAGCGCTTGTCCTCGATGGCGATGAAGGCCTCGGGCACGTAGTCGGGCAGATCGGCGAGGGCGACGGCTTCGCCGCCCATCTTGCCGCGATTGGACATCATCTGGCCGTCAGCGGCGACGATGCGGATGTTGGCCGGGCGCTCGGGCACCGCCCAGGTGCTCACCGCCGGCATCTGCATCCAGTAGTAGTAGACCACGCCGGCGACGCAAAGGGCGCCGACGATGCCGAGGGTGGCCATCCAGTAGATCAGACGGCCGAACAGCCGCCACAGGCTGAAGGCTTTGCGCTGCTTTTTGCCGCGAGGCTGCTTTTTCTGCTTCGGCGCGCGGCCGCGTCGCGGCGGCTCGTCGTCGTCATAGGTGTCGGCGGGGGTGAAGAAACCGCCGCCAAAGCCCGGGTAGACCCCCTCCCCCTTTTTTGGCTTTCGC
>JAEWCE010000051.1 GCA_023390785.1 Pseudomonadota bacterium
CGCTCGGGTACGGCAACCATGAGCTGCGTCGCCATGACGTATCGGCGTCCCGCGAGCGGAAAAACCGGATGCAGCTTGCGAAGCAACAGCGGCGGGGCGTCATCCTCGAGCAGCAGCGGCACGACGAGGCGCGTGTTCAGCCCCTGGATCGGATTGGTTTGAACGTCGACAAACAGGCCGGCATCGGTGTCGTAGACGTCAAAGCGCGCCATTCACAGCGGGCGGTATTTGGCCAGCGGAAGGCCGTTCTTTTCGACCCAGGCATTCCAGGCCTGCACGGCCTCGGCGTTTTCGTCCATCCATTTCCGGCCCGCGTCCGAAATCTGGCGGCGACGCTCCGGCGGTTGCCAGAAGCGTCCCCCGTCATCTTCAACGGGCTGATCGTGCGTCGATTTGGCTTTGGCGGTCATGGCCACAGCATATCCGAAGGTCCGGAAGCGACAAAGCCGCATATTCGCCGTCCGATCACAGAATAGACCTCCCGCCTCGTCCCCGGTTGCGCTGCGGGCGATATCCGACCTAGTAAAGGCGCAGCGGGCTGCTGGGAGGACATATGCCGGTTCAATTGATCGAGGCGACGCTGCCCGATTTCGGGGTGCCGGCGACGCGTCCGGATTTGCCGCGCGCGACGTATCTGGCGCGCCTCGACGCCCTCAACAAGGCGCGCCGCGCCGCCGGCATCGACTCACTGCTGATCTACGCCGACCGTGAACATGCGGCCAACCTTGCCTGGCTGACCGGCTTCGATCCTCGCTTCGAGGAGGCGCTGCTGATCCTGGCGCCAGGGCAGACGCCGACATTGCTCGCCGGCCCCGAGAACCTCGGCCGGGCGCAGAAGGCAGCCATCGAGATCGAGGCGCGCCTGTATCCGCCCTTCGGTCTCATGGGGCAGGACCGCAGCCAGACGCCCGAACTCGAGGAGGTGCTGACCAGCGCCGGCGTGGCGCGCAACCAGCGCGTCGGCGTCATCGGCTGGAAGTATTTCGGCGCCAGTGAATCGCCGCGTCCCGATGCCTGGTTCGAGACGCCGGCCTTCATCATTGACACGCTGCGCCAGATCGTCGGCGCCGAGGGCAGGGTGGTCAATGCCGGCGCTCTGCTGATGGATGCCAGCACCGGCCTGCGTGCCGTCAACGAGATCGAGCAGATCGCCCAGTTCGAGTTTGGCGCCGTCGCCGCCTCGGAAGCACTGAAGGCGCTGTTCCGCACCGCCCGCCCCGGCATATCGGAATTCGCCGCGGTGCAGGGCATGGGCCTCGGGGTCCTGCCGCACTCATGTCACACCATGCTGTCGAGCGGCGGCCGCCTTTCCGGCCTCGAAAGCCCATCGGGCAAGATCATCGAGCGTGGCGACCCGATCACCACCGCCGTCGGCTATCCTGGCGGCCTGTCGAGCCGCGTGGTTTGGATGGTGGCCGACAAGGCGGAGCTTCCGGCCGACGCCCATGATTGGCTGGAGCGGTTGGCGATGCCGTACTTCGCCTGCGCCGCCGAATGGTACGCGACCATTGGCATCGGCGTCACCGGCGGCACCCTTGACGCCGTTGCCCGCAAGCATCTCGGGGCCCCCTTCTTCAACCTGATCCTAAATCCTGGCCACCTGATTCACCTCGACGAGTGGATGAACACGCCGGTCTATCCCAATTCGCGGGAAGCGTTGCGCTCGGGCCAGGCGATCCAGTGCGACATCATCCCGGCCGTTGGACCACCTTATCACTCCGCCAATATCGAGGATGGCGTGGCTTTACTCGACCAGCGCGGCCGCGACGAATTGCGCGACAGATATCCTGACGTCGCGGCACGCGTCGAGGCCCGCCGCTCATTCATGGGTGACGTGCTGGGGATCAGGCTGAAGCCTGAAGTCATGCCGCTTTCGAATCTGGCCGCCGCGTATCCGCCGTTCCTGCTGAGCCCGAACCGGCTGCTGGCGCTGCGCTGACCTCGTCGCTGTGCGGCTCGGTGATGAGCCGCGCGCTGCGGTAGCCGGTCAGGTAGATCCACAGCCAGTTGAGCGCGATGAAGATGCGGTTCTTCATCCCGATCAGGAAGTAGATATGGGCCAGTCCCCAGGTCCACCAGCCGATCCAGCCGGTGAGCTGTAGCCAGCCGAAATCGATCAGCGCCCGGCTCCGGCCGATCGTCGCGATGTCCCCGAGATGGTGGTAGTGGAACGGCATTTCCGCCGTGTCGCCGCGCAGCCGCGCCTTGACCACCTTCGCCGCATGCCGTCCGCCCTGCTTGGCTGCATCGCCGATGCCAGGGACCGGCTTGCCATTGCCGTTGACGATGGTCACCGTGTCGCCGATGGCGAAGATGTGCGGCAGTCCCGGCACGCTGAGGTCGGGCATCACCTTGATGCGGCCGGCGCGGTCGGCCTCGACGCCCAGCCACTTCGCCGCCGGCGAGGCCAGCACGCCTGCGGCCCAGATGATGGTCCCCGCCTTGAGGCTCGTGCCACCGAACTCGACGCTGTCGGCGTTGACTGCGGTCACAGCCTGGCCGAGCTCAACCTCGACGCCGAGTTCGCGCAGCGCTCTTTCGGCATAGGCCGACATCTCCGGCTTGAAATTGGCAAGAACGCGGGGCCCCGCCTCGATCAAGATCACGCGGGCGTCTTCCGGCTTGATGTTGCGGAAGTCCTGCCTGAGTGTAATCCGCGCCAGCTCGATGATGGCACCAGCCAGCTCCACCCCGGTCGCACCGCCGCCGATGATGGCGAAGGTCAGCAGCGCCTTGCGCGCCTCGGGGTCGGTCTCGATTTCGGCCTTCTCGAACGCGATCAGCAGCCGCCGGCGCATCGCGGTGGCATCCTCCAGCGTCTTCAGCCCAGGAGCGTAAGGCTCCCAGTCGTCATGGCCGAAATACGCATGTTGCGCCCCGGTTCCGAGGATCAGGTAGTCGAATGGTACTTGTGTGCCGTTCCTGAGGCGAACGATATTCGCCTCGCGGTCGACTCCAACCACCTCCCCCAGCAGAGTCGTAACCTCCGGCCGCTTGTGGACGAGCTGCCGGATTGGCCAGGCGATCTCGGCCGGCGCCAGCGAGGTGGTCGCGACCTGATAGAGCAGGGGTTGGAACAGATGGTGGTTGCGCCGGTCGATCAGCGTGATGTCGGCGGCGACGCCTTTCAGTTCCTTGATCGCGGCAAGGCCGCCGAAGCCGCCACCCACCACTACGATCCTGGGCCGATGTGCTGTGTTCATTTCGCTCACCTCGTTCGTCCCAGCATCGAAATATGCCCCGCGTCAGACTGTCGCAAGGTCGCGAGCGATGCGGCTCGGCAAGGCGGCCATGCACTATGGACAGGTCCGGCCGGGATGTTCTCGGCTAAGCTGAAGGCTGCTCCATTGGTTCCCCGTCGATCACCACCGCGGCGCCGTCGATTCGCGTCGGCATCGGGGTCGCGAATGCCTCCGGCCGGTAGCTGCGCAGTCCCGCGATGAGCTCGATCACCCGCGCACGGGAGTCCCAGAAGTCGACATCCTCGTCGGCCGTTACCGCCCTGGTTGGATTGAGGCAGCCGATGCTGGCCACATAGAGCTTGGGTGCCGGCAAGTACACGGGATGGATGAGGATGCCGGTGCGTCGGCCGGTATCGAGCAGCCGGATCGCCGGCATCGGCGGATCGGCAACAATGCTGTCGCTCGGCGAATAGCCGACACTGACGAAGGAGCGGTAGTGGGTCGTGAGCGGGTAGTGCCCGGCCTCGATGCGGCGCCCATTGTCCGGCGTCGTGTTGTCGCCGGGTCCGACCGTTTCCACCATGAAGCCGCTGACGCCCTTAGGCACGCCGTCGACATAGACCGCGTAATGCCCATAGGTCCGCGTGAGCGTCCCGCGGCGGTGCAGGCCCAGCCGCTCGACGTGCAGTTCCCAGCCATTGCCCTGGATCGGCATCAGAGGGGTAGGGGGCCGTCGTTCTTGACTTCTTCCATCACCGCGTAGGTGCGCGTCTCGCGCACCCCGGGAAAGGCCAGCAACGTCTCGCCGAGGAAACGGCGATAGGCGGCCATGTCGGCATGCCGGGCCTTGATCAGATAGTCGAAGCCACCTGCCACCATGTGGCATTCCAGCACTTCCGGCGCCCGCCGCACCGCCTCCGCAAACCGCTGGAACGCATCGGGTGTGGTCTTGTCGAGCGATACCTCGACGAACGTCAGCAGCCCCAGGCCCAGCGCATGCGGATCGAGGCGCGCCCCGAAGCCGGCGATGTAGCCCTGCCGCTGCAGTCGCCGGAAACGGTCGCTCATCGAGGTCGGCGGCAGTCCGACGCGCTGGGCGAGTTCAGCATTGGTGATGCGGCCATCGCGCTGCAGCTCCGCGAGGATGCGGCGGTCTGTTTGGTCTATATCTGTCATATCTGCGTCTGAACAAGGAAATTCCCGTAGAAGCTACGGTATTCCAGCAAAGATCGCAATGGAGCTACGGGAAATCAGGACTAAGCTGCGGGTTGAAGTGGGAGACGAGATGCATTGGTGAGCCCGGTCGAAACGACGGAGCAGAGCGGCGTTGCGCCGTTTTCGGACTTCGCCGGTCCACCGCGGCCGCAGACTCCTCTCCGCCAGGCGATCCGCGCCGCTATCCGCCGCCCCGAGCCGGATTGCGTGCCGCCGCTGATCGCGCAGGCCTCCGTCGATGCGCCTACTGCCGCGCGGATCAAGGCGCTCGCCATCGATCTGGTGCGCAAGCTGCGGGCCTCCGGCCCCAGCCAGGGCATCGCTGGCATGATCCAGGAATATTCGCTGTCGAGCGAAGAGGGCGTGGCGCTGATGTGCCTCGCCGAAGCGCTGCTGCGCATCCCGGACGACGCCACCCGTGACGCACTGATCCGCGACAAGGTCTCGCGCGGCGATTGGCGCGCCCATCTGGGCCCCGAGCGCACGCTGTTCGTCAATGCGGCCACCTGGGGCCTGATGGTCACCGGCAAGATCACCGCCGCCATTCCCGAGGAGGGTCTGGCGCGAGCGCTGGGCCGCCTCATCGCGCGTGGCGGCGAGCCGATCGTACGCACCGGGGTCGATCTCGCTATGCGCATGATGGGCGAGACCTTCGTCTCCGGCCAGACCATCGCGGAGGCGCTGCGCAACAGCCGTCGCCTCGAGCGCAAGGGCTTCCTCTACTCGTACGATATGCTCGGCGAGGCCGCGACCACTGCCGAGGACGCTGCGCACTACCTCAAGGCCTATGAGGACGCGATCGATGCCATCGGCGCGGCCTCGGCCGGCCGGGGTCCCATCGGCGGGCCAGGCATTTCGATCAAGCTCAGCGCGCTGCACCCGCGCTACCGCCGCAGCCAGCTCGACCGCGTCATGACCGAGCTGCTGCCGCGGCTCAAATCGCTGGCGGCGCGCGCCAGGCGCTACAATATCGGTCTCAACATCGATGCCGAGGAGGCCGACCGGCTCGATATCTCGCTCGACCTGCTCGAGGCTCTGTGCTTCGACCCCGACCTCAAGGCCTGGGACGGCATAGGTTTCGTGGTGCAGGCCTACGGCAAGCGCTGCACCTTCGTCATCGACTGGCTGATCGACCTGGCGCATCGCAGCGGCCACCGCCTGATGGTGCGACTGGTCAAAGGCGCTTATTGGGACAGCGAGATCAAGCAGGCGCAGCTTGAGGGGCTTGCCGGCTATCCGGTCTTTACCCGCAAGGTCTATTCCGACGTGTCCTATCTGGCTTCGGCCAGGAAGCTGCTCGCCGCCCGCGACGTCATCTTTCCCCAGTTTGCCACCCACAACGCGCAATCGGTCGCCTCCATCTATGAGATGGCTGGAGCGGCGTTCCACCAGGGTAGCTATGAGTTCCAGTGCCTGCACGGCATGGGTGAGCCGCTCTACGGCCACGTCGTCGGACCGGATAATCTCAACCGGCCGTGCCGCATCTATGCACCGGTGGGCACGCACGGCACACTGCTCGCATATCTGGTTCGCCGGCTGCTCGAAAATGGCGCCAACAGCTCCTTCGTCAACCGCATTGGAGACGACGCGGTGCCAGTGGATGAACTGGTCGCTGATCCCGCGGCGGTGGCGACCGCCATTACCCCGGTTGGCTCTCCGCACCCGCAGATCCCGCTGCCAGCCGACATCCTCGGCGCCAGGCAGAATTCGGCCGGCCTCGACCTCTCCGACGACACGGTGCTGGCGAATCTGACCGCGGGGCTGCAGACCGCGGCCGGGACCTGGACGGCAGTTCCCCTCCTCGGCGACGGTCCTGCGATCGGCACCCCCGTCGTCCTCCGCAATCCAGCGGACTCCGGCGACATCGTCGGCACGGCAACGTTCGCAAGCCCCGATCTTGCGGACCGCGCCTTTGCGACGGCCACGCCGGGTTGGGCGCCGCTGGCGGACCGCACTCGCATCCTGCGCGATGCCGCCGACCGTCTGCAGGCGCAATTGCCGCAGTTTCTCGGCCTGATGATGCGCGAGGCTGGCAAGTCAGCCGCCAACGGCATCGCCGAAGTGCGTGAGGCCGTCGATTTTCTACGCTACTACGCCCAACAGGCCGAGGCTCTCGGGCCCGACGTGGACCCGCTTGGCACCGTGGTCTGCATCAGCCCCTGGAACTTCCCGCTGTCGATCTTCTGCGGGCAGGTTGCTGCGGCGCTCGCCGCCGGCAATGCGGTGATCGCCAAGCCGGCCGAGGAGACGCCGCTGACCGCCGCCGCCATGGTCGCGATCCTGCATCAGGCCGGCGTGCCGCGTGCGGCGCTGCAATTCCTGCCGGGCGCGGGCGAGGTCGGCGCTGCGCTCTGCGGCCATCCCGGGGTGGGTGGAATCGTCTTCACCGGCTCGACTGAAGTGGCGCGGCTGATCCAGAAGCAGCTTGCGCCGCGCGGTCCCATTCCGCTGATCGCCGAGACCGGCGGCATCAACGCCATGATCGTCGACAGCTCGGCCCTCACCGAGCAGGTGGTCAATGACGTGCTGAGCTCGGCCTTCGACAGCGCCGGCCAGCGCTGCTCGGCGCTGCGCCTGCTGTGCCTGCAGGCGGATGTCGCCGATCGCACCCTGGGCATGCTCAAGGGTGCGATGCAGGAATTGCGCGTCGGAAATCCGGCGGAGCTCGCCACAGATGTTGGTCCCGTCATCACCGCCGAGGCCGCGGGACGTATCATCGCCCACATCGACGCCATGCGTGCGGCCGGACACGCTGTCACTCAGACGCCGCTTCCCGCCAACGCGGGCACCTTCGTGCCGCCCACCCTGATCGAGCTCGACGGCATCGAGCAGCTCGACCGCGAAATCTTCGGCCCGGTGCTGCACGTGGTGCGCTATCGCCGCCGCGACCTCGACGCCGTCATCGCCGCCGTGAATCACCTGGGCTTCGGCCTCACCTTCGGACTTCATACGCGGCTCGACGACACCATCGACCACGTGACCGCGCGCGTCGCCGCCGGCAACATCTACGTCAACCGCAACATCATCGGCGCCGTCGTCGGCGTGCAGCCGTTTGGCGGGCAGGGGATGTCGGGCACCGGGCCCAAGGCGGGTGGCCCGCTCTACGTGCGGCGGCTGGTGCGCCACCGCCCCGCCGACAACGACTTCGCCGAGCTCTTGCCCGGCCCGGTGGGTGAGAGCAATCTCTACCGCACCACGCCGCGCGGCGAGATCCTGCTCCTGCCGCAGACCCGCGAAGGGCTGAGCCGCATGCTCGATGCGGTGGTTTCCACCCGCAACGAAGCGGTGATCGATGGCAGCGTGGTGGGGGCTGCGGTGGTGCGCGAATTGGCCCCGAGGGCGCGGCTGGCCGCAACGCTCGCCGCCGAGGTCGGCATCGACGGCGTGCTCGTCGAAGGCGATGCGACGCGCGTCGCCGAGATCGCGCGCCAGGTCGCCGAGCTGCCGGGCAAGATCGTGCCGGTCCAATCGGCGGCCGACGTCAATCGCGACATGCTGGTGCACGAGGTGTCGGTCAGCATCAACACGGCGGCGGCCGGCGGCAACGCCAGTCTGATGGCGCTGGGGGAAGGCTGAGTGGAGTTATTTGCGCGACCGGCGGACGGGAGCAGCCTTGTCGCCAAGGCGCATCGTTGCCGTCACGTCGCGCGCAATGTAGCTCTGGATCTGCCGCACGATCTGCGCTGCGTGCTGCGCCGCCAGCTCGTCACTGCGTTCGGCGTCGCCCTTGTCGATGGCGCTGATCATCGCCTCGTGCTCATCGACATATTTGCGCGGCAGATGATCGTCGAACGAGGCGTAGTAATAGAGCCTCAGCAGCCGCCGGCCCTCGTCCAGCAGCCGCGAGAACCAGCGGGTGAAATAGGCGTTGCCGCCGGCCTCGGCGATGGCGAGGTGGAAGTCGCGATTGGTCGAGATCATCCCCACGGCGTCGCTGCGCTTCACTGCCTCGACATAGTCCGCCTGCGCCGTGCGGATCGCCTTGAGCTGCGCCGGCGTTCGCCGCAGCGCCGCTGCGCGCGTGGTGACGCGGTACATCAGCGTCAGCGCCTCGAAGTACACCGGCAGCTTCTCGAAATCGATCGGCGCCACTACGGTGCTGCGATTGGGCAGGGCAGTCACCAGCCCGTCCGCCATCAGCCGCACCAGCGCCTCCCGCACGGGTGTACGGGACAGCGCGAACTGCCTGGAGAGCCGCACCTCGTCGAGCGGACTGCCCGGCGGCAATTCGAGGTTCACGATCGCCGACTGCAACTGCTCGTAGACGGTCTGCACCCCGGCGCCGCGCGCGGGACGCGCCGCCGCTGCCTTGCTACTCATACGCCCACTCACAGGCTGAACCTCATCGGCCTAACGATTGACACGAAAATGCCATGCGTGCAATCTGTCGACAAGATGCATGCAGGCGCATCCTATGCCGCTCGGTTCGTGCCGATCGTGACGTGCCGCCCGAGCGGCGAACACTAAGACTGCAACAGGGAGACGATGAATGAACCTCTTGAAGACATCCGCGATCGCCAGCCTCGCGCTCGCCCTCATGGCCGGCACGGCCTGTGCCGCCGACATCAAGATCGGCGTACTGGTCCCCACCACCGGCGGGCAGGCCAGCTATGGCCAGGACATGGCCAACGCCGTGCAACTCGCCATGGATGAGCTCAACAAGGCCGGCGGCGATACCTACTCGATGGTTGTCGGTGACGATGGCTGCGACCCGCAGCAGGCGGTGAACGCCGCCACCAAGCTCGCCTCCTCCGGCATCGCAGGGGTCGTCGGCGGCTACTGCTCCGGCGCCACCATCCCGACGCTGAAGATCTTCGGCGACGCCAAGCTGCCCTTCATCATCACCGCCGCCAACTCCACCAAGCTGATCCCGGCCAATCCGGGCAACGCCTTCATGATCAACTCGACCGGCAACGACCAGGTCGCCAAGGCCTTGGAGTTCTGGAAGGCCAAGGGCTACAAGTCGATCGCCATCGTCAACGAAGGCGACGCCTACAGCCAGGATCTGGCGACGCTGGCGCAGAAGAGCTTCACCGACGCGGGCGGCACCGTCGCCGACTTCGAGACGGTGAACCACGGCGAGCAGGACTATTCGTCCGTCGTCACCAAGATCAAGGCGGCCAATCCCGATGCCGTGTTCTGGACGGCCTATGACGACGACGGCGGCCCGTTCATCAAGCAGCTCCGCGAGGGCGGCTATCAGGGTGCGATCTACGTCGGCGACGGCTCGACCTCGACCAATCTGCTCAAGCTCGCCGGCGATGCATCGGAAGGTGTCTTCGCCTTCTCGAGCCCGACCGCCGAGTTCCTGCCCGACGCCAAGGCGTTCGCCGACGCCTACCAGGCCAAGTTCAACGTCGCACCCAGCTCCTATGGCCCGCTCACCTATGACGGCATGAAGCTGCTCGCCGACGCCATCAGCAAGGCCGGCGGTACCGACAGCGCCAAGGTCATCGATGCGTTGTCCAAGGAAGACTACAAGGGTCTCGCCGGTGAGATCAGCTTCCGCCCCGACCATACCCTGGCTCGCTCGAACTTCATCGTCATCGAGGCCAAGGGCGGCGCCTGGGCACTGGCTCAGTAATCACCCATCGCAAATCGCGTGCGGGGAGGCCCCGGCCTCTCCGCATCGTCAGGGATAGTCGCCAATGACCTTGACCACCATCCTGATGCAGCAATTGGTGAACGGCCTGGTGCTGGGCTCGTTCTACGCGCTCGTCGCGCTTGGCTACACCATGGTCTTCGGCGTGGTGAAGCTGCTGAACTTCGCCCACGGCGATCTCTACATGGTCGGCGCTTTCATTGGCCTGCTGGCGCTGTCACTGGTCGCCGGTGCCGTTGGCACCAGCTGGGTCGGCGTCGGGCTCGCCATTCTGCTGTCGATGCTGGCCGTAGGCTTCTTCGGCGTCGTCATCGAACGCATCGCCTACGCACCGATGCTGAAGGCGCCGCGCCTGTCCATCCTCATCACTGCGCTGGCGGTGTCGCTGGTTCTGCAGAACGGCGTTCTGTCGCTGACCGGCGGCCAGGTCCTGCCGTTCAGCCCCAAGCTCGGTTTTGCCGGCATCAACCTTGGCGACATCTTCATCAACTACAAGCAGATCGCGCTTGCCGGCGCCGCCGCCGTGTTGATGCTGGCGCTCGAGTTGTTCGTCTCCCGCACGCAGTACGGCCGCGCCATGCGCGCCGTCTCGGTCGACAAGGACATGTCCGAGCTCATGGGCATCGACGTCAACCGCATCATTGCCGTCACGTTCTTCGTGGGCACCGCGCTCGCTGCTGCCGCGGGAACCATGGCGGGCGCCTACTACGGCTCGGTCTGGTACTTCATGGGCTTCCTTATCGGCCTCAAAGCCTTCACCGCCGCGGTGATCGGCGGCATCGGCTCGATCCCCGGCGCCATGCTCGGCGGCCTTGTGCTCGGCCTGCTCGAAAGCTTCGGCACGCAGATCCCCGGCATCGGCAGCGCCTGGAAGGACGTGTTCTCGTTCTCGGTGTTGATCCTGGTGCTGGTCTTCAAGCCCACGGGCCTCCTCGGCAAGTCCGAACAGGAGCGCATGTGATGGCGCTCGAACCCGGCTCACCCGGCCCGCAATCGGTGGTCTCGCGGCCCAGCGCCTGGGGCGGGCTCAGTGTCCTGCTCGACACCCGCGCCAAGCGCGCCACCGCCATCGTCGTCATCCTCGCCGCCATGGCCGCAGCGCCGCTCCTCGGCCCTTACGCCGTGGTGATCCTCACCAATGCGCTGCTCTACACCATCCTCGCGCTCGGCCTGAACATCGTCGTCGGCTATGCCGGCCTGCTCGATCTGGGCTACGCCGCCTTCTTTGCGGTCGGCGCCTATTCGGTGGGCATCCTCACCACCGTTTTCGGCTGGAACTTCTGGGCCACGATTCCTGTAGCGGTCCTCGCCGCCATGCTCGCAGGCGTCATCATTGGTGGCCCGACGCTGCGCCTCCGCTCCGACTATCTCGCCATCGTCACGCTCGGTTTCGGCGAGATCGTGCGCATCGCCGCGCGCAATCTGCAGATCACCGGCGCCGCCAGCGGCATCTCGGGGATCGAGCAGCCCTGGCTGTTCGGCTGGCACATCGCCGGCTCCACCGATTTCTACTACGTCTTCCTGCTGCTCGCCGTGATCGGCATCTTCGTCTCGGTGCGCCTTGCCAATTCGCGGCTGGGCCGGGCCTGGCTATATGTCCGCCACGACGAGGACGCAGCCGAGGCCATGGGCATCGACCGGGTGCGGGTCAAGCTCGCCGCCTACATCATCGGCGCCATCTACGGCGCCGTCGGCGGCGCCTTCTTCGCGGTGAACTTCACCGCCATCTCGCCGCAGAGCTTTTCGTTCCAGCAGTCGACGCTGTTCCTGATGGCGGTGATCCTGGGCGGTATGGGCAAGATCCCCGGCGTCATCCTCGGCGCGTTCATCGTGGTGCTCGGTCCCGAACTGCTGCGCGACCTCGGCAGCTTCCGCTATCTCGTCTTCGCGGTCGGGCTCCTGCTGATCATGCTGTTCCGCCCCAGCGGCATCTGGCCGAGTGGAGCGAAGCGCTGATGGCTCTCCTCGACCTCAAGGGCGTGTCCCTGGGCTTTGCCGGCAATCGCGTGCTGCAGGACGTGAGCTTTGCCGTCGAGGCGGGCGCCATCGCCAGTCTCATCGGCCCTAACGGCGCCGGCAAGACCTCGCTGTTCAACTCCATCACCGGCTTCTACAAGCCACAGCACGGCAGCATCGTCTTCGATGGTGTCGAGACGATGCGCATGAAGCCGCATCAGGTGACGCGCGCCGGCATTGCCCGCACCTTTCAGAACGTGCGCCTGTTCCGTGAAATGAGTGTGCTCGAAAACGTCATGTCCGGCCAGCACTGCCGCTCGGGGGCAGGGGCGGTCGGCGCGGTGCTACGGCTGCCGACGCAGCGCCGCGAAGAGGCGCATATCCAGGACGTTGCCACCGATTGCCTGCGTTTCGTGGGCATCGATCCAGTCGAATGGGAGCGCGATGCCACCACGCTGGCCTACGGCCACCAGCGCCGCGTCGAGATCGCCCGCGCCCTCGCCACCGAACCGAAGCTGCTGCTGCTCGACGAGCCGGCTGCCGGCCTCACCAAGGGCGAGAAGGCCGAGCTCATCACCTTGATCGCGCGCATCCGCGCCGAGCGCGGGGTGGCGGTGTTGCTGATCGAGCACGACACCGGTCTCGTGATGTCGATCTCCGAGCGCGTCAGCGTGCTCGACCACGGCGTCATGATCGCGGAGGGCACGCCGAAGGAAATCCAGGCCAACCCGCGGGTGATCGAGGCGTATCTCGGCAGCGAAGACGCGGAGGCGGCCCTTGCGCTCTGACGCTCCGATCGTGCTGTCCCTCAAGGGCGTGGAAGCCGGCTACGGCCGCATCCGCGCGCTGCACGGCATAGACCTCGAGGTCCGCGCCGGCGAGATCGTAACGTTGCTGGGCGCAAATGGCGCCGGCAAAACCACCACGCTCAAGACCATCTCTGGTCTCGTCCGCGCCACCGCCGGATCGATCACCTTCGAAGGCCAGGAACTCGTCGGCAGGAAGGCCAGTGACATCGCCCGCCTCGGCGTCGTGCACGTGCCGGAAGGCCGCCACGTACTGCGCGGCCTGAGCGTGCGCGAAAACCTCGAGCTGGGTGGTTTCACCGTCGCCGACGCCAGGCTCCGCCGTGAGCGCCTCGAGCACGCCTTCACCCTGTTCCCGATCCTCAGGGAGCGCCAGCACCAGGACGGTTCGCTGCTCTCCGGCGGCGAGCAGCAGATGCTCGCCATCGGTCGCGCCCTCATGCACGGCCCCAAGGTCCTGCTGCTTGACGAGCCCTCGATGGGCCTCGCCCCCAAACTGGTGCTCGAGACCTTCCGCATCATCCGCGATCTCAACAAGACCGGTGTCACCATCCTCCTGGTCGAACAGAACGCGCGCCTCGCCCTCAAGCTGGCCGACTACGGTTACGTGCTCGAAACCGGCGCCGTCCGCATGGACAGCGACGCCGACACCCTCAGCGCCAGCAATTCCATCGTCGAGGCGTATCTTGGCGCGTGAGCTGCATTTTCCTGCTGGACCGAGCCACCAGCCCACGGCGTGGCTGGTGCCCGTGGCCCCCACCCTCGGTCCCTCCCCGCAAGGGGGAGGGAGGCGCTGGAACCGCGGCCATTGGCGCCACGGCCACGATGGCGGGCTCCCCTCCCCCTTGCGG
>JAEWCE010000056.1 GCA_023390785.1 Pseudomonadota bacterium
GCTGGAACAGCGTGATCTCGAGGCCGGTGTCGCGAATCATGCCGCCGACCTCGCGCGGTGTTGCCCCGAAGGTTAGGAAGTCGGTCTCGAAAATCTCGATGCCGTCGAATCCAGCGGCGGCGATGGCCTCCAGCTTTTCAAACAGGGTGCCGCTGATCGAGACCGTGGCTATGGATGTCCGCATGCTCGGCTCCTGATCCGTGCGCCTGTCGGCTCATGTCGCGCCCGTCAGTCGGCGGGCAGAGCCTCCGCGCGCACCACGTAGCGTTCGACCATCTCGACGACGTTCCGCTTGAGCGCCGCCAGGGCCTTCGGCGCGCCGAAATTGCGGCCGAAAATCTTGGAAAACGTCGCCCGGTTGGAAACGTTGAAGAAACACAAGGCGCTGACTTGCCAGTGCAGTTCCACCGGTTCGAGCCCCGCTCGAAACACGCCGGATTCCACGCCCCGGTGATAGACGCGTGAAATCGTGGCGATGGCCGATGCATTCTGGCGGCGGATCGCCGGTGCGCGATCCAGATATTCGCCATGGTGGATGTTTTCGATCATCACCATGCGGATGAAGGCTTCGTGCCGGTGGTGATGGTCGAAGGTGAATTCGACCAGCTTCCGCAGTGCCTCGCGCGGGGCAAGACCATCGACGTCGAGCGCGGATTCGCCCTCTCGGACGGTCAGATAGGCGTTCTCAAGGGCGCTGAGGTAGAGGCCCTCCTTGCCGCCGAAATAGTAGTAGATCATGCGCTTGCTGGCACGCGTCCGCGCGGCGATCTCATCGATCCGCGCACCCGAAAGCCCGTTGAGCGCGAACTCCTCCAGCGCGATTTCGAGGATGTCGCGGCGAGTTCCCTCCGGATCCTGCACCCGCTTGGCAGTGCGGCTCCGCCTCGGTTTTGGAGTCTTGGTCGCAGCCTCGCCGGACGTGGGCTTCTGGATTGGCATAGAGGGTGTCTCGTCAGCGCTGTCGGGGCGGGAACGTCTAGCCACTGGGCCTCCGGCTGCAAAGGCCGCCCGCTCTGGCCCGCTCGCATCGCGGTTGCGAACCGCCTGCCGCCGCAACGGGCTGCCGGCGGCGCCCGGCAGTCGCAATTGACTTGAACGTACCATTTCGTACATTGTGCCACTTGCAGGAGGCCAAGTACAGCCCGCAAGAGGCGTCGGGCTCCGGGAGGAAACGGGACCAACAGGGTGCCAGGCGGGCCGGCAAGGCGCGCTCAGGCAGGCTTGCGTACAATGGAGGAGGACGGACTATGAGCTATCAGAATTCAAAGGGTGAACGCTCGAAGCTGGATCGCCGGACGTTCCTCGGGGCCTCGGCCGCCTCGATGATCGCCGGTGGCATGCTGGGTCTGGGCACAAACCGCAGCGCCGCAGCCGACAAGGTGCTATTGCGCCTGTCGTCTCCGGCGACCGAATCCGACCAGCGCGCCGTGGCGCTCACCAAGATTTTCGGCCCTGCCGTCGGTGACTTTGCCACCTTTGAGCCACACTGGAACGCCACTCTCTTCAAGCAGGGCACGGAACTCGAGGCGATTGCCCGCGGCAACCTCGAAATGTCGATCACGTCTCCACAGGAACTGGCGACCCTTATTCCAAAATGGTCGATTTTTACCGCCGGCTACCTGCTGCGCGACGCCGACCACCAGAAGAAGGTGTTTGCGAGCTCAATTCTCGACGACATGAAGAAGGAGGTCGAGGATACTCTGGGCGTCAAACTGATCTCGGTGATGTATCTGGGCAGGCGCCAGCTCAATTTGCGGATGAGCCAGAAGGACCGCAATGTCCAGAAGCCGGCCGACCTGTCCGGCATCAAGCTGCGCATGCCCAACACCGATGCCTGGCTGTTCCTAGGGCAGGCGCTGGGGGCCAATCCGGTGCCGGTCGCGTTCACCGAAGTTTATACCGCGTTGCAGACCGGAGCCATCGATGGACAGGAAAATCCGCTGCCGACCGACAAGGACTCCAAGTTCTACGAGGTCACCAAGCAGATCTGCCTGACCAGCCATCTGGTCGACCAGAACTATCTTGCCTTCTCGAAGAAGGTTTGGGACGGCCTCAGCGCCGAACAGCAGGCGACGGTGCAGAAAGCTGCCGATGATGCGTCGGAATCCGGTCGCCAGGCGCAGCTCAAGCTAGAGGATGACCTGGCGCAGTTCTTCAAGGACAAGGGCCTCGACGTCTATACCCCCGATCTCGATGCCTTCCGGTCGCATGTGCAGGAGGCCTATCTGAAGTCTGACTTCGCCAAGGACTGGCCGCCTGGCATGGTTGACAAGATCAACGCGATCACCTGATCGGAATGCGACCACTACTCGACTGGTTGCGCGCCCGCGCCGACAACGTGGCGGTGGCTCTGCTCGCCGCCATGTTCATCTCATTCATGGTGCAGATCGCGTCGCGCTACGTCTTCAACACGCCGGTCGCCTGGACGCTGGAGCTGTGCCTGACGACCTGGCTGTGGGTGGTCTTCTGGGAGGCGGCGTTCCTGATGCGGGACGGCGACCATATCCGTTTCGATTTGCTCTACCTTGCCGCCAGGGGTCGCACACGGCGCACCCTGGCGCTTCTTGCCGGCATTGCCATCATCGTCGCATTCATTGCCGCGCTGCCGGCGACCTACGGCTATATCTCCTTCGAGCGTATCAAGAGGAGCGCGACGCTCCGCATCCCGCTGAACCTGGTCTTCAGCATCTACGGCGTGTTCATGATGGCCATCATTGTCCGCTACCTCGTCAGGCTCTGGCGCGTGGTTCGCGGAGTTGACGATGACCAACCCGGGGGAGCGCCGGGACAATGAGCGCGCAATTCGCCCTCTGTTTCGCCACGCTGTTCGTGTTGGCCGGCGCAGGCGCGCCCATAGCCTTGTCGATGATCGTTTCGGCGATCGTCTATCTGGCAATCGGCGGCCAGGATCTTTCGCTCGCCGGCGAGCAGATCATCCAGGGCCTCTACGATAGCTTCGTCATTCTGGCGGTACCGCTGTTCATCATTGCCGGCAATCTGATGAATGCCGGCACGGTCAGCGAGCGGCTGTTGGCGTTCTGCAACGCCATCGTTGGCCGCTTCCGCGGTGGACTCGGTCACGTCAACGTCGTGGTGAACATCATCCTGTCGGGCATGTCGGGCTCGGCGGTGGCCGATGCGGCAGCCATCGGCAAGGTCATCATCGAGATGATGACCAAGGATGGGCGCTATCCGGCCGGCTACGCCGCGGCGATCACCGCCGCCGCAGCCACCATCGGGCCGATCATTCCGCCGTCGATTCCGATGGTGCTCTATTCGCTCATCTCTGATGCCTCGATCGGTTACCTCTTCCTCGGCGGCGTCGTGCCCGGGCTGCTGATGGGCGTGGTCCTGATGCTGCTGAACGCGCGCGCCGCGCGGACGCGCAATTTTCCGGTCGAAGCGCCGGTGCCGCTGCGCCAGATTCCTCGGGTCACGGCGCGCGCCTTCCCCGCTCTGCTGATGCCCGTGATCCTGCTCTATGGCATCTATGGCGGCGTTACCACGCCGACTGAGGGAGCGGCGCTGGCCGCGGCTTATGCCCTGCTGCTGGCGGGCCCGATCTATCGCGCCCTCGGCTGGCGCGGCCTTTACAACGTGCTGTCGTCAAGCGCGCGGCAGACCGCATCGATCGGCATTGTCATCGGCGGAGCGCTGATTTTCAACTACATCGTGGCGGCCGAAAACATTCCCGCCCACATGGCTGCCTATCTCGACGGACTTCATCTCAATCCGCTCGCCTTCCTCATCGTCGTCAATCTCATCCTGCTGTTCCTGGGCTGCCTGCTCGACGCCTCGACCATCATCCTTGTCGTGCTGCCGCTGTTCATCCCGAGCTGTCGCGCACTTGGGATCGACCTCGTCTATTTCGGCGTCGTGGCGGTGGTGAACTGCATGATCGGCCTCATTACTCCGCCCTACGGCGTCGTGCTGTTCGTGATTAATGGCATCACCGGCATTCCGCTGAGCACCATCATCCGTGAGATCTGGCCGTTCATTGGCGTGCTCATCGTCGCGCTGATCCTGATGATCGTGTTCCCCGAGATCGTCCTCTGGCTGCCACATCAGTTCGGCTACAATCCCTCCTGAGGCCATGCGCGCGCCATCATCCATCGCGCCCAGCCAACCCGCCCCGGTCGTGCGGCTAGGTCTCATCGGCGACAACATCCGTGACTCCCGCTCGCCGGATTTGCATCGGCTGGCGGGGCGCCTGTGCGGCCTCGACGTGCGCTACGAACTCATCGTGCCTCAAGAGTCCGGTCAGCCATTCGACGCGGTATTCGACGCCTGCCAACGGGATGGCCTCAGGGGGGTCAACGTCACCTATCCGTACAAGGAGCGGGTGGTGTCGCGCCTCACCTCGCGCAATGCCGACGTGGCCCGGGTCGGCTCGGCGAACACCGTGGTGTTCGAGCCTGACGGGCCCGCTGGCTACAACACCGACTATCTGGGGTTCATCGCGGCATATCGGGTCCGCTTCGGCGAGCGGCCACCTGGGCGCGTGGCACTTGTCGGCGCCGGCGGCGTTGGCCGCGCGATCGCGTTCGCCCTTGTGGGGTTGGGCGCGTCGGAACTGCGCATCTTCGACACCGACCAGGCGCGGGCCGATCGCCTCGCCGCAGCCCTTTCAGCGCTTATCGCTGGCGAGTCGGTACAGACCGGTGGCGATATCGAGGCCCTGCTGCGCGGTGCCGACGGTGTAGTCAATTGCACGCCGATCGGCATGACCGGCAAGCCGGGAAGCGCCGTGCCACCACAATTGCTGGGGCGCCGCGGCTGGGCCTTCGACGCCGTCTATACGCCGGTCGAGACGCAGTTCCTCGCCGCAGCCGCCAATGCCGGACTCGAGACCTTGACGGGCTATGAGCTCTTCTTCCATCAGGGGGTCTCGGCATTCGAACTGTTCACGGGGCGATTGCCCCCGCTCGAGGCGCTGCGACGCGAGCTTGGAAGTCCCCCGCAGCACAAGGAGATGTCCTGATGTCCAATTCCGCCGGGGGCCACCCGATGCGCAAGACGATCGGCGCCAGTGCGGCGATGCTGACGCCTCTCACCGAGGAGGGAGACGTCGACTGGAATCGGCTCGCTGGACACGCGCAAAGTCTGCTCGATGCGGGGCTCAATGTGGTGACCGCATTCGGCACCACGGGCGAGGGCGTTTCGATCGACCGCAACGTTCGCTTCGAGCTATACGATCGCTTCAACCAGGCGGGAGTATCGCCCGGGCGGCTGATCGAGTGCGTCTATGGCCCGTCATCGGCAGAGGCGGGCGCCCATGCGCGCCGCTCGCTGAGCGCCGGCTGCGCCGGTCTGCTGCTGACCCCGCCCTTCTATTTCAAGGGCGTCGGCGACGAGGGCGTGTTCCGGTGGTTTGCCGAAGTCTTCGAGGCAGCCGGAGCAGGATGCCGCGATGTCATCCTCTACAACATCCCCGCGCTGACCGGGGTGACGATTGGTGCTGCTCTGGTCGGCCGGATGCGCCAGGCCTTCCCCGAGATCATCGCAGGTGTGAAGGACAGCGCCGGAGACTGGTCGCACACTGAGGCACTGCTCGCCGAACACCGCGACCTCGCAATCCTCGTCGGCCACGAGGGACATCTGGCGAAGGCTGTTGGTCAGGGCGCCTCGGGCGCCATCAGCGGGATCGCCAATGTCGCGCCGCGCTTGGTGCAGCGGCTTGTCAGCGGCACGCACGATCCGCTAATCGACGATGCCTTGTCACTGGTGCTGTCGCTGCCCGTGGTTCCCGCACTGCGCGCGATCCTCGCCGCGCAACGCAATGACCCAGGCTGGTCGCGGCCGCGCCCGCCGCTGGTCGAAATCGCCGACACGCAAGCCCTCGCGCGCTGCGAAGCCCTGGCGCGGCGCCTTGCCTGACGCGACGCCGGCATCTCGAAGCGCGCCGCGGACGCCGGCGAGATCGTTGCGCATGGGTTTGGCAGTGGTCGCGGCAATCGTGGCGGTCGCGCCGTGTGCTGCACTGGGTGCCGAACTCGATGGCCGAGCCCTCGGCCTGGCTTGGGCGCTGCCGTTTGCGCTGCTTCTTGGCGGCATTGCTATTCTTCCCCTAGTTGCATCGCATCTGTGGGAGCATCGCCAGGGATGGCTCGTGGCCGGCATTGCTTTGCTGGTCCTGTTGCCGCTGGCCGTACAATTCGGCGGCCCGGCAACGGCGACGGCTGTGCTGCAGACAGCGCTGCTCGACTATCTGCCATTCATTCTTCTGCTAGTGGCCCTGTTCACCGTCGCCGGCGGCATTGTCGTACGCGGCAATCTGCATGGTGGCCCGCTCGTCAACTCGGTTCTGCTGCTGGTCGGCGTGGTTCTCGCGAGCCTCATCGGCACCACCGGCGCGTCGATGGTCATGATCCGGCCCGTGCTGCGCGCCAATGACGACCGGCGACACCGGGCGCACGTCGTGATCTTCTTCATCTTTCTCGTGTCGAACATCGGCGGCTCGCTGACGCCCCTGGGCGATCCGCCGCTGTTCCTCGGCTTCTTGCGCGGCGTCGATTTCTTCTGGAGCACCCAGCACCTGCTGTTGTCGATGGCGCTGACCAGCGCACTGGTGCTCGCAATTTTCATCACCCTGGACACCGTTCTGTATCGTCGCGAGGGCAGGGTGCGTCCCGATCCCACTCCCGATTCGCCGGTTCGAGTGGAGGGCCTCGCCAACATCCTCCTGATCGGCATCATCATCGCGGCGATCCTGTGGAGCGCCTCGGCCGATCTGGGCACGCTCGCCGTCGCCGGAGTCGAGCTGAAATTCGCCGACGTGATCCGCGATGCCATCCTGGTTGTCGTCACCCTCGCCTCGATGCTCGTCACGCCCGGCGCGCTGCGGCAGGCCAACGGCTTTTCCTGGGCACCGATGCAAGAGGTGGCGCGGCTTTTCGCCGGCATCTTCGTCGCCTTGATTCCGGTCCTGGCCATGTTACGGGCGGGGCTCGACGGTGCCCTCGGCCCGGTCCTGTCGTTGGTTCATGGGCCGGACGGTCAGCCCAACGACTTCGCCTTCTTTTGGCTCACGGGGACGCTCTCGTCCTTTCTCGACAACGCACCGACCTATCTGGTGTTTTTCGAACTCGCGGGCGGTGATCCAGCCCATTTGATGTCCGCGGGCGCCCGGACGCTGGCGGCGATCTCGGCCGGTGCCGTGTTCATGGGCGCCAACAGCTATATCGGCAACGCCCCAAATCTCATGGTCCACGCGATCGCCCGGCAGGGAAAGGTCGGCATGCCATCGTTCTTCGGCTATCTCGGTTGGTCGGCCGCAGTGCTGCTGCCCGTGTTCGTCCTCGTCGGACTCGTCTTCTTCCGCTGAGCGTGCCCTCTAGCGCGGCGCTTGTTCTGCATCCGAGCTCTCGTTCGGCGCCACGCCGTTGCCTTCTGCCCGGTCGCGGTAAAGTGCGGCGCGAGCCAGCAGCATCAGCGTGACCGGGGTCGTCACAATGATGAAGACGAGGATCAGCAATTCATGCAGCACAGGACGAGCCTGCGTGACGGTGAAGAAGATCATCGAGCCCAGAAGCACGAATCCGGCGCCAAAGCTGGTTCCGAGGGTGGGCGCGTGGATACGCTCGTAGAAGGTCGTGAAACGCGCCAGCCCGATGGTACCGACGAGGGTAACCGCCGCGCCGATCACCAGGCAGACGCTCACCGCGAGGGCGGCCCAGAGGGGCACGGTGTCGAACTGGCTCACTCGATGACCTCGCCTCGCATGAGGAATTTGGCCAGCGCGGCGGTCGAAACGAAGCTAAGAAGGCCGATGACCAGTGCCGCCTCGAAATAGATCGTCTGGCCGGTGCTGATGCCGAAGGTCAGGAACAGGAGCATGGCAGTGAGATAAAGGCTATCGAGCGCCAGCACCCGATCTTGCGCCCTTGGTCCTTTGAGCAGGCGCCAGCACGCGATGCCAAGGGCACCTCCAAGCAGGACCTGCGCCAGGACAATCGCGCTGGTCAGGATCAGGGCGCTCATCGGAAAATCTCCAGCAACAGAGCTTCGTAAGTCCGCTTGATGCCCGCACCCCAGGCAGGACCGTCCTCGGTGTCGAGCACATGGACGAGCACCGTATCGGTGCGGGCATTGTAGTTGATCCATGCGCTGCCCGGCGTCGCTGTAATGATGCAGGCGAGAACCGCCAGACCGTTGGGATCGCGAAGCTCCAGCGGGATCGCCACGAACCTCGATCGCGGCTCACGCCGGCCGAGTGCCAGTCGCAGCACCACGATATTGGATCGGACGATATCGGTGACAACGAGCCCCACAAGCTTCGCGATCAGGTCTGGCCGGCGGAGCCGGGCGCGCGGCGCGTCAACCGCCGATGCTGCCCACGTGCCGATGCTGGCGACAATCGCGGCAAGCAGCACTTGGCCTGGTGCGAGGCTGCGCGCCAGCAGCAGCCACATCGCGGCCAGGGCGAGCCAGAGTAGCGGATGGGCGAGTACCCGCTTCATGGTGTCCGCCCTGCGAGGGAACCAAGCACTGCCTCGATGTAGGTCGCCGGGTCATAGAGGCCAGCCGACATCGTCTGGATGGTGCCCATAACGGGCCCGGCCAGCAGTGTGAGTCCCACGCCCAGTCCGAGGAGCAGCGCGATCGGTGCCATTTCGACGACCCGCACCCGTGGAACATGCTCGTCGGTCGGAGCCCAGAAGCGATTGATGCCGGCCCGGAGCAGCGCGATCATGCTTGCAAGCCCCGACAACACGACAAAAGCCATCAGCCACCACGTGCCAACGGGGATAGACCCGCCGATTTGCGCTCCGAGCATGCTGCGCAGCATGGCGAACTTGCCCACGAACCCGGCAAGCGGCGGCATCCCGGTGAGGAGAACGGCACAGCCACCGAAGCTGACGGTCAAGAGCGCCATGGTCGCGGGCACGGCGATACCAATATCGCCGTCGGTCTCGACCTCGTCGTCGCCGAAGGCTTCCAGCGTTACCGCAAAGACGTCGGCCTCTATCGGCCGGCCGCGTTCCATCAACTCGGCCAGCAGGAACAGGCAGGCGAGTCCCAGGCTCGAAGCAATCAGGTAGTACATCGCGCCGGCGGTAACGCCGGGATCGCCATAGCCGAGCATGGCCAGGACCGTGCCGGACGACAGCAGTACGGCAAAGCCGGTCATGCGAGGCAGCTCCTGCGACGATAGCACGCCCACGGTGCCGAACAGCATGGTCGCCATGCCACCAAAGAACATCCAGTCATGGCCGAACCCGTCGAGCTCGGCGCCGAGCAAGCCCGACAGCCTGAGCAGCACGTAGATTCCGACCTTGCTCATGATGGCGAAGATCGCAGCGACCGGAGCACTGGCGGCGCCGTAGGTGGCCGGCAGCCAGAAACTTAGCGGCCACATGCCGGCCTTGACCAAGAATGCAATGCCGAGCAGTGCCAGGCCGGCGTCGAAAAGGGGTCGGCTCTCGCTCGGAATGGCGGCGATGCGCGTCGCGAGGTCGGCCATGTTGAGCGTACCGGTCACGCCGTAGATCAGGCTGACGCCGATCAGGAACAGCGAGGACGCTGCGAGGTTGAAGGCGACATAATGTAGGCCGGCGCGCACGCGGGCGGGCCCAGAGCCGTGCAGTGCCAGGCCATAGGATGCGGCCAGCAGAATCTCGAAGAACACGAAGAGGTTGAACAGGTCGCCGGTGAGGAAGGCGCCGTTGAGCCCCATCAGTAGCAATTGGAACAGGGAGTGGAAGTGCGGCCCGGCGCTGTGCCATCGCGCCGCCGAAAAAGTCATGGCAGCGATCGCCAGCACGGCCGACAGCGTCACCATCAATGCCGCGAGTCGGTCGGCGACAAGGACGATGGCGAAGGGCGCCGGCCAGTCGCCCAGCCGATAGACGCCGATGCTCGCCTGGGCCCCGCCATCGACCTGGGCGAGCAGGATCACGCTGACCAGCAGCAGTGCCAGCGTGGCGATGATGCTGATCGCCAGCTTGACGGCATGGTACCGCTCCTCGATGAGGACGAGCACGATGCCGGCCAGCATCGGCAGCAGAATGGGCATGATGATCAGATGATCGCCGAACGGCATCTCAGTGCTCCCGCCCATCGACGTGGTCCGTGCCGGTCAGGCCGCGCGCCGCAAGCAAGACGACGAGGAACAGCGCGGTCATGGCGAAGCCGATGACGATTGCCGTGAGCACCAGGGCCTGCGGCACAGGATCGGCATAGGTCCCTACATCCACGCCGGTTTCTAGGATGGGCGCCGCATCCCGCCTGAGCCCGCCCATGCTGAAGATGAAGAGATTGACGGCGTAGGAGATCAGCGACAGGCCGATGATCACCTGGAAGCTGCGTGGCCGCAGCAGCAGCCAGATGCCCGAGGCGGCAAGGACGCCGATGCTGAGGGCGAGGATCAGTTCCATCTAGCGGCCATCCGTGGCGGTGACGGGGGGCGGCGCGGACGCCTTGCGATCTGGGCGGGCCGAGCGGATCGACTGGTGCGCGATGGCGACGAGTACGAGCACAGTGGCGCCGACGACGAGCACGAACACGCCGAAATCGAACAGCATCGCGGTGGCGACGGGCACGCGGCCGAGCAGCGGCAGCTCCAAATACTGGAAATGCGAGGTGAGGAACGGCGCGCCGAACGCCCAGGCGCCGGCGCCCGTCAACAGCGCCAGTGAGAGGCCAATGCCTATCCAGTACACCGGGCGGATACGCAGCCGATCCTCGACCCACCGCGTGCCGCCGGCGAGGTATTGCAGGATGAATCCGATTGCCATGGTGACGCCCGCGATGAATCCACCCCCGGGAAGGTCGTGGCCGCGCAATAGCAGGAACAGCGCCAGGGTCACGATCACCGGGAACAGCCACCGCATGATCACTGACGGCACGAACAGGAAGTCCGACAGGATCGTGCCCTCGAGATGGTCGTCCCGTTCGGTTTCCACTGAGCTCTGGATGCGCTGCTGCTCGGGCCGCGCAATGCTGTCTGCTGCCGGCCGGAAGCGGCGAAGCAGCGCGAATGTCGTGAGCGCCACGATGCCGAGCACGGTGATTTCGCCGAAGGTGTCGAAGCCGCGGAAATCCACTAGAATGACATTCACGACATTGCGGCCGCCGCCGGCGGTATAGGCGTTGTCGAGGAAGAATTTTGCGATGCTGTCGGGTGCGTCGCGGGTCATAACCGCATAGGAAAGGACAGCCAATCCGGTGCCGCCCGCCGTAGCCAACGCCAGATCGCGGAGCCGGCGCGGGCTGAAGCGGCTCAGTGGATCGATCTGCACGTCCTCAAAACGCTTGGGCAACCAACGCAGGCCGAGCAGGATGAGGATGGTCGTCACCACTTCGACCAGCAACTGCGTCAGCGCCAGGTCAGGAGCGGAATACCACACGAAGGTGGCGGATGTGGCGAGTCCGGCGCCGCCGAGCAACATCAGCGCGACTAGCCGGTGGTACTTGGCCTGAGTGGCGGCGCCGACAGCGCAGATCATGCCGACGACCCAGATCAACGCCGGGCCCGGTTCGAGGTTCGACCACGACAGGGGCAGTGGGCCAAACCCCCCCAGCGTCGGAATGCAGGCGGCGACGATCGAGACAGTCACGAGAATTGCGAGCTGCGGCTGCAGTCGGCGGGTACCGAGCAGGCGCTCGAGGGCCTTGGCCCACTTCACCGACAGCAGGATCAGCAGCCGCTCGAAGATGCGCGGACCGACCATATGGGCAATAAAGGGCGGCCCTTCGATTCCCCCTGCCAGATAAGGGCGCAGGAGAATGTAAAACACCACGCCTCCGACGAGCGCCGTGACGCTCATCAGCAGCGGCGCATTGACGCCGTGCCAGACGGCCAGGCTGTAATCAGGCACCTCCTGGCCCAGGATGGCCCGGACGGCCAGGGCGAGGTAAGGCC
>JAEWCE010000074.1 GCA_023390785.1 Pseudomonadota bacterium
CCGCAAGGGCGGCAATGAGTCCGAGCCAGGCATCCTGCGTGAAGGCAGAAACCAGGACGCCCGCCAGCGCGCCGCCGAGCATCATACCCTCGATGCCGATGTTGAGAACGCCCGAGCGCGCCGAAACGTGCACCCCGAGGCCGGCGAGGATGAGCGGGGTGGAGACGCGCAGGATTGCGGGCACGAGGCCCAGCAAATCGATCATCGCGCCACCCCCAGCGGCCGCGCACCAAAAGCCCGTAGCAGGCGCGGATTGCGCGTCAGCGCCGCAGCCGTGACGGCAACGAGCAGGAGCGCCTGAATGAGGCCCACCGCCTCGTTGGGCACGTCGAAATTTCGGGCCACGAGATCACCGCCGACTTGCAGCCAACCCAGGAACAATGCGGCCGGCACCACCAGCGCGGGATGGTCGCGGGCAAGGATCGCCACTGTAACGCCGGTCCAGCCGTTCCCCGGCAGCGCCTGCCAGGAGAAGCGCTGATAGAGGCCCAGCATCTCGATGCCGCCACCCAGTGCCGCGAGCAATCCGCCGATCACCTGCGCTTGCAGCGCGATGCGGGTCACGTTGAGGCCCAGATGCGCGGCGAAATGCGGATTTGCCCCGACGATGCGACTTTCGAAGCCGGACGCCGTGCGGAACAGATAAAGGGCACCCATCGCGCAGGCGAAAAGGGCGACGAGGGTCCCCAGGTGAATGCGGGTTCCTTGAACCAACCGCGGAAGCTTCGCGATGTCGGGGATCTTGTAGGACACCATGGCGCCCGCGGCGGGATCGCGCAGCAGCACGTTGAGAAAGTAAAGACCGATAAAGAGAGCGGCGAAGTTGAGCATCAAAGAGGAAACGAGCTCGGAGGCGCCATAGCGGGCGCGCAACGCGCCCGGGATCGCGCAGACCGACGACCCAACCACCGCGCCAATCAGCAGCGATACGGGGATGAGCAGCAAGCCAGGCAGCGGCAGCACGAAAGTCGCCGCAACGGTGGCAAGGCCACCAAGAAAGAAAGCTCCCTCGACTCCGAGGTTGAACATGCCGGCCCGCAGGATGAGCGCAACCCCAAGGCCACAGAACATCGAGGGCGTCGCGAGTTCGACAATGTTGCCGGTGTGGCGAATGCTTTCAAATGGACCAAGCAGGAACGTGCGCACGAGCCCGACGGGATCGGCTTGCGTCAGGGCCAGCGGCACGAGGACGACTGCGACCATGAGCGCAACGATCGCAACCGTAAGCGCGGTTTCGGCGAGAGCGTTGCGGATCATGCAGCCGTCTCCAGACCTAGCATGAAGGGACCGAGCCCTGCGGGGGTCAGCGCCGGCCCATTGGGCAGGTCGGCAACGATCCGGCCGGCGTAGAGCACGGCGATGCGGGTAGACAGGCGCAGCAGTTCATCGAGGTCGGCGCTGATCAGCAGCACCGCGCAGCCCTCGCGCGCCAACGCGACGATTTGGTCCTGGATGAAATTCGCCGCGGCGACATCGATACCGCGCGTCGGCTGATCGGCGATGAGGAAGCGAGGCTTGGTGCCGAACTCGCGCGCGGCGATGATCTTCTGCGCGTTGCCTCCCGAGAGCGCGCCGAGCGGCGCCGCAGGCCCGGGGCAGCGCACGCCAAAGCGCTCGATGATGTCGCTGGTGGCGGAGAGCATGGCACGTGACCTGAGAAGCGGCCCTGCGCGATACCGGCGATGCGCTCCGGCGAGCGCGTTTTCAACGAGGGTCAGGCGGCGCGATCCGCCTTCGCGAAAGCGGTTGGCAGGCAGGTGGGCAAGGCCGCGCTGGCGCAATGTGCCGGTTGCGGCCATGCCGACATCTTCCCCATCCCATTGCATGGTACCGGCATCGAGGCGGCGGGCACCGGTAAGCAATTTGACGAGACCGCGCTGTCCAGAGCCGTCGACGCCGGCGATACCGAGAATCTCGCCGGGGCGGATGGCAAGATCGACCGTGTCGAGCCGATCGTTCGCGTCACGCGCCCGCAAGGTCAGACCCTTGACCAGTATGCGGGGCGGTCCGGAGGGCGGGCGGGGCGGGGCGATGTCGACAGTTTCGGCCCCGCCCATCACCAAATGGGCGATCTGATCGTCGGAGATGGCCGACATAGACGCATTGCCCGAAACGCGTCCGGACCGCAGAGTGGTGACGGCCTGCGCCAATGCGCGCACTTCCTTAAGCTTGTGCGAGATGAAGAGGATGGTGAGGCCTTGTTCGCGGAGCGCGATCAGGCGGCGGAACAGTTCCTCTGTCTCAGGAGGAGACAGCACCGCGGTCGGCTCATCCAGGATGAGGATGCGGGTATCGCGCGAGAGCGCCTTGAGGATTTCGACCTTCTGCTGAGCGGCGACGGAGAGCGAAGCGAGCCGCGCGTCGGGATCGACGTCGAGATTGTAGCGGGTTGCGAGACCCATCACCCGCGCCCGGACCGCGCGCCGGTCGACGAACGGGCCGCGTCGCGGCTCCTGTCCGAGCAGGATGTTCTCGGCCACCGTGAGTCCGCCGATAAGCGAGAAATGCTGGTGCACCATGCCAACGCCCAGCGCCGCCGCGGTGCGTGGACTGTCGATACGAACCGGCGCGCTGTCGATCTCGATGTGGCCCGCACTCGGAGCCTCAATGCCTGACAGAATCTTCATGAGGGTTGATTTGCCGGCACCATTCTCACCGCAAATGGCGTGAATGGTGCCGGGCGCAACCGAGAACCTGACGTCCGACAAGGCGACCGTCCCGTTGGGATAGGTCTTCGATATCGACTCGAAGCGGATCAGGAAACGGTCTCTCATGAACGCCTACGGCCGGACACTGTCGCGCAGCGCGTTGAGTGCATCGGGCGTGAGAACAAAACCCGAGGAGACCTTGATCGATCCGTCGATAATGCCGGCCTTGGCCGTGGCGATCTTGCCCTTGAGTTCCGCCGATGCCAGCTTGGCCATGTTGCCGGTCTCGACCAGACCCACTGCGTCCTCCTTAAGGCCGATAGATTCGACCTTGCCAACGGGGAGCTTGCCCTCGACGTAAAGATCGAAGGCACGCAACAGCGTCACGTCAACCTTCTTGAGCATCGAGCTCACAACCCTGGATGCCATCTCGGGATCGGAGTCCTTGAAGATCGCCTCCTGGTCGGAGTTGACGCCTAGGGCGTAGCGGCCCGCCTCCTTCGCGGCGGCGAGTTGGCCGAGGCCGGTAAGACCCGCGACGTTAAAGCCGATAGCTGTACCGGCACGGTACTGCGCGAGTGCCAGCTCTTTGCCCTTGGCCGCGTCGTTGAACGAGCCGGCATAGGCGATCGCGACCTTGATCCCGGGAGTCACGGAGCGCGCGCCCTCGATATAACCCACGAGGAAGTCGTTGATGACCGGGATGTCCATGCCACCGAGGAAACCGATGGACTTGCCCCAGTCGGGCGGGGTGGTGCCATCGGCGATCAGCCCGGCCGCGAGGATGCCGGCAAGGTAGGAGCCCTCGTTCTGGTTGAAGATGACGGAGTAGACGTTGCCATAGTCGCCCTTGTCATAGGGCACGACGCCATCGATGAGGATGTAGGTCTTGTCCGGATATTGCGGGGCGATCTCGTTGATGATGTCGGAGATTTCAAAGGTGCAGCCGACGATCACGTCCCAATCGGCCTCGGACGCATCCTGGAAGGTCGCTAGCCACTTGGTCTGGTCGGTGCCCATCTCGATGACCTTGGTCTCTACGGCATCGCCATACTTGGCCTTGATCTTCTGCATGCCGATGGCGCCGAGGTCGAAATAGGACTTGTCGCCGAGATTGCCGTTGACCAGGAAGACGATCTTCCTGGTGGCCGCGGCTCGCACGGCAGGGGCGCCTAGAGCCGCAATTGCGGTGCCGGCAAGCAGGAAGGTGTTGAACTGACGTCGAGAGAAGTGAGGCATCGGGTGTTGCTCCTGTATCCCGAGTGGGCGTTGATCGCTAGGTTCGGCCGATCGGACTTGTGGTCCCGTCGGCGTGATCCGCGAGCCAGGCGGCGCGGCGGAAGAAGAGATCGGGCACGACGGCGTGAACCCGGTCGATGAGATCGGCCATCTGCGCGCTCTTGAGCTGACCGCCTTCGACCAGAACGCGGCCGTCGACCATGACAAGATCGACATCGCTGCCGCGTACCGCATGGACGAGGTTGTGGTGCAGATTGCCATCGACTCCGCCGAACAACGGCGTGAGGCGCGGGGTGTCGGTGCGGACAGCGATGAGGTCGGCCTTCTTGCCTACCTCGAGCGAGCCGATGTCGCTATCCTTGCCGATGGCACGGGCACCTTCGATGGTCGCCATGCGCAGCACATCCCAGGCGGGAAGCGCGGCAGCATCGAAGTTGGCAAACTTGGCCAGCAGCGAGGTGAACTTCATCTCTTCGAACATGTCGAGATTGTTGTTCTCCTTCTCGCCGTCCGTGCCGATCCCGACCGGCACGCCAGCGCGCCGCAGCTTCTCCACCGGCGCGGCACCGCTTGCGAGCTTCATGTTGCTGGTAGGATTGTGAGCCACTGCGACGCCACGCTTGGCAAGCAGCTCGATCTCGGCGTCGTCGAGCCAGACGCAATGGGCCAGCAGGGTACGCGGTGCCTCGAGCAGGCCGAGCATTTCGAGCGCCGAGATTGAGCGGCGTCCATAGCGACGCTGCATCTCCCTGAGCTCGACTTCAGCTTCGTTCGAGTGGGTATGGAATCCTGTTTTGAACTTCTGTGCCAACGCAATGGCGCGGTGGTGCGCCGGCTCGGTGGCGTAGAAAGCGTGTTCGAGCCCTACCCACACTTCGACACGTCCATCGGCCCGGCCGTGCCAGGTCTCGAGCAGCCGTTCGGTGTCGTCGAGATGATCGAAATAGTCGTAGTCGGGATGCTCGCCGACATAGGGCACCATGACGGTGCGGTTGCCGATGATCTCCGCGGCGCGACCGCTGCCCTGCATGTAGCGCCACATGTCGACAACCGTAGTGGTGTCGGATAGCACCGACTCCGCATAGCAGAGGAAACTCGCTGCTTCGGCCTCCTCGGCACGCAGGACACTGTGCATGGGATCGATGAACATCCTCAGCCAATCCCACACCGGCAGGCCTTCGGCCGTGCCGCGCAAGAGGCCCGAATGCGAGTGCGCGTTGACGAGCCCCGGCATCAGCAGGCGGTTGGGCATCCGACGCACCGTGGCGTCCGGATAGCACTGGCGCATCTCCAAGACCGGCCCCACCGCTGCGATTCGATCGGCGTCGATCACCACCGCGCCATCGGTGATTGTCCGGTTCTGCAGATCCATGGTGAGCACATGATCGGCGTGGACGAGCAGCATGGTCATACAGGCGCTCCGCCGGCGTCCCAGAGTTGGCGAGCCAACCGTTTGAGGGTGAGGGAGTCGGCCCAGCGGTCGGACAGATCGCGATTGTCGGGACCGGTGACCGCGTAAGGGCGGGCTCCGAGTTCACACAGAAAGCTCAGTTCTGCGCCACGGGGTGCCTTGGCGCGCCAGAACTCGAAGCCGCGTCGCCACCAGTGCGAGAACTGTTCGATCCAGGGCGCATGCTGGGCGAAGCCGATCTCGACCTGCACTTGCTCACTGCTGGCGATGCGTCCGTGAAAGGCGGCGGCATGTTGCAGAATGATGCCGATACGATGTTCCGTTTCGGGGGGAATCGGCAGCGTGATCTCCCCGCCCACCACGTAGTGCGAGAGATCCGCAGTGAGTTTCAACCAGGGACAGGCCTTCAGCAGCTCGAGCGTGAAGAGCAGGTCATTGGTGAGCCGGCCGCGATGGGTCTCGATATGGACGGGAAAGCTCACCTGCTCGGCGAGCCGTTGCCAGCCCTCGAGCAGGGCGACGCCTTCTGCCACGCTCGCGGTGCGGACATCGGGCTGCACGTTCAGGTGGTGCAGACCGTAGGCCGTGCCCCATTCCAGCGCCGGCTTGAGGGCATCGATGCTGTCCGGTAGCGCCATGCCTTCCACCAGGAGGTCGCGTTCGCGGGCGAGACCGGATACGGCGGCGGCCTCGCCGCGATCGAGCCAGAGCGTGCCGACGCCGTCGAAGCCGGACGATTTGATCAGATCCAGGCGCGCTTCAAGGTTCGGTGCACAAGGTGGCGGATCGAGGTCCTCGAAAGTCCAGAGCGATTGCAGGATCACCAGCTTGTACATCATCGCCACACCCGCCTCAGTATTGCGCCGCCGGCAGGTGAAGGACCAGGCCATCGAGGTCCTCGGTCAGCCTCAACTGGCAGGTGAGCCGGCTCTCCGGCTGGGGAGCGATGACGCATTCGATCATCGCCGCTTCGTCGGGCGCGGCAGGCTTGAGACGCTCCACCCACTGCGCATCGACATAGCAGTGGCAGGTTCCGCAGGCGCAAGCGCCGCCACATTCGGCGAGGATCACCTCGACGCCTGCGTTGACGGCAACCGACATCACGGATTGACCGACCTCGCCGCTGGCTTCGGTGACCGTCCCGTCGGCGCCGATGAATGTGACCCGGGGCATCAGGCAACTCCTTCGAGCGCGCGCATCGGGGCGAGTTCCGCCTCGATGCGGCGGCGTGCCTGCATGAAAGCGCGGGGCGCGTTCACTGCTTCAACGGCACGAAGGACGCCGCCGCGCACATAGTGGCGGACGAAGCCGCCGTCCGTCGCGACCGCCTCCAATTGGTCCAAAGGCGACGGCAGGCCGGCGAGCTGGATCTTGTCGTCGAACTGGTCGGACCAGAACCAGGGGACGGCATTGAGTTCAACACCCTGGCCCATGATGTTGGCGGCGACCCAGCGGCCCTGCTCGAGGGCATTGTTGACGCTTTCGATCCGAATGTTCGAGCCGTAGCGCGGATGATCGAAGCGGGTGCAATCACCAGCCGCGAAAATCGCCGCGTCCGAGGTGCGCCCATAGGTGTCGACCAAAATGCCGCGGTCGGTCCGCAGGCCGGCTGCCGTCGCCAGACGATCGTCGGCATCGGCGCCGATACCGGCCAGAACGAGGTCAGTATCGATGTTTTCGCCCGAGGCAAGAGCCACCGTCGTTGCTCCCCGCACGGGCAGAAGACTGGTGACGGTCGCATTGGTACGGATGTCCACGCCACGGGCACGATGGGTGGCCTCAACACGGGCCGACAGGTCGACCGATGCCACCCGGCCGAGGATCCGCGGACCGGCCTCCAGGACAACGACCGAGATGCCGCGCTGGGTCAGGCTGCTCGCCAACTCGAGCCCAACGAAGCCCCCGCCGATCAGTACCGCATGGCGCGTGCCGTCGAGCAGCCCACGCAGCCTCTGAAGGTCGGCGTAGTCCTTTAGCATCGCAACGTTGGACCGATCGGCACCAGGAAGCGACAGCCTTCGCGGCCGCGAGCCCGTCGCGAACACCAGAGTATCGTAGGCAAGTGCCGTGCCATCGGCGAAGCGCACCTGACGTTGGGTTCGGTCGATGGACACGGCAGGATTGCCGAGGCGAAGGCAGATGCCCTGCCTCTCGATGGCCTCGCTGCTGCGAATGGCGAGGGCCTCCGGGCCAATCGCCTCGGCCAGACCGCGCTTGGACAGCGGAGGACGGTGGTAAGGCAAATGTGGCTCACCGCCGATCAGCGTGACCTCGCCGCCGTAGCCGCGGTCGCGCAGACTCATGGCGACCTGCAACCCGGCCTGACCGGCGCCGACGATGCGGACGTTTCGCGTCACCTATGCCGCCTCGAGTCTAAGGCGTAGGGCCTGCGGGCCACGGACCGATAGGCTCGGCTTGTACGTCGGTGCTTCGACCAGCTCGATGCTGCGGAAAGTACGGAACAGGGTAGTGAAAATGATATCCATGTCGAGCCGCGCCAGGTGGTTGCCGAGGCAGAAGTGCGCGCCGCCGCCAAAAGCGAGGTGTCTGTTGGGCGTGCGTCCGACGTCGAAGCGGTCGGGCTCGGAGAACTGCTCGGGGTCGCGATTGGCCGCGCCGTAGAGCAGGCCGAAGCGGGTGCCGCGCGGATAGGTGGTACCCGCCACTTCGACATCCTCGGCGGCGTAACGATCGAAGAAGGGTAGCGGCGACTCGAACCGGAACATCTCCTGGATGGCCGTGGGCATGAGGCCGGGATCTGACCTCAGCCGCTGCATCTCGGCGGGAAAGCGCAACAGAGCGTGCAGACCGCTTCCCAGTACGTCGATGGTCGAGCCGTGGCCGGCCATTAGGATAAGCATGGCGGTAGAGATAAATTCGTCTTCGCTCATCTCGCCCGCACGCTCAGCTTCGACCAAACGAGTGACGAGATCGTCCCTGGGGGACCGCAGGCGGTCGGCCTTGAGCTCGCGCAGATAGACCGCAAACTCCGCAGTCGTCGCCTCTGCTAGCGCCTTACGGGCGTCCGAGCGGTCCACGTCGAAATACTGGACGATGCTTTCGGACCATTTGCGCAGCATCGGGCTGTCGGCTTCGGAAACCCCCAGCAGGTGTCCGATGACGTGGCCCGGAACATGTACGGCGAGCTGCGCGACGAAATCGACCTCGCCGGCGCCGACAATCTCCGCCACCAGCCGGCTGACATAAGTCTGGATGGCCTCGCGCTGGCGGGCGATGAGGGCTGGGGTGAACATGCGGTAGACCTGCCGGCGCAGCCGGTCATGCACCTCGCCATCGCTGTTGAGCATCGAGAACTGCACAAACCGCGCATGGTTTGGCATGTCGTGGAAATTGTCCTGGCGCTGCCGGGCCGCCAGCTCGGCCTCATCGAGAATGCCAACGGGCATGCGTGGCAGGCGCTTGTCGGCGACGATGGCGGCGACGTCGCGCTGACGCGTCACCAGCAGCATACCAAGCTCCGGAAACGGAAACAGGCCCGGAACAGCACGCATCCGCGCATAGATGGAGTAGGGATCCTCGGCAAATTCGGCCGACAACGGATCGAAATGGAAGGGTGCAGGCTGGCCCGTCATCACGCGGCTCCCCGAGGCGACAGGCAACAACACTAGCCTTCGAGGAGGAGAAGAAAATGCATGCTCCTCTCAAACAGATGGACAAAACTCGCATCGACGTATTTTGATCACCTCATGCTGGAGGAACGCCTCTATCTGCGAGCGCCGCATCCGCTCGATGTCGCCGTGCCCTATCAGGCGGTGGGCGGCGGTCAGCGCACGGCCATGCCGGGGGTCGCTCCCATCACCACGCGCTTTCACGAACATGCCTTCATGCTCTCGATGGAGGGGCGCGGGCAGATCGATGTCGGCGACGTCACGCGGTTTGCCGAACCCGGCGACATCGTCTGGCTCAACACGTCGAACCGCTACGCACATCGTTGTGCGTTGGGCGCGGGCGGCTGGGCATATCTGTGGATCGGCGTCGGTGCCGGCCCGGGCCTCGACGCCGCCTACGAGATGGCACGCTCAGAAGACGAGCCTGTATCCGTTGGCGCCCCCGAGCCGGCAGTCGTCGCAATGTTCGAATGCGGCATCAGCGCCTTGCGAGCGTCAAGCCCGACCTCGCCAGCGATCATCAGCGCTGCAGTTGGCGCCATCGTCGCCGAGGTGCTTGGCCGGCGATCGAAGCGGGAAAACTTGTTCGGTTCCGAGCATTTCGGCGGACGTTTGGGCAGCGCGCTAGACCGTATCAGGGCGGACATCGACTGGCCCTGGACCATTACCGACATGGCGCGCCTCGCCGCACTCAGTCCGTCGCAGCTCCACCGCACCTTCAAGCAGCGCTTCGGTACATCGCCGATCACCTGGCTGCGCTACGAGCGCATCAACCGTGCCCGCCGTCTGCTCGCCGAGCGCACCCTGACAGTGGCGGAGGTTGGCCGTCGTTGTGGTTACCCTGATCCTTATCACTTCAGTCGGGACTTCCGGCGCCTGTGCGGCCTAAGTCCATCGCTGTTTCGATCGCAACAGGGATGGTAGCCCAAGCACTTTCTCGAAGGGCAATTTTAGGCGGTCATTCCCAGAACCTACTCAGCCGCATCACCATCGGAAAGTCGCTGGCGCCGCTCCCGACGACGCGTTGAGGATCGTACCACACGGGCAGGATCGGCACAGACGGGCTGTCGATCCGCGTCTGCATATGACCTTAGGCACTTTTGTAAACGGGAGGAAATGGCGGAGAGAAAGACCTCCGAGCTTCGCTCTAGTCCCCTCTTCTAAGCTTTAAAACCCCTGGATTCGTTAGGGTTTCCGGAGACGTACCCCTCTTACGGGCTCCATCCCGCTCTCATACAATCCAACGCACCACTTAGGATCAAACTTTGGGTGAGTAGGAGTTAGGTCATGGCGAGATTGTCAAATCGGCTGACGGCGCGTGGCGTGGTCAATGCGAAGGCCGGCATGCACACGGACGGCGAAGGCCTCTATCTAGTGGTCACGGCCACCGGCGCGAAGCGATGGAGCTTCATCTTCTTCTGGCAGGGCAAGCGCACGGAGATGGGCCTCGGCTCGGCCGGCGACGTTTCCTTAGAGTAGGCGATCCACCACGGTGTTCGCAGATCGGAACGTCGGCGCGCCTGACTGTGGTCGGTAGCAGCGGCGATTAGGGGTGGATGGAATGAATGATGAAGAAATCGAGAAGCTGATCATCGAACTTCGCGAGATGCTGTTTCGCAGAGGTTTCGGGTGGGCTGCCGTCGAGGCGGAGGAGTCGCTATATCCCACAGTCACGCCACGAACGCGGGCGCTTGCGCTGATCAGCGCGGCCGAGATCGTCACCGTCGATCTCGCCGCTGTCGAGATGGCGACGGACAACATTCTGGGCGGCGAAGGTGTCCGCTTTAAGCCGGATGAAGTTTACGAGGACCCTTTTGAGCCAGCGGATCGTAGGGTCGTGGACTTCGAAGTAGATAGACTTTTCGGTCCTCAGCGCCGCTCGGTACTGGCGGATCTATCCTCCCGCCGGGAGGTGTTCACCGTCCTGAGAAGGCACCTCGATGGCCTCGTCTAGCCTGCTGACTAACGTTGAGGCCGCACTGGGCTTATCGTTCGATCTCGGCTACGCCAGCAAGGCGAAGGATCACGACCTCTACGAAGCGTACGTGCTGACCCTTCTACTGGTCGCAGCGAATGCTGCGGGCTGGACACTGGATCTGCGCGATGGCTGGGGGCATGCGGTCACGGCGCCCGTATTCCGGCTCGGCCCTGGTAGGATCACGTCCCGCGAGTACACGTTCGCGCGTATGACGAAGGTAGGCAAGCTGCCATTGGAGGCGCACCTCGGTGTGAGGGTTTCCGGGCAGTCACCCACCAGCGTCTCGCCCTCGACGAAGTCCGGGCGTCTGCTTCACGAGTTCGATCTTATTGTACTACCGGAGAGCGTCGCCAGCGCGTGTCGCGCAGCTGGCGACGATCCCGACCACACGGCCGTCACGATTCATGCAGAAATGAAATTCTACACCGGCAAGCTATCTTTGCCTGTTGGTCGGGCGTCAATCGGTATGGCACTGGAATGTGGGCTAACGGGGAAGTCGGTCCTCGTCACCAACCAGCTCGGCTACACCGTGCAGGATCTGGTACAGCACCATATGGTGGCGTTCCGCTTCAACGTTCTCCGTCGAACTCGACCGCAGAGTGGCACGTGACGAACTGGTTTTCGACCTTCCTGTAAGTCGGCCTTCGGGACGGGGCGGGGCCAACGGCATCGCGCGACGTAGGTCGGCGTCGTCAATCGGCGCGCCCTGCGGTTAGCCACATGTGCGTAACCAGCGCGGTACAGCCGTATCGTCACGTCCACTGCCTCCGCAAGAGCCTTTGCCGTGCCCGCCGACGGACATGATCGCACCTAGCGCACAGCGGTCGTCGAGCGCGCCATCGAACCAGGTCCCTTGGGTGGTCAATCCGCCGAGCCGGTCAACTGAAAGGAGCCTGCCGCCCCACTGGACGCAACTCAGTAGGGGCTCTCGTCGGCTCGGCGCTTCAACTCCTCGAATCGAGGTCCCTGCCCTACGTCAGCATCGCTCATCGATTGGATTATGGTCTTCCCCTCATACGGCCATTCTTGTCGGTCTTCCGACAGGAGGCGTTCGAGAGCCAACAGGAGCGCCTCTATCCCCGCCGCGTCGAGATCGGTGACCTCGCACTGCAAGTGCATGCTATGTCCACGTGACAGCGGCACCATCCGCCCGATCACCTGGTCGATGATCGGCGCAAATTGCCGTGGCAGCGTCGACGCGAACCAGAAGAGCGCGGAAGACATCGGTGCCGTCTTGGCGGTTCGCTGCTTTGGCCAGACCCTTGCGAGGAATGGCAGTACGAGATCGGCCCACCCCTGATGCTCCGCGCTCCAGTTGCTGACGTGCCTGAGCGCGCTCTGGCGGATATCGTCGTCGCCCAAGATCAAGACGTCGCGCAACTCGTTATCGCTTACCTGCTGACCCGGTGCCGGCCTGCCCCAGCCAGTCAAGAGATGACCAACGAGGTTGTTCTCCTTGCGGTCGCCCTTCCGAACCCTCTGGAGCAAGGACGCTTTGACCCTCTCGAAGAGCAACGGTTCCGGGACCCGGTGCATCCTGGAGAAGCCCGACCAGAACGCGTCGCCATCAGGTCCCTGACCTGAGGACTTGGGAAGGAGCTCGGCATCCCACCATGATGGCTCCCAGTGATTGAACCACCCAGATTGCTGGGCGACGAGATAGACGGCATGCCGGGCGTGATCCCCCGGCAGGTTGAGCACCTTGTGCAACCGGGCCAGCCAGGTCGCTGGAATGCCGTTCGTGCCCGGTGGCAACTTGATATCCAGCAGGGCGAGCACCAGCCTGCCGATCACGGAGTTGAGGGCTTCGAACGACCAATCTCGCCCCGGCTTCTGCTTGTAGCCGGACGGATGAACCGCGGCGGCCTCGACTACCCTGTCCCAGACCAGATCAAAATGGCCCCCGCCCGCCTGGTCGAATGCAGCTGCGCGCCGGGCGAACCAGTCGACCAGCGGGTACCAAAGCTTGGCGAAGTCGTCGAGCGGCAGCAACACCACCAACGACACCACCTTCGCGTCCAGTTCTGCGCTCGTCTCGACCTCGTGTGTCGCCCTCAGGAACGTGGACCACCAGGACCAGATGTTATCGACCTTCCTCGCCATCGCGCTCTGAAGCGCCTCGACGGCCAGGTCTGGTCTGCTCGATGCGTATCCTGCGAACGGTTCGTAGTTCACCCTGTCCATGAAACCACGCTTCGGGGTCTCAATGGGAAGCAACTTGTCCGGGGGCACGTCCAGGATCTTGGTCGCATCGGTGTCAGTTTCGACCGAGTACACTCCGGTCGTGCGCGGTTTGGCAGTCCACTCCGTGAATTTTTGGTTCCAGTTCGGAGCGAGCTTCAGCAACCGAGCCTTCTCGGCGTCCAGGTCGAACCCAAAGGCGACGCCGTGCTCGTGGAACCACTGGATAGCAGTGAGCCGCTCGGTCGCCACCCGAGCATTCCGATCTTCGAGATCAAGGTCCTCAAGGTAGGGGATCACCGAGTGCAAGAGACGCGCCTCGATCGACCGTCTGCCCGCATCGGATAAGTCCGACCACCGATCTCGAATGGCGTAGTACAGATCGCGTTCGTGCTGGGAGGACCAGAATGTTTCGTCGTCCATCCCCGTGAAGACGGTTTCCGCCTGCTCCGCGGTGGTGAGATCGCGTCGCCCCGCGCCCCAGACCGTCAACCGCTCGAAGACCACCCCACCTTGCCTGGACCAGGTTTGCGCTTCCGCGGACGCAGCCGCCGGGTTGGCGACGGCGAGCTGCTCCATGAGATGCGTGAACCTCACCAGCGGGCCCGTCAGGCCGTATTCGTCGACGCTGAGCTTCTGGCCATCGTCCGGCCGCGTCGTATCCAGGCTGATGTAGGCCTCGATCTCCGCTTCCATCTGCTCGGCCTGGACCAGCATTTCTCGCCAGATCGACACGACGAGCGGGAGGCTGTCCGCATCGAACTTGAAGTCCCTGTAGATCTTGGGATATTCGACGTCCAATGAGATGAAGCTGGTTGGGTCCGCATCGATGGCCATGGGCGGAGCCGCGCTAAAACGCCGTCCTACGACAATGCTTGGCCGATACAGCCCTAGTGCTTCTCGAACTAGGGCGGGCGACCAGCCCTGTTGAGCTCGGCGCTCGATCTCGAGCGCCGCTTGATCTGGCTCGCTAGGGGACCGCTTCCACGCCGCCAGCAGATGACGCCAGTACCCGCCGAATTTGCCATCGCCGTTCCGAAGCCCATAACGCAGTTCTCGTTCGAGGAGAGTTGCCACGTCCGGATGCACGAAGCGCTGGCCAGCCGCCCACCAGAGCGCCGGGGCCTCCTCGAGCCTGATCGCCAGAATGCCCAAGTTCCAGTGGCGTTGGCCCATCGCCCCGCGGGTGAGGACGGTTCCGACCTCCCGCTCTGCTCTCACGTTCACATCGCGCCCCGTGGGCGAGAAGGCACTCCACGCCGCTTCGGGGACCTTTCGTTCCTCGAAATTGTCGCCCCCTCTCCACGGCAAGGGTGGGACGTCGCGGTCCAGCCCGAAGTGCTCGAACGGGTCGAAGACGGCACTGCCCGGATCAGAGATGTCCTCGCGTTGTGGCCGGAGGTAGCGGACGCGCGGGTCGAATGTGTACAGCCATGTCGAGGGGATCGCAGGCTTCAACGACACCAGCTTCGCGGTCCCCTCGTTCGTCGACGCAAGGTGCGACATGCGCCCCCTGAACACGAGCGACGCCTTGGATGGCCCTGCTGCAGCTTCCTCGATCGTCCATTGATACCAACCGTCGACATCTCGTGCCCGTTCGGCCCACGCCTTCAAAGTGCCCCACAGATTGGCGTAGTCCTTGCCAAACGCGATTGGAACCACGCCCTTCTGAACCCACTGCTCCTGAGCGTCGGCTTCGTCACCGTACTGGAAAGCAAACATATCCGTGACCGAGGACTTCTCCTCGCGCAGTGCTTCCAAGAGGTACTGGACCGGCGGATCGTCTGCAGAGTAGCCGAGGAAGACGATCTTGAACCGGCTCATCAGCCTCCGGATGTAGCGAGTTGCCCATCCGTCCGAGAGATACGCCTTGCCGAAATCACTGCTGGACAGGATGACGTCGTCGTCGGAGATGGCGCTGTAGTCGTCGTTGGTGCGACCATGAATATGGATGATGCCTTCGAAGTCGGCGGGCCGTTCAGGGACCGGCAGGTTCGGAGGGCCATGCGATCTCAACGTAGGATCGCATGCTTCGAAGAGCCGATCGAAGTTCGTGGTGATGAGACGTGGCCTACCATCGGCGCCCCGAGACAGGTCGATAAGTATCCGGTGCGCTTCCAGGTCAACTGGCGGGCGCGGTTTGAGCGCCCGCGCCACGGCGTCCCTGACTTCTTTCGGTTCGAACTCCAGGTCCAGCGAACTGAACATCCGGTCGACCGGGACGTAGGACTTGCTGCCGGAAGGCAACGCTGCGTTCGCAGCATCGAACAGCCGGCGTACCTGGCTGCCAGTCAGCGATCCGAGGTCGTCCATGACGTTCCCTGCAAGCTTGAGAAAGTCCGCCAGGCCTGCTTTGTGCCGTGAGACCCCTGCCCCGCAGAAGAAGAGCACGCTGCCCTTGTCTCGGGCGACGAGCAGATCATCAGGGATATCGGGACCGCTTTCAGAAAACCGCATGCGATGTCACCCTTCTCCTGTCCGCTAGGCGAAATCGAAGTTCGACGCCATCTCCGGCCTTCTCATGCCTGCGGGTGTGCAGGTCCGAAAGGATTGGGGGGATCCATTTCGATTGCAAGTGGTAGTCAGCTGGCGGCGAAGACAATCGCCTTGAACCGACTGCTCGAGCGCGTAGGACTGATTGCTTGACGTCCCTGCCGGCGATCCTTCAGATGCCGGCGACGATGTCGGATGAGATGAAGCTCAGCAAGCTCGACAGAATAATCCTGATCAACCAGTTGAAGATCATGGAAGCCCTGTACCCTGACGAGGCTGAGGAGTTCGGTGTACGTCGCGAGGTGCTCGAGCGCGGCAACGAGATGCTTTATGAACGGCTTCGACCGCGGCACTATTTCTCGCGTGTCGATTCGTGCCAATCGCTCGGCGCGCCCTATGTCGCTCATCGCGGCGCTCTATCACCCGATATGGAGCCTGCACCGCGTCGTCATCCAGCCGCTATCGTGCTCCAGCGCACCGGGGGCACCGCAAACCTCGCACACATTGCCGGAGACGTGCTCGGCGGCCTTGATGACCTGCTGGCCGAGATCGGGGAGGTCGCCGGTCCAGTAGAAGCGGAGGCTGGCGAACTTCTCCTTGACCTGAACCGGATGCCAGTCGGCCCGAGGCGCGATCTCAGCCAGCCAGGTGAACAGTGCATCGAGCAGATCGGCCCAGCCCGGACCGCACTCGAAGCCGACAGTGGCGCGGACATGCTTCGAACGTAGCGCGAGCAGATCCTCATAGACCGGCGGCACCAGCATCCGCGTCGTCGGGCTGAAGCGTCGCCAGCGCAGGCGCTGCATGCGCAGGACGAGCTCGGTGAGCGTCTCGCGCTGGAAGGGCGGCTGTGACCGGTAGGTTGCGCCTCCGATCGTACTGGCGGGCGCGCCGGGAACGATGGCGGCCGCCAGTGTCTTCAGCGTATCTCCCGAGACCGTGAGCGAGGTCAGCGCGGGATCGCCGGCGAGGGCGGCCTCGATCAGGAGGCGGGTTTCAGTCTTGATGTCCATTGTCGGCTCCCTTGAGGATGTCATCGATCGCGGCGAGGCCCATTTCGATGAGGGCGAATTCGATCAGTTGCAGCCATTGGCTGCCCCGGCCGACAATGAGCACGGTCCGGACATTGGCGATGGTCGGCCGCTCCTCGGCGGCGAGCAGCGCCTCGCGCTCGGGTCCCTTGGGCAGGGTGCGGATGCAAAGGCCGAGCGCGTAGTCCCACGCATGTGCGGCGAGGCGGGCATGGTCGAGGTTCATGGTCACGCCCTCCGCGGCCTGGAGGAACCGTCAGCACCGCTGTCATGGACAGGGGCTTTGTGCCCAAGGAGCTGCACCAGCCTGTCGCCCGTCACCACCCGCTCGACGAGCAGCACCTCGACCAGCCGGACCACATCATCATGACGGCAGCGGATGATCTCGCCGGCGCGGGCGAGCGCCCGCTCGATCTCCTCGCCGATAGCGGTGGACAGGGTGTTGCCCGGCTTCGGCCAGTTGCGGGTGTCGGTGTTGACGCCGGTGGTGAGCGGACCATAGAG
>JAEWCE010000090.1 GCA_023390785.1 Pseudomonadota bacterium
CAATGGGGCCGCCCGGTTCTGTTTCGGCCTTAAATACGGACCCGGGCTGCGGCCTGCGGGTGGGGGGAAGTTGATGACGGACGTTGCGACCACGGCTCTTGCCGTCGAGGCGCCGGTCAGGCGCAAACGGCGGATCCCGTACGCCGCGATCATCGGGACGCTGCCGATGATCATCGTCTCGTTCAGCGTGTTCTTCGTCGCCATCATCTTCGTGGTGATCTGGTCGTTCACCAGCTCGGGCATGTTCCCCGGCTTCAATTTCGTCGGCCTGGCGCAATACACCAGGCTGTGGTCGACCTCGCTGTGGCAGGTGGCCGTCAACATCATCTGGTTCTTCGGCATCATGTCGCTGTGCGTGAACCTGGTGTTCGGCTTCCTGCTCGCCGTGTTCATGGACCAGAACATCAAGCACGAGAGCGTGTTCCGGACCATCTTCCTCTACCCGTTCTCGATGTCGCTGGTGGTCACCGGCCTGGCCTGGCAGTGGATCCTCGATCCCAACCTCGGCCTGCAGGAATCGATCCGCAATCTCGGCTGGACCGATTTCGCGCTGGCGCCGCTGGTGCACCGCGAAACCGCGATCTACGGCCTCGTCGTCGCCGGCATCTGGCAGGGCTCGGGCGTCACCATGGCGATCATGCTCGCCGGCCTGCGCGGCGTCGACCAGGAGGTCTGGAAGGCCGCCAAGATCGACGGCATCCCGACCTGGCGGACCTATCTGTTCATCGTCATCCCGATGATGCGCGGGGCCCTGGGTACGGTCCTGCTGCTGCAGCTCACCGGCATCGTCCGTACCTTCGACCTCGTCTACGCCATGACCTCGGGCGGCCCGGGCATCGCCACGCAGATGCCGGCCATGTACGTCATCAGTTTCATCACCGTGCGCCTCAATGTCGGGCAGGGCATGGCGGCAGCCACCATGCTGCTGTTGCCCATCGCCCTGGTGCTCATCATCCGCGCCATCGTCACCACCGCGCAGGCGCGCCGCAGGGGGATCAACGCATGACCACCGAGGCGCTCGACACCGCCAGCTTCTCCGGTCCGCACGGAGCCAAGCCCGGCAAGCTCTCCTGGGGCCGCATCGGCATCTACGCCTTCCTCGTCATCGCGGCGCTGTTCTTCCTCGTGCCGCTCTATGTGATGATCGTCACCTCGCTCAAATCCATGCCCGAGGTGCGCGAGGCTCACATCTTCAACCTGCCGCGCGAGCCCACGATCCAGCCGTGGATCGACGCCATGTTCAACGCCTGCACCGGGCGCAACTGCACCGGCCTGTCGCCGGGCTTCTGGAATTCCGTGAAGATCACCGTGCCGTCGGTGGTGATCTCGATCATCATCGCCTCGATCAACGGATACGCGCTCAGCTTCTGGAAGTACAAGGGCGCCGAATTCTTCTTCAACCTGCTCGTGTTCGGCGCCTTCGTGCCGTACCAGGTGGTGATCTACCCGATCATCATCGGCATGGCGAAGGTGCACCTGTTCGGCACGCTGGCGGGCATCATCATCGTGCACACCATCTTCGGCATGCCGCTGCTGACGATCCTGTTCCGCAATTTCTACTCGTCGCTGCCGATGGAAATCTTCAAGGCGGCGCGGATCGACGGCGCCGGCTTCTGGCAGACCTTCTTCAAGGTGATGCTGCCCATGTCGGTGCCGATCACGGTGGTGGCGGTCATCCTGCAGGTCACCGGCATCTGGAACGACTTCCTGTTCGGCCTCGTCTTCGCCGGCACGGAAAACATCCCGATGACGCTGCAGCTCAACAACATGGTCAAGACCACGCAGGGCACGATCCAGTACGACGTCAACATGGCGGCGACGATGCTGACGGCCCTGGTGCCGCTGATCATCTACTTCGTCTCTGGCAAATGGTTCGTACGCGGCATCGCCGCCGGTGCGGTAAAGGGGTAAGGCACAGTGCAGACTAGCGTTTCGGTCAAGAATCTTACCCTCGCCTTCGGCGCCGTGAAGGTGCTCGAGGGGCTCAACCTCGATGTCGGCACCGGCGAATTCCTGGTGTTGCTCGGGCCGTCCGGCTGCGGCAAGTCCACGCTGCTCAACTGCCTCGCCGGCCTGCTCGAGATCTCCGAGGGCCAGATCTTCATTTCCGGCAAGAACGTCACCTGGGAGGAGCCCAAGGACCGCGGCATCGGCATGGTCTTCCAGTCCTACGCGCTCTACCCGCAGATGACGGTGGAGCGAAATCTGAGCTTCGGCCTGCGCGTCTCGGGCATGCCGCGCGAGGAGATCGAAAAGCGCGTCGCCCGGGCGGCCGAAATCCTGCAAATCCAGCCGCTGCTCAAGCGCAAGCCGGCGGAACTATCCGGCGGCCAGCGCCAGCGCGTCGCCATCGGCCGCGCCCTGGTGCGCGACGTCGACGTGTTCCTGTTCGACGAGCCGCTCAGCAACCTCGACGCCAAGCTCCGCTCGGACCTCCGCGTCGAGATCAAGCGGCTGCACCAGCGGCTCAAGAACACGATGATCTACGTCACCCACGACCAGATCGAGGCGATGACGCTGGCCGACCGCATCGCCATCATGCGCAACGGTGTGATCCAGCAGCTCGACACGCCGCATGCGGTCTACAACCACCCGGTCAACCTGTTCGTCGCCGGCTTCATCGGCTCGCCGACGATGAATTTCCTCAACGGCCGCATCGACGGGTCGAAATTCAGCATCGACGCGCTCGACATCCCGCTCGGCGACTACAAGTTCGAAAAGGACGGCATCGGCAAGCTCGACGGCATCCTCGGAGTTCGTCCCGAGCACATCGCCGTCGGCGAGGACGCCAGGAAGATGCCCTTCCAGCTCGACAGCGAGATCGAGATCGTCGAGCCGATGGGCTCGGACACGGTGGCCTGGACCAAGGTCGCCGGGCAGTCGCTCACCTTCCGGTGTTCCTCCGACATTCCGCTGGCGCCGGGCCAGAAGGTCACCATCGGCTTCGATCCGGCGCGCGGCAGTCTGTTCGACGCCCAGAGCGGCGTACGCGTCTGAAGTTTCCGGCCGCCGGACACCCTCCGGCGGCTCTTCTGTCTGCGGCAATCACAACGTTACAACGAACTGTCCCGCTTCGGCCGCCGCCGCGGCGGGAAGGCATCTAGAAAGAAGACATCATGGACTTTTCCTATCAGCTCTACAGCGCCCGCAACGAGAAGTCGCTCGACGACACCCTCAAGACCCTGAAGTCGCTGGGCTACACCCAGGTCGAAGGCTGGGGCGGGCAGTTCGGCGATCCGGCGGCGCTGGTCAAGAGCCTCGAGGCGGCCGGGCTCAGCATGCCGACCGCGCATATGGGCTTCACCCAGCTCGTGGACACCGCGGCGACGCTGAAGATCGTCGACGCCGTCGGCATCAAGACCGTCTACTGCCCGGCGCCGCCCTCGGCCGAGTACCGCGAGGGCAAGGGCGACTGGACCAAATTTGCCGCCGATCTGGCCAGGATCGCGGCCGACTTCAAGGCTGCCGGCAAGGGCTTCGGCTACCACAACCATCACTGGGAATTCGCCCGCGGCGCCGACGGCAAGGCGCCGATCGAGATCATCCTCGGCGCCTCTCCCGACATCGAGTGGGAAATGGACCTCGCCTGGGTGGTGAAGGCCGGCGAAGATCCGCTGGCCTGGATCGACAAGCTCGGCAGCCGCATCACCGCCGTCCACGTCAAGGACATCGCGCCCGCCGGCCAGGCGCTCGACGAAGACGGCTGGGCCGATGTGGGGCAGGGCACCCTCGACTGGAAATCGCTGCTGCAGACGATCAGGCAGAAGACCAGGGCGCAGTATTTCGTCGCCGAGCACGACAAGCCGTCCGATGCGATCCGCTTCGCGCGCCGCTCGATGGACGCCGTCAGGAACTGGCTCTGAGCGGGGAGCCTTAGGGAAACATCATCATGGCCAAGGGCAAGACTTACGGCATCGGCATCATGGGTGCCGGCAACATTTCGAGCGCCTATCTGCGGCTGGCGCCGTTGTTCAAGGGGCTCGAGGTGCGCGGCGTCGCCGACATCATCCCGGCGGCGGCCAAGGCGCGCAGCGAGGAATTCAAGGTCCACGCCATGACGCCGGACGAGATGCTCAAGAATTCCGAGATCGACGTCATCGTGAACCTCACGATCCCGGCGACGCACTACAAGGTGTCGATGGATGCCATCTCGGCCGGCAAGCACTCCTACTCGGAAAAGCCGTTCGTGCTGACCCTCAAGGAAGGCAAGGCGCTGAAGAAGGCGGCGGAGTCGCGCGGCCTCATGGTCGGCTCGGCTCCCGACACCTTCCTTGGCGGCGCCCACCAGCAGGTGCGCTCTATCATCGACTCCAAGGCGCTGGGCAAGATCACACACGGCACCACGCACGTGATGAGCCGCGGCATGGAGCACTGGCACCCCAATCCGGATTTCTTCTTCCAGCCGGGCGCCGGGCCGATCCTCGACATCGGGCCCTATTACGTCACCGACCTCATCCAGTTGCTCGGCCCGGTGAAGCGCGTCACCTCGTTCACCAACAGCGCCAAGACGCACCGCGTGGTCACCACCCCCGGCTCGCCGATGAACGGCAAGAAGATCAAGGTCGGCACGCCCACCACCATCCATGGCATCCTCGAGTTCGACACCGGCGCGATCATCACCATCGGCGCGAGCTGGGACACGTATAGCCACGGCCACCACAACATCGAGCTCTATGGCACCGAAGGCTCGGTCTATGTGCCCGACCCGAATTTCTTCGGCGGCGACATCCTCATCTCCGACCAGTCGGGGACCAAGCAGAAGGTCGAGCCGTGGGACCACCCGTTCGGCAAGGCCAACCAGGGCCTCGACACCCCGATGCCGCGTGCCAATTACCGCACGGCCGGCCTCGCCGACATGATCCAGGCCCTGGAAAAAGGCCGTCCCGCCCGCTGCGGGCTGGACGTCGCCCTGCATGCGGTCGACGTCATGACCTCGCTGCTCAAGGCCGGTGAAACCGGCAAGGTCATCACCCTCACCACCACCTGCACCCGCCCCGCCGCCCTCAAGCCCAAAGACGCCCTGGCGCTGCTGAAGTAGACAGGCCCTCAGCCACCCACCCCCAACGTGTCATCCCCCGCGAACGCCGGGACCCAACGCGCACCTTGCACTAGCGCACACA
>JAEWCE010000091.1 GCA_023390785.1 Pseudomonadota bacterium
GATGGACACCGCAATGCTGATCGGCTCGCGCTTCGAGGCGGGCACGGAAACGCCGGAGCAGGTGCTCAATCCGCGCACCGGCGCGCTCATCGAAGCCATTCCGGAGGCGTCGGCGGCGCAGATCGACGCGGCGGTGACCGCCGCCGAGGTGGCGTTCCGCAGCTGGTCGCGCACCACGCCGGCACAGCGCTCGGGTTATCTCATGCGGATCGCCGCCGCCATCGAGGCCGATGCACAGGGCTTCGCCGCGCTCGAGGCGCTCAATTGCGGCAAACCGATCAACGCCGTGCTCAACGACGAAATCCCTGCCATCGTCGATTGCTGGCGCTTCTTTGCCGGCGCCATCCGCTCGATGCCGGGCACGGTCGCCGGCGAGTATCTGCCGGGGCACACCTCGATGATCCGGCGCGACGCCATCGGTGTCGTCGGCTCCATCGCGCCCTGGAACTACCCGCTGATGATGATGGCGTGGAAGCTGGCTCCTGCCATCGCCGGCGGCAACACCGTGGTGTTCAAGCCCTCGGAGCAGACGCCGCTGACAGCGCTGAAGCTGGCGCGGGTGATGGCCGACATCCTGCCCGAGGGCGTGGTCAACGTCATCCTCGGGCGCGGCGAGAGCGTCGGCAACGGCCTGATCAACCACCCGCGGATCAATATGATCTCGATCACCGGCGACGTCGCCACCGGCAAGAAGGTGCTGCAGGCCGCCGCCAGATCGGTGAAGCGCACGCATCTCGAGCTCGGCGGCAAGGCGCCGGTGATCGTTTATGACGATGCCGACCTCGAGGCGGTGGTCGGCGGCCTCAAGGCCTTCGGCTATTACAATGCCGGGCAGGACTGCACCGCCGCCTGCCGCATCTACGCCGGCCCGAAGATTCACGACAACCTCGTCGCCGATCTGAGCGCGGCCGTCTCATCGATCCGCTTCAACCAGCAGGACGATACCCAGAACGACATCGGCCCGCTGATCTCGCGGCGGCAGCGCGACCGCGTCGCGAGCTTCGTCGAGCGCGCCGCCGAGCTGCCGCATATCAAGATCACCACCGGCGGGCATGTGAGCGGCGAGGGCGGCTTCTACTACGAGCCGACGGTGGTCGCCGGCGCGTTGCAGCAGGACGAAATCGTCCGCCGCGAGGTGTTCGGCCCCGTGGTCTCGGTCACCCGCTTCACCGAGCCCGAGGACGCCATCGCCTGGGCCAACGATTCCGACTACGGCCTCGCCTCGTCGGTGTGGACGCGCGACATCAGCAAGGCGATGCAGACCGCGGCGCGCCTGCAGTATGGCTGCACCTGGATCAATACGCATTTCATGCTGGTCAACGAAATGCCGCATGGCGGGCTCAAGCAGTCCGGCTACGGCAAGGACATGAGCGTGTACGCCCTCGAGGACTACACCGCGGTCCGCCACATCATGATCAACCACGGTTGACAGCCGATGAGACCCGGAGGACGGCAATGAAACGCAGGGACCTGATGGCAGCGGGCGGTGGCTTCGCCCTGGCCCTGGCGGCGGGGCAGGCAAGGGCTGACGATGACGTCGCGGGGCTGGTGCGCAAATATATCGGCGCGTGGAACTCGCACGACGCCGAGGCCGCGGCGCGCTATCTCGCCGGCGATTTCGCCTGGTACGAGCCGTCCTCGCGCAATCCAGTCGTCGGCCGCGACAAGGTGGTCGACACCGTTGTTTCCCCGTTCCTGGCTGCGGTTCCCGATTTCGTCTGGGAGATGCTGGGCAGGCCAATCGTTGCGGGGGACATGCTGGCGCTGCAATGGCGCCGCTCGGGCACCAACACCGGCGCCTGGGCCGACGGCAGGCCGGCCACCGGCAAGCGCTTCGTCATGCTGGGCGCCTCGGTGTTCAGCCGCCGCGACGGCACGCTCGCGACGCAATCGGACTACGCCGACATGCTCGGCTTCTACCGCCAGATGGGCTGGCCGGCCTAGGTTGCAGTCGGCGCCCCTCCGCGGCGTAGCCTTTGGTTGGTGCACGGCGACCGGCCGCACGTACTCAACTGTCCTCGGCAGCCATGCCCCACGCAAGGGGATCTGCGGGCGCGGCGTTGAGGCCGCTGCGGATATCGCGCTCGGTGTCCTCGAGATGCGCGCGCATGGCGAGGCCCGCCGCCTTCGGATTGCCCTCGCGGATGGCGGCGAGAATGGCATCGTGCGCCGCGATGGTGTCGTCCACCGTGTGGCCGCGCAGGTCGTGGCCGCGGCGGCTCAGATAGAAGCTGCGGCGCAGCGGTGCGGCCATCGCCTCGAACAGATACGAGATCAGGCGGTTGCCGCTCGACAGCGCCACCGCTTCGTGGAAGCCGACATCGTGCTGGTGGAAGCGCTCTTCGTTGGCCTCGACGTCGACGCCGGCCTTGCCTGCCTCCGCCGCCTCGCGCATGCCCTGCATGGCGCTTTCGGCAGCAAGGATGCCCGCTCGCGTCGCCCGGCGCGCCGCCAGCGTGGCTGACTGCACCTCGAGGGACATGCGCAACTCGATGAGATCGAACAGGCCCTTGGGATCGTTCTGGATGACCGTCGACAGGAAGTCGGAGAAGGCGATGCCGCTCGGCTCCTTGACGACGGCGCGGCGGCGGCGGCCGACATCGAGCAGGCCGCGGCCGGCGAGCATCTTCACCGCCTCGCGCACGGTCAGGCGGCTGACCTCGAACCGCAGCGCCAGGTCGCCCTCGCTGGGCAGGCTGGAGCCGGGCGCCATCTGTGTCAGCACCATCTGAGCCAGCGCCTCGGCGACGATGGCAGCAGCAGTTGGCGGCTGTCCGCCAGCGGTCTTCTCCAGGCCGGACATGTCCCCTCACATATCAGATATCTTTTCAAGCATATCGGCTTTTTTACCGCGATGGAAGAGGAGCGGGTCGGAGCGAAGCCGAAAGCAGGGTGCCGAAAAATTTTCCTGACAGCGCTGACAGCCCAGCGTTTCCTCGATAAATCATACTAAACACCGGCTTTCCTGATAGACACCAGCGTACCCTGCAGCTTTACAGGAATATCTGATTACTCTAGCGTCCGGCCCGCGCGCAGATCGTGCGCAGACAAGGCCGCCAGGGCCGGTGACGGGAGGTTGCGCAGGGGTGGGGTGCAGCGGGGACGGGCTCCCCGGCGGCCGCGCCTTTGCGTGTGGGGCACGCGCTCCGGATCGTCTCTCTCCCATCGACTGCAGGTGGCACATGCCGGTTCGCCGGCACAACACACACCGTTCCGGGAGGACGATCGTGAACGTAATGAAACTTCTGATGTCGGCTGCCGTCATCAGCGCCGTGGCGCTGACGTCGGGGGCGACCTTCGCTCAGGACAAGGGTCTTGTCGGCGTTTTGATGCCGACCAAGACCTCGCAGCGCTGGATCAACGACGGCGACGCCGTCAAGTCGCAGCTCGAGGCCAAGGGCTACACCGTCGACCTGCAATATGCGCAGGACGATATCCCCAACCAGCTCAGCCAGCTCGAGAACGAGATCACCAAGGGTCCGAAGGCTCTGATCATCGCCTCGATCGACGGCACCACCATGTCGGATGCGCTGCAGAAGGCGGCCGATGCGGGCGTCGTCGTGGTCGCCTATGACCGCCTGATCAAGAAGACCCCGAACGTCGACTACTACACCACGTTCGACAATTTCGGCGTCGGCGTGATCCAGGCCAATTCGCTGATGAAGGGCCTCAAGGAGCGTTTCCCCAACACCAAGCCGTGGAACGTCGAGCTGTTCGGCGGTTCGCCCGACGACAACAACGCCTTCTTCTTCTACAACGGCGCCATGAGCGTGCTGCAGCCGCTCATCGACAACGGCACCATCAAGATCAAGTCCGGCCAGATGGGCATGGACAAGGTCGGTACGCTGCGCTGGCTCGCCGCCACCGCCCAGGCCCGCATGGACAACCTGCTGTCGGCCAACTACTCGGACGGTAGCCGCGTCGACGGCGTGCTGTCGCCGTATGATGGGCTGAGCCGCGGCATCATCGCCTCGCTGCGCGCCGTCGGCTACGGCACGTCCGACCTGCCCTGGCCGATCGTCACCGGTCAGGACGCAGAAACTGCTTCGGTCAAGCTGATCATCAGCGGCGAGCAGTACTCGACCGTGTTCAAGGACACCCGCGACCTCGCCAAGGCCACCGTCGACCTCGTCGACAAGGTGCTCTCGGGCGGCAAGCCGGACGGCCTCGACACCACGACCTACAACAACGACGTCAAGGTGGTCCCGTCCATCCTGCTGACGCCGCATGAGGTCGACAAGACCAACTACCAGGCCCTGGTGGTCGACTCCGGCTACATCAAGGCCGAAGACCTGAAGTAAATCGGGTCGCATGAATTGAAGGGTCCCGCGCTGCGGGGCCCTTTTCGTTCCGCTGCCCCGCCGATAAAATCGGACTCATGGCGCGCCTGACCGGGAACAGGTTCCACTCATGACCACTGCCATTCTGGAGATGCGCGGCATCACCAAGACGTTCCCTGGCGTCAAGGCGCTGTCGAACGTCAACCTGACCGTCGAGGAAGGCGAGATCCATGCCGTCGTCGGCGAGAACGGCGCCGGCAAGTCGACGCTGATGAAGGTCCTCTCCGGCGTCTATCCGTCCGGCGACTATGAGGGCCAGATCGTCTTTCGCGGGCAGGAGTGCCATTTCAAGGGCATCCACGACAGCGAGCGGATGGGCATCGTCATCATCCACCAGGAGCTGGCGCTGGTGCCGATGCTGTCGATCGCCGAGAACATCTTTCTCGGCAACGAGCATGCGCGGCACGGGATCATCGACTGGAACGCCAACGAGACGCGGACGCGCGAGCTGCTGAAGCAGGTGGGCCTCAACGAGGACCCGCGCACCCTCATCACCAATATCGGCGTCGGCAAGCAGCAACTGGTCGAGATCGCCAAGGCGCTGAGCAAGGAAGTCAAGCTGCTGATCCTCGACGAGCCGACCGCGTCGCTCAGCGAAAAGGACAGCCAGGCGCTGCTCGACCTGCTGCTCGAGTTCAAGCGCCAGGGTCTCACCTCCATCCTCATCTCGCACAAGCTCAACGAGGTGCACCGGGTCGCCGACCACGTCACCATCATCCGCGACGGGCAGACCATCGAGACGCTGGGCAAGGGCGAGATCAGCGAGGACCGCATCATCACCTCGATGGTCGGCCGGCCGCTGGAAGACCGCTTCCCCCCGCGCGAGCCCAGGATCGGCGACGTCGTGTTCGAGGTGAAGGACTGGTCGGTCTACCACCCGATCCATGCCGAGCGGCAGGTGATCAAGGGCATCTCCATGAACGTGCGCCGCGGCGAAGTCGTCGGTATCGCCGGGCTGATGGGGGCAGGGCGCACCGAATTCGCCATGAGCCTGTTCGGCCGCTCCTACGGCCGCCGCATCACCGGCGAGGTGCGGCTCAACGGCAAACCGGTCGACATCTCGTCGGTCGGCAAGGCGGTCGATCGCGGCATCGCCTATGTCACCGAGGACCGCAAGACCTACGGCCTCAACCTCATCGACCACATCAAGCACAACATCACGCTGGCCAATCTGGGGGGCGTATCGCGCGCCGGGATCATCGACGATCTGCGCGAGATCGACGTCGCCAACGACTATCGCGGCCGCACCAACATCCGCTCGTCGAGCGTGTACCAGAAGACGGGCAACCTCTCGGGCGGCAACCAGCAGAAGGTGGTGCTGAGCAAATGGCTCTTCGCCAACCCGGAAGTGCTGATCCTCGACGAGCCGACGCGCGGCATCGACGTCGGCGCCAAATACGAAATCTACACCATCATCGCCCGGCTCGCGGCCGAAGGTAAGGCGATCGTCGTCATCTCGTCGGAAATGCCCGAGCTGCTCGGCGTCTCCGACCGCATCTACGTCATGAACGAGGGCCTCCTGGTCGGTGAAATGGCGGCGCGCGACGCCAGCCAGGAAAAGATCATGCGCGCCATCGTTCGGGGAGAAGGAATAGCCTCATGAGCACTGAAACCGCTCCGTCACCCCGCACCACGGTCGCCGAGGACATCCCGGCCACATCGCGCCGCGGCTTCGCGGTGGCCTCGCTGATCGACAATCTGCGCGATTACGGCCTGGTGCTGGCGCTGATCGTGATCATGCTGTTCTTCCAGTACACCACTGGCGGCACGCTGTTCAAACCGGTCAACCTCAGCAATCTGGTGCAACAGAACAGCTTCATCATCGTGATGGCGCTGGGCATGCTGCTGGTGATCGTCGCCGGCCACATCGATCTGAGCGTCGGCTCGGTCGCCGGCTTCATCGGCGCTCTGGCGGCGATGATGATGGTGATCTGGCCGCTCGGCATCTTCTCCAACCCGCTGGTGGTGTCGATCATCTGCCTCGTGGTCGGCGGCCTGATCGGCGCGGCGCAGGGCTACTGGATCGCCTATCACCGAATACCCAGTTTCATCGTCACGCTCGCCGGCATGCTGATCTTCCGCGGCTGGTGCCAGGCGCTGCTCGGCGGCGGCTCGTCGGTGGGTCCGCTACCCGACGACTTCAAGGCGCTGAGTTCGGGCTTTCTGCCCGACTATGTCGGCAGCCTCGAGCTCATCCCGCCCACCATCAACGCGGCGGGCAAGACCATCGTCGGCAGCGGCCTGACGCTGCACATGACCACGCTCATCATCGGTATCGTCGGCGTCGCCGCCTACGTGCTGCTCGGCCTGCGCGCCCGGCGCTCGCGCGTGCGGCACGGCCACGAGGCCGAGCCGTTCGCCCTCTTCGCCGGCAAGACGGTGGTGATCGGCTTGCTCGCGCTGTTCCTCGTCTACCAGTTCGCCACCTACAAAGGCGTGCCGATCGTGCTGCTGGTGATGGCGGTGCTGATCGGGGTGTTCGTCTTCCTCACCAAGAAGACCACCGTCGGCCGGCGCGTCTATGCCATGGGCGGCAACGTCAAGGCGGCGCAGCTGTCGGGCATCAAGACCGACCGGCTGACGCTGCTGGTGTTCGTCAACATGGGCGTGCTGTCGGCGCTCGGCGGCCTCATCATCGCTGCCCGCCTCGGCCAGGCGGTGCCCGCCGCCGGCCTCGGCAGCGAGCTCGACGTGATCGCCGCGGTGTTCATCGGCGGCGCCTCGGCCATGGGCGGCGTCGGCCAGGTTGCCGGCTCCGTCGTCGGCGGCTTCATCATGGGCGTGATGAACAACGGCATGTCGATCATGGGCGTCAATGTCGACTGGCAGCAGGTGGTCAAGGGCCTCGTCCTGCTCGGCGCCGTCGTGTTCGACGTCTACAACAAGAACAAGGGCTGATCCGGCAGTCGGGTCCTCCCCAACGGCAAAGCCGTGGGGGAGGTGGCACGCGTCAGCGTGACGGAGGGGGCGGCCCCACGCACGGGCAAGTCACTAGCGTCCCTCCCCCCTTGCGGGGGAGGTAGCGCAGCTCGGAGCGAAGCGACGTAGCGAAGCTAGGTGGGGGGAGAAGTCAGCACTGAGCGCGCCCACCCCCACCCTAGCTTCGCTACGAGCCTGCGGCTCTAGCTCCGCTACCCTCCCCGCAAGGGGGAGGGGAACCTGGCTGCTATATCTTCTTGCTCATATAAACCGTCGTTCCACCCAGGTGAAACGGCTCGGTGCGGTCGATCCGGTACCCCACCGAGCGGTACAGCTTCACATTCGAGGTGAACGCCTCGTTGGTCAGCAGCCGCAATTGCCCGGTGCCAGCGATCTCGGCGCGCTTCTCGGCCCAGGCCAGCAGCCTGCGCCCGAGGCCCTGGCCCTGGCGGTCGACGCGCACTGCGACGTTTTCGATCCACAGGTGGTCCGGCCGGTGCTCGGTCTCGATCAGACCGACGATCTCGTCGCCCTCGCACAGCAGGTCGAAATCGTGCTCCGCCAGCGCCGCGGCATAGTCCACGCGCATCGGCATCGGCTCGCGGCCGATCACCGGCACCCAGCGCGCATAGGCGGCGCGCACCAGCTCGCGGATGGCGTCCACGTCGTCGCGCGTCGCCGGCCGGAAGCGCAGTGTTTCGGCCATGGTGCGCTCAGATGTCCCTGACGATGGCGGTGTCGTTGCGGCTGCCCCATTCCGCCCACGAACCGTCATAGACGGCGACGTCCGTGGCGCCGGCGAGCTTCAACGCCAGCATCAGCGTCGAGGCGGTGACGCCCGAGCCGCAGGAGGTAACGATCGGCCGGCCGAGGTCGACGCCCGCCGCAGCGAACAGCGCCTGCAGTTCGGCGACCGGTTTCAGTCTCCCCTGGGCGACGAGGTCGCCCGACGGCACGCTCACGGCGCCCGGCATGTGCCCCGATTGCAGCCCCGGCCGCGGTTCGGCATCGCGCCCGGCGAAGCGCCCGGCCGGCCGCGCATCGGCGATCTGCTGGCCGGTCGCCACCGCCGCTCGCATGTCGGAGAGCGAGCGGACCAGCTCGGGACGGAAGTGCGGTGTGAACGTCGCAGGCGGGCGCCGGCTTTCGCCCTGCGCCAGCGGCCGGCCTTCGGCGCGCCCCTTCGCGCCGCCGCCCTCGAGGATGCGGATATCTGGCGCCCCCATGGTGAGGAACTCCCACCATACGCGCGGCGCCGAAAACAGCCCGGCCTCGTCGTAGATGACGATGCGCATGCCGTCGCCGATGCCGAGCGCGCCGACGGCGCGGGCGAACTCCGCTGGCGGCAGCAGCATGTGCGGCAGGTCGGTGCCGTGGTCGGCGATACCGTCGATGTCGAAAAACACTGCGCCGGGGATGTGCCCCGCCAGGTACTCCTCGTGCGCGTCGCGGTTGGTGGTCGGCAGGTACCAGCTCGCATCGACGATGACGACGTTGGCGTCGCCCAGGTGCGTCGCGAGCCATTCGGTGGTGACGAAGACAGTGTCCATGGGCAAACTCCTAGCGAACCGCAGGTCGGCTGACCACGCCGTCCGGCGTCAGTTCCTTGAGCGCCAGCGACTGGTCGAGGTGGCGTGCGCGCCACGCCAGCAACCGCTCCGCCATCTCGATACGGGCAGCGGCATAGGCCGGATCGCCGGCGAGGTTGTGCACGTTCGCGGGGTCCGCCTCGAGGTCGAACAGCAGCGGCGGCAGGCTGGCGAAGTGCACGTATTTCCACCGTGCGGTCCGCACCACCGCGAGGTTGAGCCGGGTGGAATCGAGCCCGAATGCCGCTTCCGTCGCCTGCCCGGCGACGTCGCGGAAATCGAACTCCCAGTGCACCTCGTCGCGCCAGCCGGCCGGCGTTTCGCCATCAAGGAACGGCGTCAGCGAGCGGCCGTCGCCGACATTGCCGGGCGTTGCGCCGATCAGCTCGAGCAGCGTCGGATAGAGGTCGACATGCTCGGTGAACGCCGTCACGCGATTGCCGCGCCGCCTGGCGCCCGGCACGCGCAGGATCAAGGGCACGTGCTGGCTCTCGTCGTGATAGCCGCCCTTGCCCAGCATGTGGTGGTCGCCCAGGAGCTCGGCGTGATCCGACATGAAGACGATCAGCGTGTCGTCCCACGCACCGGCGGCGCGCACGGCCGCGAACACCTGCCCCAGTTGCGCATCCACTTCTGCGATCATGCCGTAATAGGTCGCCCGGATCTGGCGGAAATCGGCGTCGCCGAGTTCGGCCACCAGCCCGGTGGTGCCCGGCGCAAAGCTCGACGCCTTTGTCCGGCGCAGGAGGTGCGCCATCAGCGGGTGCACCGCCGCTTCGGCCTCGACTGACTCGGCGCGACGGAATGGCGGCGCCGCGTCGGGCGACACCATGGTGTTGTAGGGCTCAGGCACGATGAAGGGCGGGTGCGGCCTGAGAAAGCTCAGATGGGCGAACCACGGCCCGTCCTGCTCGCCCAGCCAGTCGGTGAAGCGCTCGGCGAGATAGGCGGTCTGCGTCTGCCCGGCGCCGTAGCCCGGCGGCGCGTTGCTGACCCGGCCGATGT
>JAEWCE010000093.1 GCA_023390785.1 Pseudomonadota bacterium
GCCGCGCTCATCACCGTCGAGGTTCGCGCGCTGGACGGGTCAGGCCGCCTGGTAGCTGGCGGTGAAATAGAGCGTCGAGCTGTTGGTGAAGTTCGCATTGGTGAGCCCGGTGGCGGCGCCGTTGGCCGACTGGTAGAGCGACACCTTGCTGCCGTTCGGCCCGATCAGTCCGAGCACGGTGCCGCTGACGCCAGAAAAGCCGCCGGCATAGCCGACGGCGATCGAGCCATAGATGCCGTCGTTGAGCGAGACGAAGGGCAAGCCGGCGATCGCCGCCGGCCCGGTCGCGCTCCCCTTGCTCGTGAGCGTCAGCAGACCGGTGACCGTGACCAGGTTGCCGACCTTGGTATAGCGGCCGAGGCAAAGGGAGCCGTAGGTGACGCCGGTCGAAGCGCCGCCAAAGGTCACCGCAAGGGTCCACAGGCCCTCCCTGTAGTCGTCGAGCGTGTTGGCACCGGCAGAGGGATTGGGGGTGGCCGGGAAGGCGAGCTGGCCGGCCGGCAAGGCGACCACGCCCGAGCCTGGGGCCACGGTGAGTGCCTCGGTCCAGCTGCTGCCGTCGGGCGAGACCTTGAAATGCAGGGCATCGTCACCGACGAGACCGATCTCGGCGCGGCCGGAGCCGTTGTCGGCAAAGACGATGCTGGCAGTGTCGGCGGCACTCGCCTTGTCGAGCGTCAGCCGATGGCCGGCGCCGTCATGGGTGAAGAGGCTGCCGTCGGCTGCGAGCGCCAGTCGGTTGCTGAGGTCGGCGTCGGTGTTGATGCCGAACCGGTCGAGCCCGGCGCCGCCGGTGAAAGCAAAGCCCGACCAGGCTCCGGCGCTGCAGATGGCGATCTCGCCGGCATCGAGCACATAGGCCAGCCAGCCATCGGCGGGAATTACAAAGCTCCAGCTGCCATCGCGCCAGAGGGCGAGGCGGCCGTCCCTGCCGGCCCAGGCGCCGCTGGCCGCGGGCGCGACGATGTAGGCGTCGCCCTCGGCCGGGCTCGACGGCGGCGCGGCGGTGGTGCGGCTCAGAACGGCCGGCTGTACGAGCTGGTCGAGCAGCGCCATTGCGGCATTGTAGGTCACTTGCTTTTGCGCCTGCTGCGGGGCGATGTATGGCAGCGAGAGGCGGGCAGTCGTCGACATCGAGGTTCTCCGAACCGTTGGCGTTGCCCGCTATTGTACGAGCCCCCCAAGGACCGGGGATAAGTGTGCCGCGGGAGGCCCAGCCAATGACCACGATCGACGACCTCGAAACGCCCTGCGTGGTGATCGATCTCGAGCGGGTCGAAGCCAATCTGAAGCGGGCGCAGGCACATGCCGACGCCAATGGCTATGCGCTGCGTCCCCACATCAAAACGCACAAGCTGCCGCGCCTCGCCAAGCGCGCTCTGGCGCTCGGCGCCGTCGGCATCACGGTGCAGAAGCTGGGCGAGGCGGAGGTGATGGCCGATGCAGGACTCGACGACATCTTCCTGCCCTACAATCTGATCGGCGACAAAAAGCTGAGGCGCCTCAAGGCATTGAACGAGCGGATCACGATCCGGGTGACGGCCGACAGTCCCGATACCGTGGCGGGCTACGGGGCGGCTTTCGCGGCGGCGGGAAGCAAGCCGCTGACCGTGCTGATCGAATGCGACACCGGCGGCGGGCGCTGCGGCGTGCAGTCCCCGGCGCAGGCGCTGGCGCTCGCCCGGCAGATCGCGCTGGCGCCCGGGCTGCGGTTCGGCGGGCTGATGACCTACCCGCCGCGCGGCGAGGCGGCGGCCGCCGACCGCTGGCTCGGCGAGGCCAAAACACTGCTCGAGGCGGCGGGGATAGACGTGCCGGTGGTGACCTCCGGCAACAGCCCGGACATGTGGCATACGGGCGACTCGGTGGTCACCGAGCGGCGGCCCGGCACCTATATCTATTTCGACCGCAGCCAGGTCGGGTTCGGCGCCGCGAGCTTTGCCGATTGCGCCCTGACGGTGCTCACCACGGTGGTATCGCGGCCGACGGCGACGCGCGTCGTCGTCGACGCCGGCTCCAAGTCGCTGAGCAGCGACCTGTTGGGCCAGACCGGGCATGGCGCGGTGCAGGGGCACGAGGACGTGGTGGTGACGGCGCTGTCTGAAGAACATGGCGTGATCGAGCTTGCCGCAGCCTCGGACTGGCCGCGCGTCGGCGAGCGATTGAGGATCATCCCCAACCACGCCTGCGTCGTCTCCAACCTCTTCGATGAGGTGCAATTGCTGGCCGCGGATGGCACAATCGAGGCCGTGCCGGTCGCGGCGCGCGGCCGCGTCGATTGACCGATCGGCGTGAAACGAACAGTCAAAATAACTCAATCTTTACGGCGCGAGCCTACCGTGTAAGCCAGAAAAACCGCGGAATTCCGGCGGTTTGGAAGGAACCGGATGCGCGCATCCCAGCTCTACTGGAAAGATCTCGAGGGTTGGCTCGACGATTCCGAGCAGCCGGTGCACGCTGATCTGGTGCTGTATTTCGGCTCACGGCAGATGCTTGCCGAGGACGCGCATTATACTGCCCTGAGGTCCCGCTTCCCCCACGCCAATATTCTGGGCTGCTCCACCGGGGGACAGATGACCCCGGGCGATGTGAACGACCAGATGCTGACCGCCCTGGCGCTCGATTTTGCGCAGACGCCCCTGCGGCTCGCCAGCGCCGAGGTGAGCGATCCGCAACACTCGCGCGCCGCGGGCGAGGCACTCGGCCGGCAATTGGCGGCGCCGGATCTCGCGGGCCTGTTCATCCTGTCGGACGGACTCAACGTCAACGGCAGCGCCCTGGTCGAGGGCATCGTCGAGGCGGTAGGACCGGCGGTGCCGGTCAGCGGCGGACTCGCTGGCGACGGCGCAACGTTCGCGCAGACGCTGGTCGGCTGTAACGGCCGTCCGGCAAGCCATGTGGTGGCCGCGGCGGGGTTCTATGGAACGGCGATCCAGTTTGGCCATGGCAGCGCCGGCGGCTGGGATGTGTTCGGGCCGAAGCGGCGGATCAGCAAGGCGCAGGGCAATCTGCTGCTCGAGGTCGACGGCAAGCCGGCGCTGGACCTCTACAAGCTCTATCTGGGCCCCGAGGAAAGCCGCAGGCTGCCGGGTTCGGCGCTGCTGTTTCCAATGCGCATCTCCGACCCCCGCCACCCCGACCGCACGATGGTGCGCACGGTGCTGGCTGTCGACAACGAGGCCGGCTCGATGACCTTTGCCGGCGACATGCCGGAAGGCTGGACGGCGCAGCTCATGCGCGGGAGTTTCGGACGGCTTTGCGCCGGCGCAGCGGAGGCGACACATCGGGCCGCCACGGCGCTGGACGCAAAAGCAGAGGCTGGCGACAGCGCCGCGATCCTCGTTTCGTGCATCGGCCGCCGGCTGCTGATGGGCCAGCGCATCGAGGAGGAGATCGAGGCGGCGACGGCCGAGCTGCCGGCCGATTGCCGGCCGGTGGGCTTTTACTCCTATGGCGAGATCGCGCCGCATGCCGGCTCGGGGGCGTGCCAGCTCCACAACCAGACCATGACCGTGACGCTGCTGCGCGAGCGGGCCGCCTGAGGTGCACAAGCTTCTCGCCCGGCAGCTCGACAAGGCCCGCCTGCCCGAGGGCGGCGTCGACCTCGCGCGCTTCACCGAGCTGGTGGCGCTGGCCTATGAGGAGGCCGAGCACGACCGCGAGCGCACCGACCGGTCGATGACGCTGATGGTCGAGGAGCTGGAGGCGTTCCAGAAAGGCCTCGAACTCAAGATCCGGCAGCGGACCGCCGAATTGCGCGATAGCCGCCGGGCGCTGAAGCTGCAGAACAAGCGGATGGCGCTGGCCCTCGATTCCACCGGCTACGCCATCTCGATCTTCGACGGAGCGCGCCGGCTGGTCTATTGCAACAGCGCCTTCCTCGACCTCTACCATTTGCCGAAGCGGCTGGGGAAACCGGGCACGCCGTTTGTCGACATCGTGCGTGGGCGCATCGAAGCCAATTCCCATGTCGGGGACGACCCGGAGGCGTATTTCGCCGAGCGCACCCAGGGCGTGGACCGCAACCAGGTGTGGGTCGACGTACATCGGCTCAACAGCGGCGAGATGGTGTCGGTCAACCACCAGCCGCTGCCCGATGGCGGCTGGGTGGCGACGCACAAGGACATCACCGAATTCGCCCGGCTGCAGGAAGAGCTGGCGCACCGCGCTTATCATGACGCGCTGACGGGACTGCCCAACCGGCACATGCTGCAGCAGCGACTGGCCGAATGCGTGCAGCAGGCGGACGGGCTCGGCAGCTTCGCCCTGCTGCTGGTCGACCTCGATGGCTTCAAATCGATCAACGACACCCTCGGCCATGCCGCCGGCGACGCGGTGCTGCGCGAAGTGGCGCGGCGGCTCGAGGTCACGGCCGGCATCACCTGCATGGCAGCGCGCATGGGCGGCGACGAATTCGCAGTGGTGATGGACGTGGGCGCGGTGGCGCGCGACGCGCACCGGCTGGCCGTAGCCCTGACCGATGTCGGGCGGGTGCCGTTCATCGTCGACGGACAGGAGGCCGACATCGCGTTTTCGGTTGGCGTGGCGGTGGCGCCGGGAGACGGCACCACCCCCGACGAGCTGCTGAAGAACGCCGACCTTGCGCTCTATGCCGCCAAGGGGGAGCGCCGCGGCAGCTACCGCTTCTTCGAGCCGGCCATGGACAAGGCGCTGCGCGACCGCCGGCGGCTGGAACGCGACCTTGCCGCCGCACTCGAGCGCGGCGAGTTCGAGCTCTTCTACCAGCCGATCCTCAACCTCAGGCGGCAGGCATTCTCAGGCTTCGAGGCGCTGCTGCGCTGGCGTCATCCGGAGGATGGGCTGATTTCGCCGGCGCAATTCGTGCCGGTGGCGGAGGAGACGGGGCTGATCGTGCCGATCGGTGAATGGGTGTTACGGCAGGCGATCGCCGAGGCCGCCACCTGGCCGGCAGGGCTGCGGGTCGCCATCAACGTATCGTCGGTGCAGTTCCAGCGCGGCAACGTGGTGGCGACGATCATGAATGCGCTTGGCGCCTCGAGCCTCAGCCCGGAGCGGGTGGAAATCGAGATCACCGAATCGGTGTTCTTCGAAAACAGCGCCGAGAATCTCGATGCGCTGCGGCAGCTGCATGCGCTCGGCCTGAAGATCGCGCTCGACGATTTCGGCACGGGATTTTCAGCGCTGAGCTATCTACTCAAATATCCGTTCGACAAGATCAAGATCGACGGCGGTTTCGTGCGTGCCATCGACAATGCCGCCGGGGCGCAGACCATCGTGCGCGCCATTGCCGAGATCGGCCATGGCATGGGCATCGTCACCACCGCCGAGGGCGTCGAGACGGCGGCGCAATTGCGCAATATCCACGCCGCTGGCTACACCGAGGCGCAGGGCTACCTCATCGCCCGCCCGTTGCCGGTTGGCCTGGTGCACAAGCTGCTCGCCGGCGAGGATGACGCGATGCCGTATCCACCGATGGAGCGGATGACGGGGTAGGCTGGAGCCGGCATCGCGATAGTCATGAAAAAGGCGGGCCGGAGCCCGCCTTTGTCTGCCCATTCAGTGGTGGATGAACAGCATGATGATGATGATCAGCCAGATAGGGACACCGAGCAGCCAGAGCAGAATTCCGGCACCAAGATTGCGCATATCCGATCCTCCTCAGTAGCGGCCGAAGATGGCGGCGAATTCAGTGCCTTCGTCGCGGTGGCGGCCGCCCTTCATGGCGGCCCAGTAGGCGCCGACCGCGCTGAGCAGCGACGACGCAGCGGTAAGGAAGGCCGCCAGCACGGCGGTCTTGCGCGCCGCCTCGGCCGCGTCGGCCGCCTTGGCCTTGGCATCGTCCACCGCCTTCAGCACCTGATCGACGCGAGCCTTGGCCTGATCGTCGGGCAGGCCGGTCGATTGCGAAACGAGCTGGCCGAGATAGGCCTTGTCGTCGTCGCTGACGCTGCCCGAAACCGCACTGGCCGCAAGGATACGGCCGGCCTCGCCGCGGGCGTTGGCGACGGTGTCCCCCTGCGGTGGGGTGGCGCCGGCAGGGAGCCGGAAGAGCTGGTCGGTGAAGTAGGCGTTGGGATCGAGCGCGTTCGCCGCGTTTGGATTGGCGGCAGCACCCTGGGCGACGTTGGACGCAGCCGTGGTGGCCGTGCCGACCGCGTTGCCGATGGCAGTGACAGCCGCGCCGACGCCACCGACAGCGATGATGGCGCCAACCACCAAGGCCCCGGCCCAGACCAGGAGGCCATGGGCGCCGTCGCGAACATCGCTTTCGTGCTCGGTGGCATCGTGGAAGCGCCGACGCATGCGGCCGGTGAGATAGCCGCCGGCCATGAAGCTCGAGATCTGCACCCAGAGCAGCCAGCTCGCCGCCGCAATACCGACCCAGATCGGGGAAACGCCGGTAAAGCTGTGGAAATTGGTAAAGCTCAGGCCGACCGCCGAGCCGAAGGTCAGGAGCAGCAGCGAGATCGCCGAAGCGAGCACGATGCCGCCGATGACGGCGGGCCAGTCGATATAGGAATGGTGTTCTCTTATGCCGCCAGCGGCAGGCGCCGCGGCGATGACGACGTCATGTTCGATGGTCATCGTCCGTCCTCGCTCAACGCAAACCGAAGAAGGACAGGATCGCCAGGATCACCACGACGAGGCCGACAAGGTAGATGATGCCATTCATTTGAATGAGGCTCCTGTGACGCAGTTGGGTCACTTCAAAAAGGCGCGATGCCGCATTTTGGTTGCTTGATTGCCCAATTGTCGTGCAACAGGCGGAACCGGAAGCTGCCGGAACAAGTTGTTGGGTTGGGCCGTGGGCTGCGCTAGAACGGTCCGGCCCCCTTGCAAGGTCACTACAGCGTCAGATGGACGAGACGATCGCCGACAGCAAAGCCGCCGCCCGACGCTGGACGTGGCGGATTCCGGCCTATGTGCTGCTGCCCTTCTACCTGATGCTGATCGGGGTGCTGCTGCGCTACGCTGTGTACGTGCGCACCACCGGGCACTGGGGCTTCAACGACTACCTCCGGGCCCTGTGCGTGTATGACTGCAACGCCTATGAGCGGCTGGCGCTCAATGGCTATGAGGGCCGCCCCTCCGGCTTCGACAAGGGCGACGCCAACAACTGGGCGTTCTTTCCGTTCTACTCGATCATGGTGTGGGCGCTGAACCGCATCACCGGGCTCAGCATGCTGGTGGGCGGGTCGATCCTCACGCTGCTGCTGTCCGTGTGGGCCGCGATCCTCAGCTGGCCGCTGTTCGAGCGCCGCTTCCGCGCCTATTTCCTGTTCTGCTTCTTCCTGTTTCTGGGGCCGTTCTCCTATTATTTCTCGACGCTTTATACCGAAGCGCTGTTCATCATGCTGACCATCGCCGGCTTCGTGCTGCTGAAGCAGCGCGACTATGTATCGGCGGGCGTTGCCGGGGCGCTGATGTCGGCGACGCGCTCGACCGGCCTGCTGTTTGCCGGCGCCATCCTGATCGCGGCATTCCAGAACCACCTCAAGGATGGCGGGACAGTGCGCGGCTTCTTCCGCACGCTGTGGCGGCGCACCGACCTGCTGCTGGCCGTGGCGCTGGTGCCGATCGGCATCAGCCTGTTCGCGATCTATCTGTGGTTCCATTCCGGCGACGCACTGGCGTTCGTCCATATCCAGCGTGCCTGGGGGCGCGCCTTCTCGGACCCGTTCCGCAATCTGTGGCTGACGCTGAAGATGCAGTTCGACGCCCACAATTACTCGACCATCAGCACCGACCTGGCCTTCGGGCTGGCGGCGATCTTCGGCATGGCGCTGAGCGCGGTGATGGCGTGGAAGGGCAAGTGGGACTGGGCGCTGTTCTCGCTGTTCGGGGTGCTGCTGCCGCTCAGCACCAACGCCTATTCGATGCTGCGCTTCGTGGTCGGGCTGGCGCCGATCCTGATCACCGCGTCGCTGTTGTTCTCACGCTGGAAGTGGCTGTTCTATGTGCTGCTGCCGGTACTGCTGATCCTCGACGTGCTGCTGCTGCCCACCTGGACCGGGCGCTCCTATTACCTGATGTGAGCGCCCGCATGCCCCCCCTCTACCGGCCCCGGCTCTGGCATCTGG
>JAEWCE010000126.1 GCA_023390785.1 Pseudomonadota bacterium
CACAGCCAACTCACACCTTGCACCAGCGGAGAGATGGGTCCCCGCTTTCGCGGGGATGACACTTGGTGATGCGTGCACGTATCGTGCCCACGACCTTCGCGAGGAGGACACCCGGTGGTGCAAGGAATGGGCACCCCCGACACCTCTATCCCCGGCCTCACCCCCAATTTCCCCTTCCCCCACAAGCCCCTGCAATAAATCTGCTGTTCGCCAATCCACCTCCCTCAGCACCGGGTGTAGTCTCGATCCCATCCCCTCGCGGTTGCGAGATCATGACGAGTGATTTGCGGGGGGAGATCGGTGTGGGTGGGGTGTCGACCCCATCCGGGCCGGTTCTGCCGGGAACCATGGGTGAGCCAATCCTGCACCCAGGGTCCGGGGAGGCCTCGAGGGTGTTGCCACCCGAAGGGCTCGGAGATGTGGGGCCAACTCGGCAAGACCCCGCACCTCGACGCTCTCCCCGCGCGCCGCAGTCAAGAGGCTGGTCGAAGGCAGTATCGGTCGTAAACCCCGGTCGCGTGGCGAGGCTCCGGTCTCATTTCACGCCGACTACCGGCTCCGGGAGCGGAGCCTCGCCATGCCGCAGACCTGCGGCGCTGCTCTTTGACATCGCCGGTCGGGCCGGTGGACGCGTCCGCTCGCCCTCAATTCTGGATCGCCGATCCAGAAACGAAAACCCCGGGAGCATTGTCCCGGGGCGTCAGGCCTGCCGCAACTGCAGACTGATGTCGATCGCGTGCTGCTAGGCCACGCTGCTCTCGGCGAACACCTCGCCCTCGTCGGGTTCGCGCAGCACGTAGCCGCGGCCCCAGACGGTCTCGATGTAGTTCTTGCCGCCCGTCGCCACGGAAAGCTTCTTGCGCAGCTTGCAGATGAACACGTCGATGATCTTGAGCTCGGGCTCGTCCATGCCGCCATAGAGATGGTTGAGGAACATCTCCTTGGTCAGCGTCGTGCCCTTGCGCAGCGAGAGCAGCTCGAGCATCTGGTATTCCTTGCCGGTCAGGTGCACGCGCTGGGTCTGCACCTCCACCGTCTTGGTGTCGAGGTTGACCGTCAGGTCGCCGGTCTGGATCACCGATTGCGCATGGCCCTTGGAGCGGCGGACGATGGCGTGGATGCGGGCAACCAACTCGTCCTTGTGGAACGGCTTGGTCATGTAGTCGTCGGCGCCGAAGCCGAGGCCACGGACCTTGTCCTCGATGCCGGCGAGGCCGCTGAGGATCAGGATCGGGGTCTGCACCTTGGCGACACGGAGCGTGCGGAGCACCTCGTAGCCGCTCATGTCGGGCAGGTTCAGGTCAAGCAGGATGATGTCGTAGTCATACAACTTGCCGAGATCGACGCCCTCTTCACCGAGGTCCGTCGTGTACACGTTGAAACTTTCCGATTTGAGCATCAATTCGATGCTCTGCGCCGTCGCGCTGTCGTCCTCAATCAGGAGCACACGCATGCCGTTCCCCTTAAAGTCGTTCCTGCCTGGAACCGGGGAGGCCGCCTTTTGGCGCCACCCCTAACCGAACCCTACTGGATATGACTCAAACCTAACCGCCATTAGTTAACAAAGTTTAATTCTGATCCGCAATATGCAAAGCAATTGCTATGGCATCTTAACTAACATGTTGATTTCAAACGTTAAAACGAGGCAACCAAACTTAAGATTTTAGGTTAAGAAAGCCTTTTAATCGACTCTGGCGACTCAGGCTTACGGGGTTTTGGGCTGTGGAAAAGCCCGGGGCGCCGAGGCGCGCGCAAAGCGGGGCTCAAAGCCCATGGTTAACGCTTTTTGCTTAACGTTCGGTTACGTTTCCACGATGCGATTCGAGGACAGCCGATGCGGGCCCTGACCGCCGATATCGAGGCGATCGACGAGGTCGAAGTGTTCGGCCGGGTCAAGACGGTGCAAGGGCTGCTGATCGAGGTCGTCGGCCCGGTGCGCGAACTGCGCGTCGGCGGCCGCGTGCGCATCGAAACCACCGGCGGCGGTACCCTGCAAGCGGAGATCATCGGCTTCCGTGAAGGCCATGCGCTGTGCCTGCCCTACGGTCCGCTGACAGGGGTGCGGCTCGGCTGCAAAGCGGTGTTCCACAGGCACGACGGCGCGGTCTATCCCGGCGAGGCCTGGCTTGGGCGCGTGGTCAATGCCAATGGCGAACCGATCGACGGCAAGGGCCCGATCGCCCGGGGCATCGCCGGCTATCCGTTGAAGCAGCAGCCGCTGCCGGCGCACGAACGGGCCCGGGTCGGCGCGCCGATGGACATGGGGGTCAGGGTGATGAACACCTTCACCACCATGTGCGAGGGCCAGCGCATGGGCATCTTTGCCGGCTCGGGCGTCGGCAAGTCGGTGCTGATGTCGATGCTGGTGCGCAACGCCACCGCCGACGTCGCCGTGGTCGGCCTGATCGGCGAGCGTGGCCGCGAGGTGCAGGAGTTCATCAGCGAATATCTGGGCGAAGCCGGTCTCAAGCGCGCCGTGGTGGTGGTGGCCACCTCGGACGAGGCGGCGCTGATGCGGCGGCAGGCGGCCTATCTCACACTCACCCTCGCCGAATATTTCCGCGACCAGGGCCAGCGCGTCCTGTGCATGATGGACAGCCTCACGCGCTTTGCCATGGCGCAGCGCGAGATCGGTCTCGCCATCGGCGAGCCGCCCACCGCCAAGGGGTATCCGCCCACGGTGTTCACCGAGCTGCCGCGGCTGCTCGAGCGCGCCGGGCCGGGGTTGGTGAATTCGGGCAGCATTACGGGTCTATTTACCGTTTTAGTCGAAGGTGATGACCACAATGAACCCATTGCAGATGCCGTGCGCGGCATTTTGGACGGGCACATTGTGATGGAGCGGGCCATTGCCGAACGGGGACGTTATCCCGCCGTCAATGTGCTGAGATCCATCTCGCGCACGATGCCGGGATGCGTGCCCACCGCGGTGCGGCCGGTCCTGCAAAGGGCGCGGGAGTTCATGTCGGTGTACGCCGACATGGAGGAGCTGATCCGGCTGGGGGCTTACCGGAAGGGATCGGATCCGCAGGTCGATCGCGCCATCGCGCTCAACCCCGCCTTCGAGGCCTTCCTGGGCCAGCAGCGGGAGGAGCGCACCAGCATCGCCGACGGCTACACCATGCTGGAGGCGATTCTGGAGAAGGCGGGAAAATGACCTTGTACGTGGTCAGTGACTTGAGTGTGTAAGGAGTACAAGTCATGAAGTCGCGCAGCGAGAGCCTGATCCGGCTCAAGAAGTTCCAGGTCGACGAGAAGCGTCGCCAGGTTGCGCAGATCGAGATGATGATTGCCGATTTCGAGCGCATGGCGTCCGAACTCGACCAGCAGATCGAAATCGAACAGCAAAAGACCGGCATCTCGGACGTGGCGCACTTCGCCTATTCGACCTTCGCAAAGGCGGCGATGGCGCGGCGCGACAATTTGCTGGCGTCGGCGGCCGACATGCGCGACCAGCTCGAAGCTGCCCAGGATGCGCTCGCCGAAGCGGTCGAGGACCTCAAGAAGGTCGAGCTGCTCGACCAGCGCGAGCATGGCCGCGAGATGGCGGAAGAGGCCAAGGCCGAGCAGGCCGAGTACGACGAGATCGGACGCCTGCGGCATCGCCGCTGACCGCGCCGCCATCGCGTCCGAAGGGCGCCGCCGGCGCGTGTCGTTCAGTATGTCTTCATCGTGCGGTGTCGGATGCCGCTGATCACGACCTCATCGCCGAACGCGGAAAAGCCGAGCTTTTCGTAAAGCCCGACCTTGTCGAGCTGGGCCGTCAGCGCGAAGCGCGTCTCGCCGGCAGCGCGCGCCTGCGCCATGGCGCACAGCATCATCGCCTTGGCGATGCCCTGGCCGCGCCGGTCACGCCGCACCGCCACCCGGCCGAACTTGCTGTGCTCGGGCAGCGTCTGCAGGCGCAGCGTGCCGACGACGTCGCCGTCGACGATCGCCACCACATGGACGGACGTCGCGTCGTGGGCATCGCGTTCCAGCGCCTCGGGCACCTTCTGCTCGATGACGAACACGTCGTGGCGGACGGCGAGGGCAAGCCGGCCCAGGTCGGAGGCGATGGGAACGGCGACAATCAGGGGGTCGGACATGGCAAGGCTCGGCGGAGACGCCGGGACCACATCATTCCGTCGCGCAAAAAGAAAGGGCCCATGCCGTAGCACGGGCCCAGGTCAGGGAGCGCGCGGTGGCTACATGGCCGCCGAGCTGCTGGCAGGAGCGGTCGACGCCGGTGCCGGTGCGGTCGAATCCGTCGCAGGGGCATTCGACGCCGGGGCGTTCGAGGCATTGGGCTGATCGTCGACGGTCTGGAAGTCCGGAGCGTTGGTCAGATCGTCCTTGGTGGTCTGGAGCACGAAGCGCTCGGTGTTGTCGGCCGCAACGACCCACTGCAGCGCGGAATAGTCCACGGCGACCTGCTTCTCGCCGATGCCCAAGAAGCCGCCGACACCCAGCACGACCGCCGCAATGGTGCCGTCCTCGTTGATCACGATGTCCGAAATCTTGCCGAGGTTGTTGGCGTCGGCGGCGGTGCCGTCATAGACGGGCGAGCCGATGATTTTGGTCGCCAGCTTGTCGGTGTCGACGCGGGTGTAACCCGATAGAATGTCGACAGGCTGGCGCGGCGCCGGCGTCGCCATCATCGAGGATTCCATCGAGCTCGCAGTCGACATCTGCGACGACATGGCGGAGCTTTCCATCGCCGACGACGGCATCGCCGACGTTTCGGTGGAGCTCGAAGCCGAGGTGTCGGCCGGAGCCGAGCTTTCCATCGCGGACGATGAGGCCATCATCGATGAGTCCATGGCGGACGAAGACGACTGGGCAAAAGCGCCGCCGATCAGCACCGCGCTCAGCGCCGTGCTGGCCATAAGAAGCCGGATCATTGTTCTCTCCTATGTGATTGCCCGCAGGGCGGGGTTCAAAGCGACAACTTTCCGGAGGCGGAGCTGTTCCACGGAATTTTTGTGGAACCAAATCGGGTTCTTCTGCCGCGCTGGTGGGGCAGAAAAACATGCTAGAGTGACGCCGTGTTTCTATCGGTCTTCGACATCTTCAAGATCGGCATCGGTCCCTCGTCCTCGCACACGATGGGACCGATGCTTGCCGCGGCGCGGTTCCTCGCGCTGGTCTCGTCGCGGTCGCTTCCGCCGGAACCCTTGTCGCTTGCGTGCCGACTCTACGGGTCGCTCGCCTACACGGGGGAAGGGCACGGCACCATTCGGGCGGTGCTCTGCGGGCTGTGCGGTATGGTGCCGGCAAGCTACGATCGTACAGAAGCCGACGCCGCCTTGGCTCAGCTGGCCAAATCGGAAACCGTTCGGTTGCCAAATGGCCGGCGCTTGCGGCTCAGTCCACAGGCGGTGACCGTCGAAAAGGGCCAGAGGCTGCCGCCGCATCCCAATGGAATGACATTCATCCTGCGTACTGATGAAGGCGAGGAGATCATCGCCGAAAGTTACTATTCGATCGGCGGCGGATTCGTGCTCACGGCCGAGGAAATGGCGGCCGGACCGGCCAGGCCGAGCGACGCGGGCGTGCCCTATCCATTCGATACCGCGGCGCAGATGCTCGCGATGGGCGAGGCGTCGGGGCTCAGCATTGCCGACATGAAGCGTGCCAATGAGGCTGCAAGCGGCGGCGACGATCTCGACCGGCGTCTCATGGCTATCTGGGACGCGATGGATAGGTGCATCGACCGCGGGCTCAGTTCCGAAGGAGTGCTGCCGGGCGGCCTCAATGTGCCGCGGCGCGCCAAGGGTCTCAACGACAAGCTGCACCTGCGCAGCGGGGCCAACGATGCCCCGCTGCATTCGGCGGTCGACTGGCTGCAGGCTTATGCCATGGCCGTCAACGAGGAGAACGCGGCCGGCGGACAGGTGGTGACGGCTCCGACCAACGGTGCGGCGGGCGTCATTCCGGCGGTGATCCGCTATTACCTCGACCTGGTGCCGGGCGCCTCCCGCGACCGGGTGCCCGAGATGCTGCTGACGGCGGCGGCGATTGGCGGCCTGATCAAATACAACGCCTCGATCTCGGGAGCGGAGGTCGGGTGTCAGGGCGAGGTTGGCTCGGCGTCGGCGATGGCCGCCGCGGCGCTTTGCGCCGTGCTCGGGGGTAGCAACATGCAGATCGAGAATGCCGCCGAGATTGCGCTCGAGCATCATCTGGGCATGACCTGCGACCCGGTGCGCGGACTGGTGCAGGTGCCGTGCATCGAGCGCAACGGCATGGGCGCGGTGAAGGCCGTGGCTGCGGCTTCGCTGGCATCGCTGGGTGACGGTCGCCATATCGTGCCGCTCGATGCCGCCATCGAGACGATGCGCCAGACCGGACGCGACATGGACGAGCGCTACAAGGAAACCAGCCTCGGCGGGTTGAGCGTCAGCCTGCCGGAATGCTGAGTTACAATCCCAGCATGTCCTTGATGAACAGGACGTCGATGCCAATGGTCCCGACCACGGTCGCCATGTACCATGGGGCCAGCAGCACCCAGGCCACCGTGCGGCCAAGTTTCCGGCTGCGGGGCTCATCCGGTTCGTCGTCGGCTATCGGGCGTGGCGTTCGCAGGTTCTGGTTGCTGGCGGGTCGGGGTTTCAGCCGGCCCCGCTCCTCGGGGTCGATCGCGGGAGCGGCAGCATCGCGTGGGAGGGTGGGCAGAGGCGGGGCGCCGCGCCTGGGGGTGCGGGCTGCTTCCGACGCGAGGCGAACGGCATCCTCCCGGTAGAATCCGCCGGTGGTCTTGGGTTTGACGTCTAACACTTCCGCCCCGACGCAGTCCGCCACTTCGGCTAGTGAAAGCATCGGCGCAGGCATTAGTAAACCCACGAGGTAGGGGGCAATTACCGCTAATCCACTGCTTCGCGCATGATGCCCGTCACGATGGCGGCCGGTTGATCGGAATCGGGCCGTCCGGGCCGGGCACCGTCCACGTCGCGGCGCCTGCGGCGAGCACGGTTTTTTGGACGAAGCCGAGCTTGGCGACGACCTTCGGGGTGAGCACGAACGGGTAGGCGTCGTGCTGGCCGACGGCCCTGTTGAGGTTGTTGATAAGTGAGCTCAGCGGCACCCAGTGGGTGATCAATTCTTCCATCGTGGCCAGCCGGTACGGTTCGAAGTCGATGCGGGTGCTTAACTCGCCGGTGGCGTCCACCTTGGGTTCGAGGCTGACGCCAAAGGCGGCAGCCATCTCGGTGGTATCGACGATGTGCAGGTAGTGTGCCCAGGTCTCCGCCCAGTCCTCCCACGGGTGCGATGTGGCGTAGGCCGAAATGAAGTTCCGCTGCCAGTCCACGGGGGCGCCGTTATCGTAGTGGCGCTGCAGGGCCTTGCCGTAATCGGTCCGCTCGTCGCCGAACAGGGCGCGAAACTCGTCGAGCGCCGGGGTGTTGTCGATCAGCAGGTCCCAGTAATAATGGCCGATCTCATGCCGGAAATGCCCGAGCAGCGTGCGGTATGGCTCATTCATCTGCAGGCGGCGGCGTTCACGTTCGGCGTCGTCGGCCTCTCGCAGTGCCAGCGTGACAATGCCGCTGTCGTGGCCAGTCAGGACCGGCTGGGGCGCGGCGGCTTCGGCTAGGAATTCGAAGCGTAGGCCGTGGACCGGATCCTCGTTTCGCGTCGCGAGCGGCAGGTTGAGGCGCAATAGCGAATAGAACAGACGCTTCTTGGCGCGTTCGATGGTGCGCCAGTTCGCGAGGTTCCCGGCGCTGTCCATCGAGGGGATGACACCGTTGTGCCGGCAGGCCAGGCAGTAGGGATCGGCCCCGGGCTGGTATTCGACGAGCCAGTTGCAGGCGCCGAAGCGGGCGTTCGCGCAGTAGACGAAGCGGCTATCGGGCAAGGCCGGCGCATGGAAATAGCCGCCCTCGTCTTCCAGCGAAACCAGCATGTTGGTGCCGGGCCAATAGCCCAGAGCATGGCCGCAGTTCTCGCAGACCGTGTTCTCGAAATAGAGGACATTGGCGCAATGGTCGCAGCGGAAAAGCTTCATTTGGGGTGCTCGGTTAGTGGCGGAAAACGCTCGGCACCGCGGTTTTCGTTCCCGCTGTTTGGCGCTTCTTTAGGGAAGTCGGTGCCAGGATATTGCCTGCACTGGAGGCTGGCCATGCCATTGACGCGTTTTCACGACCTGCGGCCCGGGCTGGCGAAAACGGTTCTGGTGGTCTTCGCCGGCATCGCGCTGCTGCTTGCGCTGCAGGCCCTGACGATCGTCGAGCCGGCGCAGGATGCCAGCCGTAAGGGCGACCTGTTCATGTACGGCCAGGTGGTCGGCCGGCTGCAGGCTGGCGAGTCCTACTATCAGGCGCTCCATACCGAACTGGTCAATGGCGGCTACGGCCTCCAGTCGGTATTCAACTGGCGGCCGCCCTTCTTCCTGTCGGCGCTGTCGCTGTCGCCGTCACCGCTGCTGTCGCAGGGTGTGCTGGTGGTGCTCGCCCTGCTGGGGCTGGTGCTGGGACGGCGGCTGGTGTCGGACGTGCCCAGCCTTTGGCTCAAGGTCGGCCTCAGCGCGATGTTCGTATTCAGCCTGCTCTCGGCGGTGGCGCCCCAGGCGGAACTCATGTGCGAGCTCTATGCCGGAGCGCTGATCCTGATCTCGGTCTCGGCCTATGGGCAGAACCTACCCTGGTCAGGCTTTGCCGCGGCGGTTCTGGCGCTGTTCGTGCGGGAACTGTCGATCGTCTACGCTCTGGTCTGCGTCGGCCTTGCCGTGCGCGACCGGCGGTGGCGCGAGGTCGCGGCCTGGGCGGGAACGCTGGCCTTGTTCCTGCTCTACTACGGCTGGCACGCCCACATGGCGATGTCGATGGTCGGCCCGGGGGACGCCGCCTACCGCGACGGGTGGCTGCAGTTCCAGGGGGCGGCGTTCGACATTGCGACGGCGCATTTCAATGGCCTGCTGATGCTCTTGCCGTTCTGGGTCAGCGCGCTGCTGCTGGTGCTGGCGGTGCTGGGCCTGCTGGCCTGGCCGGCGGCGGCGTCCGAGCGCGTGCTGTTCGCCGTGCTCGCCTACCTCGCCGTCTTTGCCATCGGCGGCAAGCCGTTCAACAGCTATTGGGGCGCCCTCTACACGCCGCTGCTCTGTTTCGGCGTGGTATGGGCGGTGCCGGCGCTGCGCGACCTGCTGCGGGCGGCGTCGCGCCGTCCGGTGCTGCAAGGCTAGACGGCGCCGATCGTCCGCAGCCGGATGCGGGGATGCACCTCGTTCTGGCTCATCACCACCGTCTGGGGACGGAAGCGTTCGATGATCGCGCGTACGTGCGGGCGGACCGAAGGCGAAGTGATCAGCACCGGCAGCTCGCCCATCTGCGCAGCGTTCTCATAGCCCTGCTGGATGTTGAGGATGAACTGCTGCAACCGTGACGGCGCCATGGCGAGGTGACGGTCGGCCCCGTCGCCGACCATCGCCTCGGCGAATTCGCGTTCCCATTGCGGCGACAGAGTCAGCAGCGGCAGGTTGCCGTCGGGCCCGAGATTGGCGGCGCAGATCTGGCGGGCGAGGCGCGAGCGGACATGTTCGGCGATCATCTGGGTGGTGCGGTTGCCGCCGGCGATCTCGGCAATGCCCTCGAGGATGGTGGGAAGGTCGCGGATCGAGATGCGCTCGCTGAGCAGGTGCTGCAGCACGCGCTGGATACCGGAGACAGAGATCTGGCTCGGGATGATGTCCTCGAGCAGCTTCTGTTGTTCCTTGGTCATGCCATTGAGCAGGGTCTGCACGTTGGCGTAGCTCAGCAGGTCCGCGACATTGGCCTTCAGCACCTCGGTCAGGTGCGTCGAGATCACCGTGGAGGGATCGATGATGGAATAGCCCTTGAGCTCGGCCTCGTCGCGCAGCGCCGGTTCGATCCAGGTGGCGGGCAGGCCGAAGGTCGGCTCTGTGGTGTGGTAGCCGGGCAGGGTAATCTCCTTGCCCATGGGGTCCATCACCATCAATTGGTTGGCGTAGATGCGACCCTTGCCGGCCTCGACCTCCTTGATCTTCACCACGTAGTCATTCGGCTCGAGCTGCATGTTGTCGAGGATGCGCACCGGCGGCATGACGAAGCCGAGCTCGGTGGCGAGTTGCCGCCGCAACGCCTTGATCTGCTCGGTGAGGCGGTCGGAGCCCGTCTCGTCCTCTTTCACCAGGCTCAGCAAACCATAGCCGAGCTCGAGCTTGAGCTCGTCGATCTTAAGGCTGTCGGCGATGGGCACCTCGTCGGTCGGCTTGGCTCCAGTCTTGGCCGTCATCGACTCGGCGGCAGCCAAGGCGGCTGCAGCGGCCTTCTTGCCGGTGGAGCGGAAGGCGAGGTAGCCGATGCCGCCGGCAAGCGCCAGGAACGGCAGGATCGGCATGCCCGGCAGGAAGGCCATGACGCCGATTACCGCCGACGACATGCCCAATGCCTTGGGATAGCCGGTGAACTGAGCCACCAGCGCCTTGTCGGCCGAGCCGAGCACGCCGGCCTTGGATACCAGCAGGCCGGCGGCCGTCGAGACGATCAGCGACGGGATCTGGCTGACGAGCCCGTCGCCCACGGTCAGGAGCGTGTAGTTGTTGCCCGCCTCCTGGAAGCTCAGGCCCTGCTGCAACACGCCGATCACCATGCCGGCAATGATGTTGATGAAGGTGATCAGCAGACCGGCGATGGCGTCGCCGCGGACGAATTTGCTGGCGCCGTCCATATTGCCGAAGAAGGCGCTTTCGGCCTCGAGCGTCTTGCGGCGCTCCCGCGCGGTCGCCTCGTCGATGAGGCCGGCACTCAGATCGGCGTCGATCGCCATCTGCTTGCCGGGCATGGCGTCGAGGTTGAAGCGCGCCGCCACCTCGGCGATGCGTCCCGACCCTTTGGTGATGACGATGAAGTTGACGATGATCAGGATCGTGAACACCACGACGCCAATCACGAAATTGCCACGCATCACGAAGCTGCCGAAGGCCTCGATGACGTGGCCGGCGGCGTCCGGACCGTTGTGACCGTTGGCGAGGATCAGGCGGGTGGTCGCGAGGTTGAGCGCCAGCCGCATCATGGCAGCAATCAGCAGTACGGTCGGAAACGACGAGAATTCGAGTGGCGTCTGGATGAACAGGGCCGTCATCATGATCAGGACCGAAAAGACGATCGAGATGGCCAGCAGAATATCGAGCAGGAACGGCGGCAGCGGCAGGATCAGCACGACGATGATCGCCATGACCCCGATGGCGAGCCCGATATCAGTCGAGCGGAACAGCCTGTTGAGGTCGCCGAGCGAGGGCAGGCGGAAGCCGGCCCGGGAGGCGGGGGCGTTGGTCACGTCAGCCATGGGCGTTCTGCAAGGTCACGCGCTCTTTCGCACTTCGCCTGGGCCCGGCACGTAGGTGCCCTCGTCGGCATACTGGTTGAGCTTGTTGCGCAGGGTGCGGATTGAGATGCCGAGGATGTTGGCAGCATGGGTGCGGTTGCCGAGCACGTGGTCGAGCGTTTCGAGGATCAGGTCGCGCTCGACGTCGGCGACGGTGCGGCCAACCATGGAGCGCGAGATCGACTCCGCCACCTGCGCGGCCTGCGTCGCGAGCGAGGCAGTGCGGACGACATCGGAGAGGCCGGCGCCGTCGGGCATGACGATCGCGTCGGGGCCGATCTCGTTGCCCTGCGACAGCAGTACGGCGCGGTGCAGCGTGTTCTCGAGCTCACGCACATTGCCGGGCCAGGGGGCGCCGAGCAGCGCCTGCCGCGCGGCGGCCGAGAGCACGCGGCCAGGAAGCCCGTTGGCCCTGGCATATTTGTCGACGAAATGGTCCGACAGCGCCGCTATGTCGCCCGGCCGCTCCCGCAGCGGCGGCAGCTTCAGGTTCACAACGTTGAGGCGGAACAGCAGGTCCTCACGGAAGCTGCCGTTGCGGACGGCTTCGTTGAGGTTGCGGTTGGAGGTGGCGATGATGCGGATATCGACGGGAACCGGACGCGTGCCGCCGACACGATCGATCAGACGCTCCTGGATGGCGCGCAGCAACTTGGCCTGCAGCCGCACATCCATCTCGGAGATTTCGTCGAGCAGCAGCGTGCCGCCCGAGGCCTCCTCGAACTTGCCGATGCGGCGGCCGATGGCGCCGGTGAAGGCGCCCTTCTCGTGGCCGAACAGCTCGCTCTCCAGCAGGTTCTCCGGAATGGCGGCGCAATTGACCGAGATGAAGGCGCGGCTGGCGCGCTTCGACTTCGAGTGTAGATACTTTGCCATCACCTCCTTGCCGGTGCCGCTTTCGCCGGTGATCAGCACCGAGGCATCGGAGGGCGCGATCTGTTCGGCCAGATGCACGACGCGGGCCATGGCCGGATCGCGGAACAGGAAATCGGTGCTCTCGCGGGCCACCGCGGCAATCACGGCGGCGATCAACTCGGCATCGGGCGGCAGCGGGATGTATTCCTTGGCGCCGGCGCGGATGGCGTTCACTGCCGCGGCCGCGTTGGTTTCGGTGCCACAGGCAACGACCGGAATGTGGATACGCTCGGCCTCGAGCCCGGCGATCAGGCCAGGAATGTCGACCATCACGTCGACCAGCAGCAGGTCGGCGCCCTTGCCGCTCCTGAGACTCGCCAATGCGATTTCGATGGTGGCCGCATGCGCAACCCTGGCGCCGCCCTGCATGGCGAGCTTGGTGGCTTCCGACAGTTGGCCTTCGAGAGCGCCGATAATCAGTAGTCGCATGCTGCGCTCCTAGGCTGCCTTGACGATTTCGGTCATGGTGACGCCGAGGCGGTTCTCGACGAGCACGATTTCACCACGGGCGACGAGGCGATCGTTGATGTAGATTTCCACGGCCTCGCCGACCTGGCGGTCCAGTTCGACGACGGTGCCCACATCCATCTTCAGCAAGCTTGCCACCGGGATTTTCGCGCGACCGAGAACCACCGAGACGCGGACAGGCACGTCGAACACGGCCTCGAGGTCGCCCGCGGCGCGTTCGACAACTTGCGAGGGGCCGCCGCGATCAGGCGGCAGCATTTCTTCGAGGCCGAGATCACCGGGTTCGTTGCTCATTGCTCGGGTCCTTCGACGGGGGCTTGGGAATTGCCACCTTGGGCGGCGATGTAGGAGGCGACGCGCCGATCGATCTCGGCTTCGAGTAGGGCGCGGTCACGGGCAATGCCGCCATCCACCCATTCGAGGCGCGCATCACCGATGGCCTGGTCCGGATCGCCGAGCACGACCAGTCGGCCGGTGAAACCAGAGGTGGCGATGCGGGAGGTGGCGACCTCGCGTACCGCCTCAGCCAGTTCGGGGGCGCAGCGGATGACAAGGTGCGGGACTGCGTCGAGGGTGACAAGGCACTCGGCAATCAGCGTTTCGATTTCGGCGACCGGTTGCGCGGCAACGAGGCTCGAGGCGAGCTTCTTGCCGATGACGGCGGCAAGATCGGCAGCCTCGGCGAGAGTGCGCCGGCGATGATCGTCGAGGCTGGCGTTCAGCGATGCCGTGTGGTCGGCGAGGTTCTCGGCGGCAGCAGCGAGACGCTCGGCAGCCTTCACCACGGCGTTGCGCTCGCCTTCAGCCAGGCCGTCGCGATAGCCTTCGGCGCGGGCATTGGTGACGATGGCGGCGAGGGCGCTTTCCGTCAGTACTGAATTGCGCTCCTGTCGATGGCCGAGGTCGAGGTCGAAGCGGAACTTTGCGGGCGCGGCTGTCATCCGATCATTTCCTCATCGGCCTTGCCTTTGTTGAGGACGATCTCGCCGCGCGCCGCCATGTCCTTGGCGAAAGAGACCAACCGGCTCTGCGCCTCGTCGACATCCTTCAGCCGCACGGGCCCCATGGCCTCCATGTCATCGCGGAGCAACTTGCCCGAGCGGGTCGACATGTTGGCGAAGAAGAATTCCTTGACCGCGTCGTTGGCGCCCTTGAGCGCCAGCGCCAGTTCCTTCTTGTCCACCTTCGCGATCAGCGCCTGGATGGCGGACGGATCGAGCCGCGACAGATCCTCGAAGGTGAACATCAGGGCCTTGATGCGCTCGGCGCCGTCTCGGTCGCTTTCCTCGAGATTGGTGATGAAGCGCGCTTCGGTCTGCCGGTCGAAGGCGTTGAAGATCTCCGCCATCTGCTCATGGCTGTCGCGGCGCTTGGAATGCGACAGGGTCGACATAAACTCGGTGCGCAGGGTGGATTCGATTTTTTCGAGGATTTCCTTCTGCACCGGATCGAGGCTCAGCATGCGCTTGACGACGTCCATGGCCAGTTCCTCGGGCAGCACCGCCAGCACTTTGCTCGCGTGCTCAGTCGAGATCTTGGACAGGACAACGGCGATGGTCTGGGGATATTCGTTCTTCAGGTAGGAGGCGAGCACGTCCTCCTGCACGTTGGAGAGCTTCTCCCACATGTTGCGGCCGGCTGGTCCGCGGATTTCCTCCATGATCGCATCGACACGGTCCTGCGGCAGGAACGACAGCAGCAGGCGCTGCGTGGTGTCGGAATTGCCAGCGACAGTCCCATTAGCCGAGATGTGGGTGACGAACTCGGCAAACAGCGAGTCGAGCATTTCCTGGGTGATCGGCCCCATGCGCACCATGGTGCGCGACAGCGCCTTGATCTCCATCTCGTCGAGCTCTTCGAGGATCGGCTTGCCGAAATCGGGACCGAGTGAGAGCAGCAGCACCGCGGCCTTTTCGTCACCCGTCAGGTCGCGCTGCTGGGCGTCGCCGCCAATCACCAGTTGGCGGCGCATCCCCTGGTCGATGCTTGGAGCGGTGGTGGCGACGTTGGTTCCGGCCATGGATCAGCTCACACTGCGCTCGACAGCCAATCGCGAACGATCAGCGCGGCCTGCTTGGGATTCTCCTGGACGAGGCTCCCGACGGTCTTGAGCGTCTGGGCCTGCGCCGCGCCCTGGGTCTTGGCGTCCTTCATCCAGCCGGGGATCATCGGCGGACCACCCCCTTCGTCGGGGATCATTTCGCTCACCGGCACCATCGTTGCCGGTGCGCCAGGAACGGCCGGAGCGGGCACGCCGACCTCTGCGCTCACCGGCAGAGCCAGGGGCTGCGTCTCGGGCGACAGCACGCGCTTCAGCAGCGGGCGCATCACGAAGAAGACCAGCGCCAGGGCGATGATCAAGGTCACCAGCATCTCGGCGCCATTGATCAGGTCGTCGCGCGTGAAGTCGAAGAGGCCCGGACCGGGGGTGCCCTGCACAGTCGGCGTCGGGCCCTGCGCAAATTGCAGGTTGGCGACGGTGATCTGGTCACCGCGCTTGTCGTCGAAGCCGACTGCCGACTGCACCAGCGACTTGATCTGGTCGAGCATGGCCTGGTCGCGCGGCGTATATTTCGAATTGCCCTGCGCATCGGTGGTGTAGGTGCCGTCCACCAGGACCGCGACCGAGAGGCGCTTGATGGCGCCAGGATCGGTCATCTCGGTCTGGCTGACGTTGGAAATCTCGTAGTTGGTGGTTTCCTTGTCGGTCGAGCCCTGCTCGCTGGTGCCGGCGACCGCACTGGAGGCGGTGTTGTTCGCACCCGGCAGCTGCGTCGAGGCGCTCACCTGGCCGTTGTTGTTGCTGTTGTCGCTCGAATTGTTGGCGACACTCTCGGTCTGGGTCGAGCGCACGACCTGGCCGTTGGGATCGAAGGTCTGGGCGGTCTTGGTGACGCGCGTCATATCGAGGTCGGCGCTGACTTGCACGCGGGCGCGACCGTCGCCCACGATGTTGGCGAGGAGGGCCTCAATGCTGGTCCGGAGCCGATTCTCGACGCCGGTCTTGCGCTCGTCGGCTTCACCGGCGAGCACGGTGGCGTCGCTGCCGTCGCCGGCGCCCGCCGCAAGCAGATTGCCGGTATCGTCGGCGATGGTGACGCGGTTGGGCGTCAGGCCCTCGACCGCCGAGGCGACGAGGTGCTGGATGGCGCGGATTTCCTCGTTGGACAACTGGCCACGAACGGAGACGACGATCGAGGCAGTCGGGTCCTTCTTGTCGCGTGAAAACAGGGCGCGTTCGGGCAGCACAAGGTGTACGCGGGTCGATTTGATGCGTGCCAGCGACGAGATGGTGCGTGCGAGCTCACCCTCGAGGGCGCGCACATTGTTGATGTTCTGGACGAAGCTGGTGGCGCCCAGCGTGTTCTGCTGGTCGAAAATTTCATAGCCAACCTGGCCCTTGGTGGGCAGCCCGTTCTCGGCCAGCTGCATGCGGATGCTGGTGATCTGGTCGCGGGGAACCAGGATGGTGTCGCCATCCCCCCGGATCTCGTTGGGGATGTTCTGCTTCTGCAGCTCGTCGACGATGGCCGAGGAATCCTCGAAGGACAGGCCCGTGTAGAGCGGGGCCATCTGCGGCGTCGACGCCCGCATGATGAGGAAGGCGAAGAAGCCGAGCATCAGCACGGCCACGACGCCCATGGCCGCAATCCGCTGCAGACCCAGGCGGTTGAAGAGCTGTAATACGTCCACTAGACCGACCCGCCGAATGCCCCCGGGCTCGGAACGGCTTGCCCGAGCCCATAGGCAAAAATTACCTAGCGGATGGTAAAGAAGGTCTTAACGCCCGGTTGCGGCTTGCGACGGGCGGGCAGGTTTTGCCGGGCAAAATAAAGGAAGTGTGAATCGAAACGAATGCGCCCGGCACGAGGCCGGGCGCGCATGATTCGGAGATGCGGAGGCTCAGCCTTCGCGGTAATGCTGGATCCAGGTGGTGCGCAGGCCGGCAAGGCCGTGCTTGTCGATGGCCGCCTGCCAGTTGAGGAACTCGTCGACGCTCAACGTGTAGCGGGCGCAGGCCTCTTCGAGCGACAGCAGTCCACCGCGCACGGCGGCAACCACCTCGGCCTTGCGCCGAATCACCCAGCGGCGCGTGTTCTTGGGCGGGAGGTCCGCAATGGTCAACGGACTACCATCCGGACCAATGACGTACTTCACGCGGGGACGCATTTGGACGGTCATTTTACTCACTGACTCAACCTGACCTGAAGTTGAGCCTAGCGGATCGCGCTTAAAATTTGCCTAAGCTAGTGTCTACAAGACGTTAAGGATGCGCGGCGTCCACAAGTAGAAATGCTTAGGAATCAGCGGTTTGCGCCACAACGCACGCTCTCTGTCGAGGGGCCGATCATGGCGCTTCCGCGGCAGGGTTAATGGCGGGTTACGAGGCAGTGCGGACCGAGGTGACGCCCGACAGATTGAGGCGCGCCTTGCCCACCAGCAGCACCGGCTCGCTGCCGGTGAAATCGACGCCGGTCACGGTGCCAGTGGTCTCGGTCGAGACGTTGATGGTCTTGCCTTCGGGGGTCACCGCCTGCATCGAGATCGAATAGGTGCCATCGGGCCTGACGTTGCCCTGGTTGTCCTTACCGTCCCAGGTGAAGGTTCCGGATCCCGCCTGCATCGCGCCCTGTTCGCTGTAAACGGTGTTGCCGTTCTCGTCCTTGATGTTGACCGTGACGACTGCCGCGTCGTCGACGGAGAAGTTCCATTGCGCCTTGCCGTTGACCAGCTCGGAACGGACGCCGGAGGCGGTGACTGTCTTGCCAATGTAATTCACGGCATTGGAGTTGGTGGTGTTGGCGTTGGCCTGGACCAGCGACGATAGGAAGTCATTGGTCTTGAGCTGCTGCTCGACCCCTGAGAACTCCACCAATTGTTGGGTGAACTGGTTGGTGTCGAGCGGATCCAGCGGGTTCTGGTTCTTGAGCTGCGTGGTCAGGAGCTGCAGGAACGTATCGAAGTTGTTGGCGATCGTCGTCCGGTCGATGACGCTCGAGGAAGAGGACGAAGAGCCGACGCCGCTGACGGTCATGATGCGATCCTACACGAACAGGTTGACACCGCCCGACGAGGCGATGCCGCGATAAAGCGTAACTGATGGGATGGTGGACGGGGTAATGGCGTCGTCGGCCTCCGCTGTTAGCGAGAAGCGCGGTCCAGAGGCATTGCCGTTGCCAGGGCGCTGGTCGCCCCCCATCATGCCGGCGAAGGGATTCTGCCGAAGCGAGAATTCGAGGTTGGTCTTGGCGCCGTCGAGGCCGGCCTGGGTGAGGGCCTTTTCGAGAGAGCCGCGGTCGCGCTGGAACATGTCGAGGGTCTCCGACCGCTCGACCGTCAGCCGCGCATTGACGTTGCCGGACGCATCGACGTGCATCTTCACATCGACGCGCCCAAGCTCGGGCGGATCGATGCGAATTGTGAAGCGCGACTGGCCCTGATGCATCTGGCGGACCATCTCGAAGGCGACTTGCGCCATGTTGATGGGCGTAGTGGCCGCCTGATAGGCCGCGGGCAGGATGCGCGGCGCTGCTGGCATCGCGGCAGCATTCACCGCGCTGGCGTTGGACTGGGCTCCCTTGGGGTCAGCGGGGTCCGTCTTGCTGTCGGCCTGCGTGGTGGTGGCCTCGGCGATGATCTTGGACTCTGTCTTTGTGGCGTCGTCGTGCGAGCTGTCTGCCGTCTTCGAGGCGTCCGCGGCTTTCGGGACCGGCCGCGAGGACGTCGTCGGTGGCGCGGAAGCGAGCGGCGGCGGTGACGGATCGGGTAACACCGATTGCGTGCCGGTGGCCACGGTGGGAGGCGCCTGCAATTGCGCGCTGGCGGCGATCTGCGGTGGCGTCGGCGTGCCGGGGGTGCCGGTGGTCGGCTTGGCTGCGAGCAGCGACTGAACGATCCTGTCGAGGGTGGTCGCCCCGGTGTCATCGGGGGTCGTCAACTGTGCCAACACGGTGGGGTCTGCCTCGGCGCCGTCGAGCTTCCGGCTCAGGGCTGCGAGTTTCTGCGCCACGTCGGGCGCCGATGCGACGACAGCTTGCCCGAGCTCGGACAATTGTGTTGCAAGCTGCGCGATCGCCGGCAGCGGTGGCGCGGTGGCAGCGCTGGCGGACGAGACCGCTGTCGTATCGGTCGTCGGGCCGGCAGCCGGTGCGGCAGTTACGGCCGCCGGCGGCACCTGGATGCCGATGCTGGCGAGGAGCTGCGCCATCTGGTCGGACGGCGATTGGCCCGGCGCCGGGTCGGTGTCCGGGACGGCCGGCTTCGGCTTGTCGTCCTTGCCGGCGGTGGCGCTCTTGATAGTCGTCAGCGGATCGAGGCTGACGGCTGTCGAGGCGGGGGCAGCCGATGAACCGAATGGTTTGGCGATCAGCGCAGCGAGTGCATCGGCGGTTTCGCCGAGTTTTTGCAGCAGGGCGGGGTCGGGCTCGCTACCGTTCGCCATCTGCTGTTCGAGCGTCTTGAGCTCGGCGACCAGTTTGGCGAGCAGAACGTTGGCTCCGGGCGTGCCGGCTGTCTTGCCGGTTTGTGCGCCGAGGCTGACATCGAGCAGGTTGGGAACCGACGGCGTGCCAGCGGGGGTCGGCGGCGTTGCTTTGGTGTCGGCTGCGCCGCTGGTCGGCGTGTTGGCCGCCTGGGCCGCTGATCCGGCGAGCAACTGATCGACCAGTGCCGCGAGGAAACCGAAAGGGTTGTTGCCCTGCGCCTCGCCGGCCGCCGCAGCGGTCCCGCCCGCAACAGCGGGGGTGCCGCTGGCGGTGCCTGGGGCCGTGTAGGCGATGGTCAGGTGCGTCGACAGTTCGACCTCGGTGGACGGAATACGCCACCGGCAGCGATGCAAGCCCGATGCCAGTTGCCGAAACTCAGCAATTTCAAGGTGTTGAGTATTTCATGGAGGGTGCCGAGCCCGGCAAGTCCGGCCGGTCGCGGCAAAACTTGCCGACAGCGGCACGTGCTTCTATAGAGCAGCCGTTCACTGGGGCCTTGACCCCCAACTGGATGATATCGATGGACTTGAATTCGCTTGATTTGCCCAAGCGTCCCGAGGACACGCGCGTGGTCGTGGCCATGTCGGGGGGCGTCGACAGCTCGGTGGCGGCGGGGCTTCTGGCCCGGCAGGGCTATGACGTGGTGGGTGTTACACTGCAGCTTTACGACCATGGTGAAGCGACGCACCGCAAGGGCGCGTGCTGCGCCGGGCAGGACATTCACGACGCGCGGCGGGTGGCGGCCGCGCTCGGTATCCCGCACTATGTCCTTGATTATGAAGAGCGGTTTCGCAGGTCGGTGATCGAGCCGTTTGCCAATGCGTATCGGCAGGGCGAAACGCCGGTGCCGTGTATCGCCTGCAACCAGTCGGTGAAGTTCGTGGACCTGATGGAGGTGGCCAAGGACCTCGGCGCGGACGTGCTGGCCACCGGGCATTATGTCAGGTCATCGCTGGTTGGGGGCAGGCGACGGCTTTACCGTCCCGTCGATGCATCGCGGGACCAGAGCTACTTCCTGTTCGCCACCACGCAGGACCAGCTCGACTTCCTGCGCTTCCCGCTCGGCGGCATGACCAAGCCGGCGGTGCGGGAGCTGGCCCGCGAGTTGGGGCTCGAAGTCGCCGACAAGCATGACAGCCAGGACATCTGCTTTGTGCCGCAGGGCAAGTATGCAGACGTGATCCGGCGGATGCACCCCGAGGCGCTGGCGGGCGGCGAGATCGTGCATCTCGACGGGCGCGTGCTCGGCCGGCACGACGGCATCGTCAATTACACCGTCGGGCAGCGGAAGGGGCTCGGCATCGCTGCCGATGCGCCACTCTACGTGGTCAAGCTGGAGCATCGGACCGGTCGTGTCGTCGTCGGGCCACGGGAGGCGCTGATGACGAGGACGGTGCGGCTGCGCGACGTGAACTGGCTCGGCGACGCACCGCTCGGCACCGCCGTCGCCGGCAATGGCCTGCCGATCGAGGTCAAGGTGCGCTCGACCCGGCCGCCGCAGCAGGGTGCAGTGCAGATGCGCGACGGCGAGGTGTTTGTCACGCTGTTTGCCGGCGAGTACGGGATTTCGCCAGGACAAGCCTGCGTCTTTTATGCCGACGACAGCGAGACCAGCGAAGTGCTGGGCGGCGGGTTTATCGCGGAGGCGGTGCCGCAGGCGCTGGTGGCATAGCAACCGGGCGCCAGCCCTAACGCCGCGTAAACGGACGCTCTCGGAATAGAGCGTATCGATTTCGAAATTCTCCGGTGTTTTCGTGTTGAACTTGTCTGAAGTTCAACCCGGATTGCCGATGTTCGCCATCGATGAGCGCTTTCCCGACCTGATGGGCGGGGTGACGGCCGTGCGCGACGACGTGCGCGGCCTGGCGCTGCGCCTCAAGGAACGCGGACCGGGCGGCGAGGGTGACCAATACCGTTTCGTCCGCCACGGCCGGGAGTACGTGCTGTTCGTCAGCGGCGGTATTTCACGCGACCGCAAGAGCGTCGTCTTCACCATCGAGCACGGCAATCTGAGCGACGACCGGCCGGGGCTGCTGGCGTCGCTATCGCGGCGGTTCATCGTCAGCGACCTCGGCGAATGCTTCCGCGCATTCGCGCGACTGGTCTACCGGTTCGACGGCGACGACATAGAGATCAATTTCCGCGAGCCGGAGACGCTGCCCACCTACCAGGAAATGGTGATGGCGCTGGCCGGAATGCGGACACGCAATCCAAAGCTGCTCGATGAATTGTACGAGACGCTCGAGGCCGACCTGCCGCTCAGCGGAGACCAGTTCGGCGCACTGCTGCGGTGCATCAAGGCGCTCAGGCTACGCAAGATCAACGCGCACGCCTTCGCTTCGGACATGCTGCCGCATGTGGTGATGGCGCTGAAAGGGCCGTTCGCGCGGCGAGCGCCGAACTTCGTGCGGCAGGCGATGGATCGCATCGCGGTCACCAGTGTGCTGGTGATTGCCATGATCGCGTGGGCGGTGCCCAACGGCATCAGGGTCATTTTGGACATTGTCGGGGGACAACTGCAAAAGGAGGCACTATTGGACCAGGTCCTCGACCTCATGGCAGGCGCCCTGGCGCTGTCGATCGGTGGAGCAGCGATCTATTCGACGATCGTCATCCTGCGGCTCGGGCGACGCGAGCAGATCCTCAATTACATCCGCACCGGCAAGACCGTGACGCGACGGCGGCGGTCGCCGTTCAAGGCACGGTAATCGGGCTCGATTTCGGCGGCACCGTTGGCTTGAAATGCTCGACGGTGAACGAGCCGCTGACGAGCCCCATGATGCCCGCAATCAGAACGAAGACGAGGACCAGGAGCACGGCGAGCCGTGCCGGAGCCGCTTCATTGTCATTGCGAACAGGCGATTGTTCGTGGTTTGGCATCGGGCGCTCCTAAGGCGTGCTCGATGAGGGGGCGGAGGAGGGGGTGGCGTCCTGGTTGGCCTCGCGCAGGGCCTGGTAGTTGCCGACGCCGCCGGCGATGGCGCCGATGATCATGACGAGGGCAAGAACCCCCAGCACCAGGATAAGGATGCGCTGCGGCGTCAGTTTGAAGGGGCTGAGGGGGGCTGGATCGATCATGGCTGGAGCTAGCCCGAGCCCGAGGGCGAAGGCAAGACTTCAGGTTGTCGCGCGAGGGGAGGGCCTGCCATCCGGTGGTTGTGGCCCCCACCCCCGACCCCTCCCCGCAAGGGGGAGGGGGAGCATGCAGAGTCCGTGTCACGGCTTTGCGTCTCGCAAGCGGGAACGTTCACTGGTTGGAAGAAGCATTGGGTCATGAAATTTCCAAAATCCGCGTCAGCGAGGATTGCGAACTGGCTGTGCGCATCGACGATTATGTCGCGCCCTGGGACGTGAAGCCGCCGGTCGTGATGCTGCATGGCCTCGCTGAAAGCGGCGAAGCCTGGCGGCGCTGGGTGCCGTATTTCGCCAGCCATCATCTCGTCGTGCGTCCGGACCTGCGCGGCTATGGCGATTCGACGCCGATGGCGGCGGACTACAAATACCGCTTCGCGCAGCTCGGCGCGGATATCGTCACAATGCTCGATATGCTGGGTATCGATCGCGCCTTCCTGATCGGCGGCAAGATCGGCGGCACGCTCGCCATGCATCTTGCCGCGAACCATCCCGCGCGCGTGATCGCGGTTGCGGCGGTCGGTGCGCCGGCTTCCCTCACCTCCTTTTCCGAACGCGCGCCCGCCTGGCGCAAGCAGATCCGCGAGCAGGGCGTCGAGCCCTGGGTGCGCGAGACCACGCAAGGCCGGCTCGGCACGTCATTGCCGCCGCCGGCGATCGACTGGTGGGTGCGGCTGATGTCGAAGACCGCGGCCACGACGCTGGAGGCGTTTCTGCAAATGGTGCCGACGGTGGATGTGACCGCCGAATTGCCGCGCATCCGGTGTCCGGTGCAGGTCATCACCACGACCGGATCGGGACTCGGCAGCGTCGAGTCGGTGCGCGCCTGGCAGGAGACGATTCCGGGATCGAAGCTCGACGTGCTGCCCGGCGATTCCTATCACGTCGCCGCCACCGATCCCGACAAATGCGCGTCGCTGGTGCGCACGTTCTTCGATCGGCTGAAAGTCTGACGTGTGGTGCCCACATCTGCGCCCTCTCCCGTAGGGAGAGGGCATTTCAGTGTTTCAGCGAAAAAGAACGGGTGAGGGGTTAGCGCGTAACCCCTCACCCGTCAGCATTCTTTGGAATGCCTGCGATGCCCTCTCCCTACGGGAGAGGGCGCAACAACTACTGCACCTTGGCGCCGGCGGCCTCGATCACCTTCGCCCATTTCGTGGTTTCCTCGGCGAGGAATTTGCCGAACGCCGCGCCGGAAATGGTGCCCGGCTCGGCGCCGAGTTCGGTGAAGCGCTTTTGCACGTCCGGCATCTTCAGGATGGCGGCGATTTCGCTTTCCAGCTTCTGCAGCACCGGCGCGGGCGTCTTCGCCGGCGCGACGAGGCCGAACCAGGCGGAGGCCTCAAAGCCCGGCACGCCGGATTCGGCCACCGTCGGCACGTCCGGCATGGCGGTGGCGCGCTTGGCGCCCGCCACCGCAATCGCCTTCACGCGTTTGCCCTGCACCTGCGGCAGCACCGCCGGCATGTTGTCGAACATCATCGGGATATGTCCGGCCACCAGATCGTTCATCGCCGGCGCGGCGCCCTTGTAGGGGACGTGCACGATGTTGATGCCGGCCATGCTCTTCAGCAATTCGCCAGCGAGGTGGTTGGTGGAGCCGTTGCCGGAGGAGCCGAAATTGATGCTGCCCGGCTTCGCCTTGGCCAGCGCCAGCAGGTCCTTCACGTTGCCGGCCTGCACCGACGGATGCACCATCAGCACGATCGGCACCGCGGCGATCAGCGACACCGGCGCGAAGGCCTTGGACGGATCGAAGGGCAGGTTCTTGTAGAGCGCGGCATTGGCGGTCAGCGGGCCGGGCGCGGTGAGCAGCAGCGTGTAGCCGTCCGGGTCGGAGCTTGCGACCGCCTCGGCGCCGATATTGCCGCCGGCGCCGCCGCGATTCTCCACGATGAATTGCTGGCTGGTCCGCTCCGACAGCTTCTGCGCCATGATGCGCGCGATGATGTCGTTGGAACCGCCGGCCGGGAACGGCACCACGATCTTCACGACGCGGGAGGGGTAATCTTGGGCGCTGGCGGTGCCGGCCAGGGCGAAGGCGGAGACGCAGGCGGCCAGAAAGGCGCGGCGGCAAAAGAGCGGCATCGGACGTTTCCTCATGCGGTTTCGGATTTGTTTGGGGCGCGGAGCTTTACCGTGCGGCGGCAGGGCGTCAACCTGGGCCGGCTGCGGCTTGCGCGCACGCGGCGCAAGGGCCATGTATCGGTCCTGTGCCTGTCAGCGGAGGACTGGGCCATGCGGTCACGACGGACGGAGTTTGGTGCCGGCGCCTATGCGGCGCGGGACGCGGCGGCCGACGAGCGGGTCGTGCGCGCCGGTTTCTGGCGCAAGCTGACGCGCCATGCCGGCAAGCTGCCATTCGCCGAGGATCTGCTCGCGGTCTATTACTGCGCCTTCGACCGGGAGACGCCGCTGCAGGTGCGGGCGGTGCTGCTCGGCGCGCTCGCCTATTTCGTCATGCCGTTCGACGCCGTTCCCGATGTGGTGCCGATGCTCGGCTTCACCGACGACGCGGCGATGCTGGCGGCGGCGATGAAGCTCGTGATCGATGCGATCCGCCCGGAACACCGGGAAGCGGCAAGAGCGAAGCTGGCGCAGGACTGAGCGGGCGCGCAGCCTCGAACCCTCACAGCCTCGCGAACAATTGCGGCAGCGATGACGCCAGCAGCGCGATGCCGGCGAGGGTCAGAAGGCCGAGCACGATGACGCGGAAGGCGGCCTCGGAGATGCCGATATAGAGGCGGGTGCCGAGGAAGGTCGGTATCAGCATCGCCGGCGCGACGATCGCCAGCATCGGCAGCATTTCGCGGGTCACGACGCCGGTCGCCACATAGGTGAGCATGGTCAGCGCCAGGATGCCGAGATTGAAGTTCTGAATGACGGCGCGCTGCGCATCCTTCTGCAGGCCGCGCAACGAGCACCACAGGGTCGGGACAGCGCCGGCAAGTCCGCCGATGCTGCTCATGATGCCGCCGATCAGCCCGACAA
>JAEWCE010000160.1 GCA_023390785.1 Pseudomonadota bacterium
CACCGGCGCTTTCTGCAACTGTGCCGGACGCAAGGCCGGCATCGGCGCCACCTGCGTGGCGGGGGTCGCCGACGGCGTTTCGGCGGCCACTTCCTGCTGCGGCTGCGCCTCCTGCGGGGCCGGCTCCGGCGTTGGCGCCGCCACCGGCTGCGGGGCCGGCGTTGGGGTCGGATCCGGCTCGGGTTCGGGCTTGGGCTGCGGTGCTTCGACCGGTTTGGGCGCGGTGTTGACCACCGGCGCCGGCGTCGCCTTGGCCGTTTCCTCCGGCGTGGGCTGGTCCTGTTCGGTGTTGCCGGTCTTCTGAGCCACCTCGGCCGGGGTCTCGGTCTTCACCACCGCCGGCGTCTCGGTTTCGACCACCTTGCTGTCGAGCGAGCCTTGGCGGATGTTGGTGATGTCGGAAATCGGCACCAGGTCGACGGCAATCGATTCCACCACTTCAGGCTCAAGCGGCTTGGCCGATCCCAGCCCGACGATCGCAATGATCAGCAGGGCGGCATGGGCAAGGGCCGAAGTGGTGACACCGGCCTTCATGGCCTATTTCACCTGGTCCTGAGCTGTGATCAGGCCGATCTTGGAGAAGCCGCCGGCGCTGAGCACGCCCATCACCTTCATCACCGCACCGTAATTGGCCGTCTGGTCGCCGCGCACATAGATGCGCTCCTCGGTGCCGTTCGCGGCCTGTGCGGTGATGTCGGCCACCAGCGTATCGAGCGAGGTCGCCTTGTCGCCGAGGTAGATGTCGCCGGCCGGCGTCACCGACACGGTGATCGGCTTGCTCTCGGTGTTGAGTTCCTTGGCCTTGGTCTGCGGCAGGTCGATGGGCACGCCCACGGTGAGCAACGGCGCCGCCACCATGAACACGATGAGCAGCACCAGCATGACGTCGACCATCGGGGTGACGTTGATGTCGGCGAGGGGGCGCTTGCCGCCGCGCCGCCGGCCGCGCCGGCCGCCTCCCCCGCCCTGTGCGACTGCCATCGCCATCGGTCAGCGGCCCCGCGCTTCGAGCTGGCGCGACAGGATGGTCGCGAATTCATCGGCGAAGGATTCGAGCCGGCCGATCAGCTTGTTGGAGTCGGCGCTGAGCTTGTTGTAGGCGATCGTCGCCGGGATGGCCGCGAGCAGCCCGAGCGCGGTCGCGAACAGCGCCTCGGCGATGCCGGGCGCCACCACCGCGAGGTTGGTCGACTTGCTGGCGGCAATCGAGGTGAATGAGTTCATGATGCCCCATACCGTGCCAAAAAGGCCGATGAAGGGCGAAGCCGACGCCACGGTTGCCAAAAACTGCAGCCGCTTCTCGAGCCCGTCGCTCTCACGCGCAATGGCCACATCGAGCACCTTGTCGAGGCGGGCCTGCATGCCGATGAAGCTCGCCGCATTCTGCTCGTGGCTGCGCTTCCATTCCTTCATGGCGGCGACGAAGATCGCGCCCAGTCCCATCGACGGCCGTTCCTGCATCTGCTGGTAGAGTTCCTCCAGCGACTGTCCGGACCAGAACACCCGCTCGAACTGGTTCATCTGCCGGTTGGCGCGACCATACAGCATCGACTTATCGATGATGATCGCCCAGCACCAGATAGAGGCCGCAAGCAGCCCCAGCATGACGATCTTGACGATCCAGTCGGCGCTGAGAAACAGCCCCAGCAAGGAGAAATTCACCGGCGCCTCGGCCGGCACCGGCGTGACGGCCACGGCGCTCGACGCCAGGTCCTGCGCCAGCGACGGCGCCGACAGGCCGAGCGCGACCACGACGAACGCTGCCAGCACGGCGATACCCTGCCGCACCGCCCGGTATGGCCCGTCCGGATGAGTGTCCGTAGGTGTCATGAATGGTCCCTTCGTCTCGGTCCCCGCCGGACCGGCCCCCGCTGCACCGTGGGAGGAACACGGCACGACGATACGGGGGGTCCGATGCGGTCAGAATTTGTCAAATTTAAGAGAAACCCCGGAAATCCGGCGCTTTGCGGGTCGTAGGCGCCGCTGCCTTACTTATGGTCAACCAATGGTTAACAATCCGAGTCTGCGGCCGGCCGCTAGCGGCCGAACGCCGCAACCACGGCCTTGGGCAGCCGCGTCGCCTTGCCGTCCTTGACCGCCACCACCACCACCCGCGCCCGGGCGATCAGCTCGTCGCCACGCTCGATCGACTGGTCGAGGGTCAGGCGAACGCCGCTGAGCTCGGCGACGGCCGTGTCGACCACCAGCAAATCGTCGATGTGTGCGGCGCGGGGAAAGTCGATCTCCATCGAGCGCACCGCGAAGGCGAGGCCCTGCTGCGCCAGCTCGGAATGATGGATGCCCTCGGCGCGCAGGAACTCTGTGCGCCCGCGCTCGAAGAAGTGCAGGTAGGCCGCGTGATAGACGGCGCCCGAGAAATCGGTGTCCTCGTAATAGACGCGAACCTCGATGCGGTGGGCCATGCTCATGCCGGCGAGTGTCGACGATGGAGCAGGACCCAGGCAAGTCCCATGATGAAGCCGGCCACCAGTGCGGCCCCGTGGATATCGGCATGCGTCACCAGCCACAGACCGAGGCCGCCCCAGATCACGGCGCCCAGCACCGGCGGCGGCCCGCCGCGCGGTGGCGTCACCGCCTGCCATACCGAGAACAGGCCGATCAGCCCGCAGATGGCGACCGAATTGCCGCCGCCCACCGGCTGCCAGAACAGGCCGGCCACTTCGCCGGCGAGGCCGGCAACGACGTAAGCGACGACCCACCAGCGCCGGCCGAGGACCCGCTCGACCAGAGTTCCGTAGGCGAGCACGCCGATGCTGTTGACGACGATCTGCGTCCAGCCGTCGACCAGGACGAACCAGGTGGTGACGAACCGCCACCACTCGCCCGCCAGCATCTTCGGGTCGCGCTCCAGCGCCGTGCCGATCTCGGGCCAGCGCCACATCGCTGCGGTCACCGCCAGCGTTGCGACGAACACCGCAAGGGTCAGCCAGGGAATGCGCCCGCTCACTCCTCCTCGGGCTCCTCGAACAGGCTCGCCTGTACCCCGATGAAGCCCTGCGGCACGGTTTTGTTGAGGTGCTGGAACGCGAGCGCCGTCAGCATTCGACCACGCGGCGTGCGCTGGATGAAGCCCTGCTGGATCAGGTAGGGCTCGACGATCTCCTCCAGCGCATCACGCGGCTCGCTCAGCGCCGCGGCGATGGTTTCGATGCCGACGGGGCCCCCACTGTAGAACTCCGCTATAACGGTGAGGTAGCGGCGGTCGAGCTGGTCGAGCCCGCGCGCGTCGACATCGAGCCTGAGCAGTGCCTTGTCGGCGATGTCGCGAGTGATTGCCTTGGCGCCGTCGACCAGAGCGAAATCGGTGACGCGGCGCAGCAGGCGGCCGGCGATGCGCGGCGTGCCACGCGAGCGCCGGGCGATCTCCATTGCACCGTCGGGCGACATGCCGACGCCGAGCAGCCGTGCGCCACGCTCGACGATCTGCACCAGTTCTTCGGGCGTGTAGAAATTGAGCCGCACCGGAATGCCGAAGCGGTCGCGCAACGGCGTGGTGAGCAGCCCGGCGCGCGTGGTGGCGCCCACCAGGGTGAACTTGGCGAGATCGATCCGCACCGACCGCGCCGCCGGCCCTTCGCCGATGATCAGGTCGAGCTGGTAATCCTCCATCGCCGGATAGAGGATTTCCTCGACCGCCGGATTGAGCCGGTGGATCTCGTCGATGAACAGGACGTCGCGGTCCTCGAGATTGGTGAGCAGCGCCGCGAGATCACCGGCCTTGGCGATCACCGGGCCCGAGGTCGCGCGGAAGCCGACGCCCAGCTCGCGCGCCACGATCTGCGCCAGCGTGGTTTTGCCGAGCCCGGGCGGGCCGACGAACAGCACATGGTCGAGCGCCGCCTTGCGCGCCTTCGCCGCGGCGATGAACACCTCGAGATTGGCCCGCGCCTGCGCCTGCCCGACGAACTCCGCGAACCCGGTGGGCCGGAGGGACACATCGAGCGGATCGTCACGGCCCGCAGCGGCCGAGGTGAGCGTGGTCATGCCCTCATCATCCGCGCCGCGATTAGGCCAAGTGCGAACAGCAATTTGGCTTCCCGTTCGTGGTCGCTGAATCCGCCAAATCCATCAACTGGACCATCGTACAAGTCCTCGCCGCCGGCGTCGGGATAACGTACCTGCATTCCACAATGCCGTGCCCGAACATGACCCGATGGAACGCTGCCCCTCAGGACTTCATACTGCTCAGGAACCGATGGGGATGTAAGCGTCAACGTTAATCCCAGACGCGATGCTACTTCCAGCACTGGAGCCGGCATAGCTGGCGGCGCCACTTTTGGGAGATTCAGCTTCTCAATGTTCTCAAGGAACGAGGCCATGACATTCACCTAGGCAATTCGGAAAACCGTCTAGACTACGTGCGGACGGGCCTCAACTCCCAACGAGGTTGATCTTGCGACCATGACTGAACCCATTCAGGCTCAAAGGTACCCCACAGGTTCTCGTACACGCTCACCAGTTCAGGCTGCAGTCGCCGGATCTCTCGGTAGCACTCGATGAAGGCCCGGCGTGGATTCTCGTAGTCTCCGAACAGCAGGTCCTTCTCAAACGGATAGCGCCAGTCTTCGAAGTAATGAGCTATGTCAGCTACGCACTCTGCAAGGTGGGGGAGGTTAGTGGCGCTGTCTTCAGGCAGCGCCCGATACAGGTTCATTAAGTCGTGGCCTCTTGCTGGAGTACCAACGACGAGGACATGAATGAGCTTGAGTGCCAACTCCACCGAGAACGCGTAGCTTACAATCGTCGGCGCGGACACCGTGTGGAGTCCATAAGGCCGAAATTTTAGCTCAAAAGAGCACCGCTCTCCCGCGAGGAAAAACGCCGTCGCCGTATCAAGTTGGCGCTGCAGGTCGACGCTCAAGTACTTAGCTCCCTGAGCCCCAGCCGGATCAGTTTTTCCGTGGCGATGTCCTCACCCTCGCGGGCCACCACTTTGGCGAGGGCGGCGCTGGCCTGGGCGCTGGAATAGCCAAGGTTGCTGAGCGCCGACACCGCGTCGGCGACGTTGGAGCGCGCCACGCCCTCGCCCAGCGCCTGCTGCAGGCCGAGCGTGCCAGCATCGATGCCGATGCCGGTTGGCACCTTGCCCTTGAGCTCGGTGACCACGCGCGCCGCGAGCTTGGGGCCGACGCCGTTGGCCCGTCCGATCATGGCCTTGTCCTGCAGTGCGATGGCGCTTTGCAGCTCGCCAGTGCCGAGCGTCGACAGAATCGACAGCGCTACCCGCGCGCCCACCCCCTGCACCGTCATCAGCGTGGTGAACCACGCCTTCTCCTCCGGCGTCGCGAAGCCATAAAGGCGGATCATGTCCTCGCGCACGATCATCTCGACGTGCAGCACCGCCGCGTGCCCGACCGCGGGCAGCGCCTGCATGGTCCTGGAGGAGCAGAACGCCTCGTACACGACGCCGCCGACGTCGATATGCACGTAGTCGTCGCCGAACCCGTCGATGAGCCCTTTGAGCTTGCCGATCATGCACTGGCCCGCAGCGCCGCCATGCCGCGATGATGCGCGTGGCAGATGGCGATGGCGAGGGCATCGGCGGCGTCGGCGCCCTTGAAATCGGCGGCCGGCAGCAGCGTCTTCACCATCAACTGAACCTGCGTCTTTTCGGCGTGGCCGGTGCCGACCACGGATTTCTTCACCAGGTTGGCGGCGTATTCACCGACGCTCAGCCCCATCGTCGCCGGCGTCATCAGCGCCACGCCGCGGGCCTGCCCGAGCTGCAGCGCCGAACGCGCGCCGGCATTGACGAAGGTCTCTTCCACCGCGGCCTCGTCGGGACGGTGCAACTCGATCAAACGCCGGAGGCCCTGATGCAACTCCGCCAGCCGCTCGGCCAGCGTCACCGTGACCAGCGGCGTGATGGTGCCGCAGGCCACGAACCGCAGGCGGTTGCCTTCGCTCTCGATGATGCCCCAGCCGCAGCGCCTGAGGCCCGGATCGATGCCGATGATTCGCACCATGCTGCCCATGCCTCCGTGCTTAGGCGCTTCCCGGAACGCTACCAAGCGGAATGTGAACAAACCGGCAACAATCCCACCGGGAAACCGCACCCTCAGACAATATTAGCCATCCGGGGAAACCGATCGTCAGCGGATCGAGCCATACGGTACCCGCCGTAGGGAATGGGGGTATCGTGACCACACGCTTGAAGCTTTCGAGAGCGGCCTGGCGCAGCATCTTGCTCTGGACCGCGCTGGTCGTCGCCGCGACGGTGCCCATTTCCATCCTGCTCTCCGATCTCGTCCTCGCTGTCCTGGGCAGGCAGATGGACCCTGGCGGAGTCGTGCTTGCAACAGTGATGCCGATCCTGATGAGCACGCCGGCGATGTTCTACATCACGCTGCATCACCAGCGGCTCAAATGCGCCATGGATGAGCTCGACGTGCTCGCCTCGACCGACTGGCTGACGGCCACGCTCAACCGGCGCGCCTTCACCACCACTGCGTCGGCCCTCCTCGAGCCAGGCAGCGGGCATCTGGGCACGCTGCTCGTCGTCGACGCCGACAACTTCAAGACCGTCAACGACCGCTTCGGTCACGAGGCCGGCGACGACGCCCTGAAGCTGATGGTGCAGGCGATCGAGGTCAATCTCCGCGCCGGCGATCTCGTCGGCCGCATCGGTGGCGAGGAGTTCGGCGTATTCCTGATCGATGCCGATTACGACACCGCCATGGTCATTGCCGAGCGCATCCGCGTCGCGGTGGCCGCTGTCCGCTTTGCCCCCGGCGGCATCCTTCACCCGCTTTCGGTCAGCATCGGCGGCGCCACCGCCATCGATCGCGCCCGCTTCGGCGAGCTGTTCCGGATTGCCGACCAGCAGCTCTACGGCGCCAAGGCGCGGGGCCGCAACGGCGTCGCGCTGGCGCGCCTCAGCCCCTCCATCGATATTCCGGCCAACCGGAACGATCCGGCGCCGATCGATAAAACTGCCGATATCCGCCTATAGGGTCTCTCAACCCTTTTCCGTCATGGTGCACACGAGCGTCGGAAGCTGAAGGATTCGCAGCAGCAGATGAAGCTCGACCTGTCGCCCGTGGGCTGGGGCCGCGTGATACTCACGACCACCATCGGGACCGTGATCTGCGTCGCAGTCGCGGTCTGCGTGGACTCGTTCAACTTCGCCAGTTACGACGCGGCTACGCGCCTGCGCTCCCTGCTCACAGACGTGCTGCTGCCGACGGTCCTGGCTGTGCCGCTGCTGCTGTTCTTCACGAGCAAGCTGCGTGACCTCGCCATCGCGCACGAGAAACTCACCATCTACGCCTCCACCGACAGTCTGACGCAGGTGATGAACCGCGGGGCCTTCTCGACGCTGGTCGATGCCTACCTCCGCGAGGTCGAGGCACGACAGGTGCATGGCGCGCTGCTCATCATCGATGCCGATCACTTCAAGGCCGTCAACGATCGCTACGGCCATGAACGCGGCGACGAGGCGCTGATCAGCATCGCCCGCGCCATCAAGTCGGCACTGCGTTCGCCCGATCTCGTCGGCAGGCTTGGCGGCGAAGAGTTCGGGGTGTTCCTGCCCGGCGTCGGCGCCGACCAGGCCGAGCGCGTCGCCGAGCGCATTCGGGAAACCATCCACAATCTCGATTTTCGCCCGGGGGGGACGGCGCACCAGCTTTCGGTGAGCGTCGGGGGCGCAGTGTTCGACCGGCCGCTGCCGCTGCGCGACATCCTACGCATGGCCGACCGCCAGCTCTATCGCGCCAAGGAAGGTGGCCGCGACCGTGTAGTGATCGGACCGGCGTCGCCGGACGGTATACTCGAAGCCGCCTGAAGGCTACGACCGCCGGGGGCGCGGAAAGAAGACCTGCCGCTGCCGCTCGCTGGTGGTGCCCGCAGCACGCAGCCGCAACAGGTCCTTGCGGGCGATCAATCCCACCAGTTTGCCGCTGCTCTCGACCACGGGCACGCGGCCCGTGTCGTGCGCAATCATCAAATCGATGACCTGCCCCGCGGTGCTGCCCGGTTGCGCCACCGGCACCGACGCATCGGACACGATGTCAAACAGCGTCTGGTCGGCGAGATCTGCCGAACCCCGCCACGTCAGCGCGTCGGCCCGTTCGACGAGACCGACAAGAATGCCGTTCTTGTCGACGACCGGATACGACCGATGGTGGTGCGTTGGGTCGGCAAAGAACGCCGTCGCCGCCTCGATCGGCATCTCGGCGGGCAGTGTCGCCACCTCGCGCACCATGATCTCGGAGGCGCGCATCAGCTCGAACGGATCGATGCCGTATTCGCGCGTCACGTGCTGGCCCCGCCGCGCCACCTTTTCGGTGAGGATCGAGCGGCGCAGCAGCAGCACGGTCACGGCGTAAGCGCTGACGGCCGCCACGAACAGCGGCAGCAAGAGGTTGAAATCGCCGGTGAGTTCGGCGGCGAACAGGCAACCGGTGAGGGGCGCGCGCATGGTGCCGCCCATCATGCCGGCCATGCCGATCAGTGCCCACAGGCCCGGACCGCCCGGCAGCACCAGTCCGACGATCCAGCCCAGCGCGCCGCCGAGCAGCAGCAACGGCGCCAGCACGCCGCCGGAGGTGCCCGACGACAAGGCCACCAGCCAGATCACGGCCTTGACCGCGAGGAACACCAGCACCGAGGTCACCACCAGATGGCCGCTGATCAGGTCGGCGATCATGTCGTAGCCGACGCCCAGCGCCCGGGGATCGACCAGCCCGCCGAGCCCGACCACCAGGCCGCCGATGGCCGGCCACCACATCCAGTGGATGCGGAGGCGTTCGAAGCCGTCCTCGAGGGCATAGAGCACCAGCGTGAACAGGCCCGACTGCAGGCCGGAGATAGCGCCCATGCCGGCGCACAGCAGCAGCCCCCACCACGGCAGATCGAAGTGCAGCGACGCGGGAAACAGCGGGGCGGCGCCGAACAGGAACGGCCTCAGCGCCATCGACACCGTCGCGGCGGCGGCGACCGGAATGAAACTGCGCGGCTTCCACTCGAACAGCAGCAACTCGATCGCCAGCATCACCGCCGCCAGCGGCGTGCCGAAGATGGCGGTCATGCCCGCCGAAGCGCCGGCAACCAGGAGCGTCTTGCGCTCCGCCGCGCTCAGGTGAAAGAACTGCGCGAACAGTGAGCCGAGCGCGCCGCCCGTCATGATGATGGGGCCCTCCGCACCGAACGGGCCACCACTGCCGATCGAGATGGCCGACGAGATCGGCTTCAGGATCGCCACCTTGGGCGACATACGGCTGCCGCCGATCAGGATTGCCTCGATCGCCTCGGGAATGCCGTGGCCGCGAATCTTTTCCGACCCGAAGCGCGCCATCAGCCCGATCGCCAACCCGCCCAATGCCGGGATCACCACCATCAGCGGCCCGCGGGCCGCCTGGGCCATCGGGATCGTCGCCACGTCCAGCCGGCCGAACCAGAGGAGGTTGGTGATCAGCGCGATGAGCTTGATCAGCACCCAGGCGCTCAGCAGGCCAGCAATGCCGACGACGATCGCCATCGCCAGCAGCACCAGCACGCGGCGGTCGGTGGTGAAATCGCCGAGCGCGCTGCCGGTGGGAGCCGGTGTCGCAGCAGGGGTCGCGGGCGACGACGAGGAGGGAGAAGTCATGTACTGTTTCGCAATCGGGGGAAGCTCCGCGCGCACTGCACGGCGACGCCGGCAATATATCGCAATACGACACAATTCAAGCCGCAGACCGGGGGATGACAGCCATGACCCACACGCAGGACGAGGCGCCGCTCTCGGAGGCCGAGTACGAAGCCCTGGCGAGCTTGCGCTTCACCCTGCGACGCTTTTCGGCGTTCAGCGCCGCCGCGGCGAGGGCGCAGGGCCTGCCGCCGCAGCAGCACCAGGCGCTGCTCGCCATCCGCGGCTGGCCCGAGGGCGAGGCGATAACCATCGGGGCACTGGCCGGGCACCTGTTCGTTGCGCCCCACACAGCAGCGGAGCTGGTGGGGCGGCTCGTCGAGAGCGGCCTGGTCGAGCGTGTTGCCGATAAACGCGACCGGCGCCGCCAGACCTTGAAGCTGACGCGACGGGCAGACGCGCTGCTTGCCCGGCTGAGCCGCGCCCATATCGAGGAAATCCGTCACATGGCGCCGGAACTGATCCGCCGGCTGCGGCGCATTGCGCCGGCCAGCGGCTGACCCGTCAGCCGCCGCGCCGCTGTAACTGCGCCTCGATCCGACGATCGGGCACGAACCAGATTGCGGCCACGACCATGTAGAGCGCGAACGCGATATAGGGGTGAATGAAGGCGCCGGCGATGCCGAGCGCGTAGATCAGCGGCGACACCCATTCCTTGACGCCGCGTCCCATCGCCCGCGCCAGCGTCGAGTCCTGTCCGTGCAGCGCCACGAGGGCATTGGCCAGCAGCATGTAGGCGATGGCCGGCAGCACCAGCGAGATACCGTAAACGATCGTCGGCACCAGGGCGAAGTCGGTCTCGCCCATCCAGTTGGTGGAGAACGGGACCAGCGACAGGCAGAACAGCAGCAGATTGTTGGTCCACAGCACGCGGCCGTTCACGTGCTCGACGCTCTGGAACATGTGGTGATGGTTGTTCCAGTAGATGGCGACGTAGATGAAGCTCAGCACATAAGCGAAGAAAGGGTGAATGAGCTCGAGCAGCGCCGCCAGGCTTGCCTCATGCGGAGCATGCAGCTCGAGCACCATGATGGTGATGGCCACAGCCATCACGCCATCGCTGAAGGCCTCGAGCCGCCCCTTGTCCATCCTCAGCCCTGGGCTTTGGCCAGGTCCTCGTCGCTCATGTCGAAGTTCGAATAGACGTTCTGGACGTCGTCATCCTCTTCGAGGATGCCGATCAGCTTGAGCAGGGTCGAGCCCTTCTCGGCGTCGACCGGCACGTAGTTCTGCGGCTTGAACACGAATTTTGCCGATTCCGGCTCGCCGAGGCTCTTTTCGAGCGCCGCCGCGACCTCCGACATGCTTTCGAAGGTGGTGTAGATCGAGTGCCCCTCGTCGTCGGATTCGACGTCCTCGGCGCCGGCCTCGATGGCTGCCTCCATCACCTTATCGGCATCGCCAACCGATGCCGGATAGTAGATCTCGCCCACCCGGTCGAACATGAAGCCCACCGAGTTGGTCTCCCCCAGCGCTCCGCCGTTCTTGGAGAAGGTCGAGCGCACGTTGGAGGCGGTACGGTTGCGATTGTCGGTCAGCGCTTCGACGATGATGGCAACGCCGCCCGGGCCGTAGCCCTCATAGCGGATTTCCTCGTAGCTTTCCCCGTCATTGCCCATCGCCTTCTTGATGGCGCGGTCGATATTGTCCTTGGGCATCGACTGGCCGCGGGCCGTGGCGACGGCGAGGCGCAGGCGGGCGTTGAATGCCGGATCCGGCGCGCCGAGCTTGGCGGCAACGGTGATTTCACGGGCAAGCTTGGAGAACACCTTGCTTCGCGCCGCATCGCTCTTGCCCTTGCGATGCATGATGTTCTTGGCGTGCGAATGGCCGGCCATCGGACGTCTTCCCTCGGCGGATTTATCGAAATTGCGGTGGCGCTATATAGAGAGGCGCGCCGGGCTTGTGAAGCCGAAGCTTGCCCGGTGCACAGCGCCGCTGACACTTGCGCGTCCCTGCCGGTCACCAATCGGCAAGGTTACGAAATCGCTATCTGTTAACGCGCAATTAACTTCTTCCGGTTAATTTCGGTGTTGTCCAGTTTCTGGACTTTGCAGAGCGGTTTCTCCCTCTGTTTGACGCCTCCCTGTTAACTCCCGAGAGCCGCCCATCCGACGGCTCTTTTCTTTTCCAGGGCGCCAACATTAAGCCTCCCTCAACGACGAACATGGCACTTATGGATCGCGCTTGGCGCTGCCGGTGGCTTTGGGGATGACGGACAGCAACGACAAATCGGCGGTGGCCCTGGGCCCGCGTATCGTCGCCTCCGGCGGGTTCACCACGCTTTACCGCGAGGGCATGGCCCTGATCGAGGACGTGGCGGCCTATCTCGACGGCGACGGCCGGGCGCAGAGCCGCGGCCTGCCGCGTGAGGCCTCGTTCGTGTACGCCACCGAATCCATGCGCCTGACCACGCGCCTGATGCAGCTCGCCTCGTGGCTGCTGCTGCAGCGCGCCGTCAACGAGGGCGAACTCACACCCGAAAATGCCCGGCTGGAGAAGGAAAAGGTGAAGTTCTCGGCGACGCCCGGTGAACGTGGCGGCCCCGGGTTCGCCGACTTGCCGCCGCGCCTGCGCGACTATATCGCCCAAGGGGACCGCCTGTTCGAGCGGGTACAGCAATTCGACCGGCTGGAGCGCGGCACCGTGGTCGAAACCGCGCCGATCGCCGCCGAAGGCTCGATCGGCGACCAGTTGTCCCGCCTGCGCGCCGCCTTTGGCAAGCTGCAGGGCTGACCCAGCTTCCCGGCGGCCAAACAAAAAGGCCCCGCCAAGGCAGGGCCTTCCGAAACCGAAGGGGCCGCAGTTCTAGATCCCGAGGCCCTTGAAGCGCTCCTTGAAGCGGCTGACGCGGCCGCCGCGATCCAGCAGATTGCCCTGCACGCCTGTCCAGGCCGGATGCGTCTTGGGATCGATGTCGAGCTGCAGCGTGTCGCCCTCTTTGCCGTAGGTCGAACGCGTCTGGTAGGTGGTCCCGTCGGTCATCGCCACGGTGATCATGTGATAGTCGGGGTGGATGTCTTTCTTCATGGCGGGCCTCAAATCAAACGGGCGCAAACACTGCGCCCGGCGAAACTGAACGGGAATTTGGCGGCTCTCTACAGAAAAAACGCCGCCTCGGCAAGAGCCGGGGCGGGGTAGCCCGGCGGCAAGCCGCAGGAGCCTTCCCCTGGGCTGGCATAGGCAGTGCGCAGGGAGAGCCGGGTTGCGGCCTTTGAGGCAGCCGCCTATATCGATGGCACTTTGGCCACCGACACGCGCACCATGCCCGCATCCGTGACGCCGCGGCTTGGCCGCAAGGGCGAGGAACAGCAGCGCGTCGACCCCAAATCGCTGCGGCCGCTGCGCCGGCTCGTCCCGTTCATCCTGCGCTACAAGACCCGCGTGCTGCTGACGCTGGTGTTCCTGCTGATCGCCGCCGTCTCCACCCTGGTGATCCCCGCGCTGGCCGGCAGGATCGTCGACCTCGGCTTCGTCGAGAAGAACCTCGACATGATGACACGCTATGGCTGGCTGATCGTCGGCGTCGCCGCCATTGTCGCGGTCGCCAGTGCCGCCCGCTTCTATTTCGTTTCAGTGCTCGGCGAGCGCGTGCTTACCGATCTGCGGCGCGCCGTGTTCGACCATCTGTTGACGCTGGACGCGACCTTCTACGACCTGCACCGCGTCGGCGAATTGACCTCGCGCCTCAACGGCGACGTGGCCACCATCCGCGGCGCCATCGGCTCCAGCCTGTCGATGACGCTGCGCGGCGCCGTCACCATCATCGGCGCCGTGGCGCTGATGTTCCTGACCAGCTGGTGGCTGGCGCTCGCCGTGGTCGTTATCGCTCCCGCGGTGATCATCCCGGTGATCATCCTCGCCCGCCGGCTGCGCCGCATGTCCCGCCGCACCCAGGACGCGCTGGCCGAGATGTCGGCGATGGCCACCGAGGCGCTGGGCGCCAGCAAGACCATCAAGAGTTTCGTCCAGGAACCGTACCAGTCGGACGACTATGGCAGGCGGGCCGAAGAATCGTACCGGGCCGAAGTGACCCGGCTCGGCGGCCGTGCGGCCATGATCGGCGGCATCATGTTCGGCGTGGTGGTCGGGCTGGTGCTGCTCGTCTGGTGGGGTGCCAAATCGGTATTCGACGGCGCCGTCACCACCGGCCAACTGACCCAGTTCATGATCTACGCCTTGATGGCGACCAATGCCCTGAGCTCGATCTCCGAGGTCATGGGGTCACTGCAGACCGTCTCGGGCGCCACCGAGCGGCTGATCGAGATTCTCGACACCAAGCCGGGGATCGTCGCGCCCGCTAGCCCAGTTGCCCTGCCCGTCCCGCCGCTTGGCACCATCGCCTTCGAAAACGTGAGCTTCGCCTATGAGACACGCGACAACGAGCAGGTGCTGAGCGATTTGAGCTTTGCCGTGGGCAAGGGCGAGACCGTGGCCCTGGTCGGCGCCTCAGGCGCCGGCAAGAGTACCGTCTTTGCGCTCGCGCAGCGCTTCTACGACGTCACCGCCGGGCGCATCCTGGTCGACGGCGTCGATATCCGGAACACCGCTCCAGCCGAGCTGCGCCGCCGCTTTGCCTATGTCGAGCAGGAGCCGACGATCTTCGCGGGCACCGTCACCGAGAATATCCGCTTCGGCAAGCCGGACGCCACCGACGCCGAGGTCGAGGCTGCCGCCCGCGCCGCGCTTGTGCACGATTTCGTGGTCCAGCTCGAGAACGGCTACGACTCGATCGTGGGCGTGCGTGGCGTCATGCTGTCAGGCGGGCAGAAGCAGCGGCTCGCCATCGCCCGCGCCCTGCTCAAGGACGCCCCGATCCTGCTGCTCGACGAGGCCACGTCGGCACTCGACGCCGAGAGCGAGCGGCTGGTGCAGATCGCGCTCGAGCACCTGATGCAGGGCCGCACCACGCTGGTCATCGCCCACCGCCTCGCCACCATCCGCGACGCCGACCGTATCCTCGTCCTCGAGGAGGGCCGGCTCATCGACCAGGGCTCGCACGACGAACTGGTCGCCAAGGGCGGGCGCTATGCCGAACTCGCCAGGCTCCAGTTCCGCACTGCCGAAAGCCTTGCGG
>JAEWCE010000162.1 GCA_023390785.1 Pseudomonadota bacterium
CTGTCGGGCGCCCTGCTCACCCCCACCCGCATCTATGTCAAGCCAATCCTCAGCGCCCTCAAGGCCGGCATCGGCATCAAGGCTCTCGCTCACATCACGGGCGGCGGCTTCATCGACAACATCCCGCGCGTACTTCCCGACAGCGTCGCCGCGCATGTGAATCTCGACGCCGTCAGCGTACCGAAGGTCTTCGGCTGGCTTGCGCGCGTCGGCGGCATGAGCGAGCGCGAGATGCTGCGCACCTTCAACTGCGGCGTCGGCATGGTCGCCGCCATCGCCGCGGGCGAGGCCGAGCGGCTCGTCACCCACCTAACCCAGCAGGGCGAAAAGGCGGCGATCATCGGCAGCGTCACCGAGCGCACCGGCGAGCCGGTCACCTTCGCCGGCAAGCTCGCCCTGTGACGGCAAGAAAGCGCGTCGCCATCCTCATCTCCGGCCGCGGCTCCAACATGGCCGCGCTGATCGAGGCGGCGCGCGCCCCCGGGTATCCCGCCGAGATCGTCGGCGTCTTTTCCAATGTCGCCGACGCCCCCGGCCTTGCCGTCGCCGCGGCGCAGGGAATCCCGACGGCGGCACGTCCGCATCGCGACTACGCCGACAAGCCCGCCTTCGAGGCGGCGATGGACGAGGTGCTCGCCGGCTGGAGGGCCGACATCGTCTGCCTTGCCGGCTTCATGCGCCTGCTGTCGCCGGCCTTCTGCACCCGCTGGGCCGGCCGGCTGATCAACATCCATCCCTCGCTGCTGCCACTGCACAAGGGCCTTCACACGCACCAGCAGGCGCTGGCCGACGGCGTCACCGAGCACGGCTGCACCGTGCATTTCGTCACTCCCGGCATGGATGAAGGGCCGGTCATCGCCCAGGCCCGCGTGCCGGTGCTGCCCGGCGACACCGCCGACACGCTCGCCGCCCGCGTCCTTGTGGAGGAGCACAAGCTCTACCCCCGCGCCCTCGCGATGCTCGCGCGCGGCGACGTTGCGTTCTGACTGTCGATCCTTGCGGCTCCGCTTCGACTAGCTGCAAACTGGGGAGCGCCATGTCCTTCACCGACGACGACCTCACCCACCTCGAAGCCCATGGCCTTCCGGCCCTGCCGGCCGCCACCGACAGTGGCCTCGTCGATGTCGACGGCGCCCGCATCTGGTACGCGCGCTTCGGCAGCGGCCCGCCAGTAATGCTGCTGCATGGCGGCCTCGGCAATGCCGGCAATTGGGGCTACCAGGTGCCGGCGCTCGTTGCCGCCGGCTATTCGGTGATCGCGCTCGACAGCCGCGGCCAGGGGCGCTCCAGCCGCGACGCCCGCCCCTATTCCTACGAGTTGATGGCTGCCGACACGCGCGCCGTCATGGATCATCTCGGTATCGGCCGCGCCGCCTTCATCGGCTGGAGCGACGGCGCCGACACCGCCCTCGTCCTCGCGCGCCAGACACCGGAGCGCTCGGCCGGTGTCTATTTCTTCGCCTGCAACGTCGATGCCGGCGGCACCCTGCCTTTCGTCTTCACCGACCGCATCGGCCGCATCTACGCCCATCACGTGCGCGACTACGCCGCGCTGTCGCCCACCCCGGGCGGCTTCGAGCAGATGCGCGACGACCTCGGCGTCATGCAGAAGGCGCAGCCCGACTACAGCGCCGCCGACCTCGCCGCGATCACCGTTCCGGTCTGGGCCGTGCTCGGCGAGGGTGACGAGTTCATCCGCCGCGAGCACATGCAGTACATCGCGGAGACCATTCCCGGCGCCCGCTTCCTGCTGCTGCCCGGCGTCAGTCATTTCGCGCCGCTGCAGCGGCCGGCCGAATTCAACGCCACCCTGCTCGACTTTCTGAGGAGCCTCTCCTGGTGACCGAGATCATCCTCCGCCGGCTCGGCGCCGCTGACGCCGCCGCCTATCGTGCGCTGCGCCTCGCCGGCCTCGCGGAATCGCCCGAGGCCTTCGGCTCCGACGTCGCCACCGAATCCGCCGCGCCGGTCGAAACCTTCGCCGAGCGGCTGGCCGGCGGCTATGTCGCCGGCGCCTTCGCCGATGGCCAGCTCGTCGCCGTCGCCGGCTTCCGGCCGCTCGAGCGCGAGAAGACCCGCCATCGCGGCGACCTCTGGGGCGTCTATGTCGCCCCCGAGGCGCGCGGCGCCGGGCTCGGCCGCCGCGTCGTCGAATACGCGCTGGCGCATGCCCGCACGCGCGTCGAGCAGGTGCACCTGGCGGTCACCGCCGGCAACGCCGCCGCAGTCGCGCTCTACGAGCATCTGGGCTTCGTCCGCTACGGCACCGAGCCGCGCGCGCTGCGCGTCAACGGGCGCGACCTCGACGAGCATCTGATGGTGCTGCGCTTTATCTGACCGGCATCACCGGATTTGATCGGACTCATCGTCAAAAACGGTTCGACCCGACTCCGGCCCCCTCCTAGACTGCGGCAAACGGAGACCACCATGCCGATCCGCTACTGGGCGCTCATCATTGCACTGGGCGCCGTCTGGGGCTGCTCGTTCCTGTTCAACGCCATCCTCATCCGCGAGATCTCGCCGCTGTGGGTGTCGGCGGGGCGGGTGACGATCGGTGCCCTGATCTGCTGGGCCTTCTTCCTCGCTTTGCGCCGGCCGGCGCCGACTGACTGGCGCATCTATGCGCAGCTCGTGGTCCTCGGCATCATCAACTACGCCATCCCGTTCGCGCTGTTCCCGTGGTCCGAGGAGCATCTGGCGAGCGGCATCGTCGGGGTGATCAACGGCATGACGCCGATGACCACGGTGATCGTCAGCCAGCTCTGGCCGGGCGGCGAGAAGGCGACCTGGAACAAGATCGTGGGCGTCCTCGTCGGCCTCGCCGGCGCGGTGCTGCTGGCCTCGCCCTCGTTCGGCAACGGCGCCTCGGGCCAGGTGCTGGCCTATGCCGCGGCGCTCGGGGCGACGCTGTGCTACGCGCTGACGCTCAACTACGCACGCCGCTTCAAGGCCATCGACCCGACGGTCGTCGCGTCGAGCTCGCTCACCGCCGCCGCGCTGATCATGATCCCGGTGGCGCTGATGTTCTCAGGCGCGCCGGTGATCACCCGGGCCGAGACCTGGGGGGCGCTCATCGGCATCGGCGTGTTCTCGACCAGCTTCAGCTTCCTGCTGGTCTACTGGCTGCTGCCCAAGGTGGGCGCCACCAACCTGTCGCTCAACACCTTCATCACCCCGATCTCGGCGATCCTGCTGGGCGTGCTGGTGCTGCACGAAAGCTTCCTGCCCGTGCACGTCGCCGGCATCGTGGTGATCTTCCTCGGCCTCGTCTTCATCGACGGAAGACTGGTGAAGCGCCAGAGGCAGGCCGCGGCCTGACGGAACTCCGACCGGGACCGGCCGTTTGCCTCACATCGAGGAGGACAGCCATGGCCCGCAACGCCGACACGCATCCCGAACCGGACGATCCGGCGACCACGCCGGCCCCGAAATTCCCGCCCGGTGCCGGGGGCATCAAGAACGTCACCCCGCCACGCCCCGGCATCCTCCATCCGGACGATCCGGTGCCCGCCCCGGCCCGCGATCCGTTCCCGGATCACCTCCCGATCCGGGTGTCGGCAAGCACTGATCAGGCGCGAACGACGTTCACCGGAAAGCCCGCCCGCACCGAATTGCTGACCGTCGAGTCGGCCTCGGTGCGGCGAATGAGTTCGGCCAGATCGGCGTTCTGGTCCGGGCTGGTGACGCGCACGCTGAGCGTCGCCGAGGTGACCAGCAGGGGTTTGCCATCGAGCTCGATGGCGACGTCGACGGCGATCTCGTCGAGCTCCACCTGCATCGTCTCGGCCATGTAGCGCAGGTCGTTGCAGAAGCAGCCGCCGATCGAGAGGGCGATCATCTGCCCGCCGTTGAAGCCGAGCCCCATGCCGCCGGCTTTTCCTTCAGCCCGATCGATGACCAGCGTATGGCCGCCGGCCCATCCCATCGCAGCCCGAGTGCCGGGGACGTTGCGGAGGCTCACGCTCATCGTCGCCATGGCTACAGCCCGAGTTTCTTCTTCAATATCTCGTTCAGCGCCTGCGGATTAGCCTTGCCGCCCGAGGCCTTCATCGCCTGCCCGACGAACCAGCCGATCATGGTCGGTTTGGCCTGTACCTTGGCCACCTGGTCGGGGTTCGCGGCGATGATCTCGTCGACGACCTTCTCGATCGCGCCTAGGTCCGTCACCTGCTTCATGCCGCGCCGCTCGACGATCTCCGCCGGATCGCCCTCCGGCTCCTCGGCGATGATCACCTGCAGCAGGTCCTTGGCGCCCTTCGACGAGATAGTCCCCGCCGCCACGAGGTCGACGATGCCGGCGATCTGCGCCGGCTTGATATGTGTCTCGAAGGCGCTGAGCCCCTGACTGTTGGCATAAGCGGCGATGTCGCCGGTCACAAGGTTGGCCACTGCCTTGCCGTCGCGCTTACCGTCGCCGTGCTTGACCGCGCTCTCGTAATAGTCCGCCGTCTCGCGTTCCAGCGTCAGCACCATCGCGTCATAGGGCGTGACGCCATAGTCCCTGACGAAGCGAGCCTGCTTTTCGTCCGGCAGTTCCGGCAGGTGCTGCGCCAGCTCGTCGATGAAGGCCTGGTCGAACTCCAGCGGCAGCAGATCCGGATCGGGGAAATAGCGATAGTCGTGCGCCTCTTCCTTGGAGCGCATCGAGCGCGTCTCGCCGTTCTTGGGGTCGAACAGCCGTGTCTCCTGGTCGATCGTGCCGCCATCTTCTAGAATGTCGATCTGGCGACGCGCCTCGAACTCGATGGCCTGCCCGGCGAACCGGATTGAATTGACGTTCTTGATCTCGCAACGCGTGCCGAATTCGCCACCGGGCCGGCGCACCGACACATTGACGTCGGCGCGCATGGAGCCCTGTTCCATATTGCCGTCGCAGGTGCCGAGATAGCGCAGGATGGTCCTTAGTTTGCTCAGATAGGCCTTGGCCTCGTCGGCCGAGCGCAGGTCCGGCTTCGACACGATCTCCATCAGCGCCACGCCGGACCGGTTGAGATCGACGAAGCTCATGTTCGGATGCTGGTCGTGGATCGACTTGCCGGCGTCCTGCTCGAGATGCAGCCGCTCGATGCCAATCTCGATTGGGGCGCCGTCGCCCATGTCGAGCAGCACCTTGCCTTCCCCGACGATCGGGTCCTTGTACTGGGAAATCTGGTAGCCCTGTGGCAGGTCCGGATAAAAGTAGTTCTTGCGGTCGAAAATCGAGCGCTTGTTGATCACCGCCTTGAGCCCGAGCCCGGTGCGTACGGCCTGCTTCACGCACTCCTCGTTGATCACTGGCAGCATGCCGGGCATCGCCGCGTCGACGAAGCTGACATTGGAATTGGCCGGCCGGCCGAACTCGGTCGACGATCCCGAGAACAGCTTGCTCTCGGAGGTCACCTGGGCGTGCACCTCCATGCCGATGATGACCTCCCAGTCGCCGCTCTGGCCCTTGATGAAGCTCTTGGGATTGGGGGTACGCGTATCGATGATGCTCAAAGGACGAGGCTCTTGTTCATTCCGACCGTGTCTATGGCATAGCCGAGCGCGGGAGAAAACGTCCGTGGCGCCTCAGGCTCCTCAGCCGATGTCGTCGATCGGCCCGTGCCAGGGGTCGAGGCGTTTTTCGAGCCGAACGCTCATCTGCGTCTCGCGGCCCGGCTGACCTTCGCTCTTCAGCGCCAGGATCTGGTAGCCTTGGTGCTGGTAGAAGTTCACCGCCCGCACATTGTCGGCCAGCGTGTCGAGCTGGATGCGGTCGTGCCCCTCGAGTTCCAGCATCGATTCCATGCGCCTGAGCAGGGCCGAGCCGACACCATGGTTCTGCAGCAGCGGGGTCACGAACAGAAACGGGATATAGGCGCGCCCGCGCATCCGCTGGCACCAGCCCACCGACACGCCGTTGACCTCGGCGACGATGACGCGGTCGAGGCCGTCGCGCACCGCTCCCTCGAGCCGGTTCTTCTCGGCGCTACGCGATGCCGCCGCGCCGTTGAGGAACGGCAACAGGTCGCGCTCCCAGGCGACGAACGCAATGTCGGCGAGCGTTTCGATCTCGCTGGGCAAGGCTCGGCGGATGAGCGTGTTGAGGGACATCAGGAAGACTTCGTGCCGCGTCGGGCGACGATAATGCCCTTTTCGTAGTTCACGTTCCAGTCGATCAGCGTCTTCCAGATCAGTTCGGCCTGGTCCTCGTCGAGACCCAGTTCGTCGGCGCGTTTGCGCTGCTTGTCGAGGATCGCCTTGATGCGCACCGGGTCATGCGCCTCATGCGGATCGGTCTTGATCTCGGCCATGCGTGTCACGTAGCCGTGGCGCTCGGCGAACAGGGTCAGCAGCGCCTGATCGATGCGATCGAGTTCGGCGCGCACGTCGTCTTTGGTCGTGCAGTCGGCAGGTGATTTCTTCAAGACGCAACTCGCCGCAGGCAGAATAGCTGCCCATGGTTTGCACATCCCCGCCGATGATTTCAACCGCTCCCGCGCTTGTTTGTTCACGAGGTGCTGGCGTAGCCTGTTGACTCAGGCGCCAAGCGCCTGAACCAGAGGGAGAAATCATGTTTCGAATGGCTGTACTTCTCGCCGCGGCGGGTTTTTCGTCTGCGGCCTTCGCAGCGGACGCGCCGTCCGTCGAACTGGGCAAGCACGTCTCGATCGTGGGCGGCTGCCATGATTGTCACACCGTCGGTTACGCCGAGAGCGGCGGCAAGATCGATCCGGACACGGCGCTCAAGGGCAACCCCGTTGGCTATGCCGGTCCGTGGGGCGTGAACTATGCCAAGAATCTCCGCCTTACCGTCAGCAAGATGAGCGAGGACGACTGGGTCAAGTTCGCCAAGACGTTCGAGGTCGGGCCACCGATGCCGTGGTTCAATGTGCATGAATTGACCGAGCTCGAGAGCCGTTCGCTCTACCAATATATCAAGTCGCTGGGTGATCCTGGCGCGCAGGCGCCGGCCGACCTGCCGCCGGGCGCCAAGATCACCACCCCCTACAACGTCTTTGCGCCGCCGCAGCCGCCGCAGAGCTGACGGACTGGACGGCGGCGGCGTAAATGCGCTACACGCCCCCGGGCGGCCCAGCCTTGGGCCGGCCGGAGACTGCCGCATGACTAGCCCTGTGGAGACCTGCTAGGGCTCCGTCGAAGGTCCGACGGAGCTGATGGGAATGAGGCGCCGCCCAGCGCGATGCGGGCGGCTGCCTGGTCTATAACGGGGCATGGCCCCGTCCCGGGTCTTCACATCACATGGACATTTCGAGAGAAGAACAGCGCGTGCTGCACGTGCTGGCGCAGGGTGGCGTACTCGAGCCGCTCAAGGACAGTCGTGGCCGCATCGAGCGGGTGACCTGCATCAATCGCGACGGCTTCATGCTGCCCATCGTCGACATGATGCTGTTCAAGAAGCTCAAGCGCCGGCACACCGTCGCCTCGCATGGCGGCGGGCCGTACCGCATTACGCGCCGCGGCCTCGAGCTGGTGCGAAGCGAGTTCGACAACCGCTGACCACAAAGCAGAACGGCGCCCACGGGCGCCGTTCCAAGCTCAATCTGACCGCACCCGTCAGTGGGCGATCGATCCGGCCTCGTCACCGTCGATCGACAGGTCTGCCACCACCGGCGCGGCCGGCTTGGCGTCCTCGTCATAGTTCCACTCGATCGGCTCTGGCTGCCGGATCAGCGCGTGCGACAGCACCTCGTCCATCCGGCTCACCGGGACAATCTCCATCCCCTTGGTAACGATCTCCGGTATCTCCTTGAGATCACGCAGATTGTCGATCGGGATCAGGACCTTCTTGATGCCGAAGCGCAACGCCGCCAGCAGTTTCTCCTTGAGGCCGCCGATCGGCAGAACCCTGCCGCGCAGCGTCACCTCGCCGGTCATGGCCACGTCGTGACGCACGGGTATGCCCGTCATCACCGAGACGATGGCCGTGGCCATGGCGATACCCGCCGACGGGCCGTCCTTGGGGGTGGCCCCCTCAGGCACGTGCACGTGGATGTCGCGGCTGTCGAACAACGTCGGCTTGATGCCGAGGTCGACCGCCCGTGAGCGGACATAGCCGTTCGCCGCCGAGATCGACTCCTTCATCACGTCCTTGAGGTTGCCCGTGACCGTCATGCGTCCCTTGCCATGGGTCATGACCGCCTCGATGGTCAGCGTCTCGCCGCCCACCGACGTCCAGGCCAGACCGGTGACAAGGCCCACGGCGGGCTCCGCATCGATCTTCTCGTTGCGATAGTACGGGGGGCCGAGATACTCCTCGAGCAGTTCGGCGGTGATCTCCACCTTCTTGCTCTTGGACTGCAGGATGGCGCGCACCGCCTTTCGCATCAGCTTGGAAATCTCGCGCTTCAGATTGCGGACGCCGGCCTCACGCGTGTAGTCGCGCACGACCTTCATCAGCATCTCATCGCTCAGCACGAATTCCTTGGCCTCGAGCCCGTTTTCCTTGAGGGTTTCCGGGATCAGGTGCCGCCGGGCGATCTCGAACTTCTCCTCTTCGGTGTAGCCGGAGAGGCGAATGATCTCCATGCGGTCCATCAGCGGGCCGGGGATGTTGAGCGTGTTCGACGTGGTCACGAACATCACGTCGCTCAGGTCGTAGTCGACCTCGAGGTAGTGATCGTTGAACGTCGCGTTCTGCTCAGGATCCAGCACTTCGAGCAGCGCCGAGGACGGATCGCCGCGGAAGTCCATGCCCATCTTGTCGATTTCGTCGAGCAGGAACAGCGGGTTGGACTTGCCGGCCTTGCGCATCGACTGCACGACCTTGCCAGGCATCGAGCCAATATATGTCCGCCGGTGGCCACGGATTTCGGCCTCGTCGCGCACGCCGCCGAGCGACATGCGGATGAACTCGCGGCCGGTCGCCTTGGCAATCGACTTGCCGAGCGAGGTCTTGCCGACGCCCGGAGGGCCGACGAGGCACAGGATCGGCCCCTTGAGCTTGCCGGTGCGCGACTGTACCGCCAGGTACTCGACGATGCGTTCCTTGACCTTCTCGAGGCCATAGTGGTCGGCATCGAGCACTTCCTGGGCGTAATTCAGGTCGCGCTTGATCTTGGACTTCTTGCCCCAGGGCAGCGACAGCAGCCAGTCGAGATAGTTGCGCACGACCGTGGCTTCCGCCGACATCGGGCTCATGGTCTTGAGCTTCTTCAGCTCACCGTCTGCCTTGGCCCGCGCTTCCTTGCTGAGCTTGGTCTTCTTGATGCGCTCCTCGAGCTCGGTGAGCTCGTTGGAGCCCTCCTCGCCGTCGCCCAGCTCGCGCTGGATCGCCTTCATCTGCTCGTTGAGGTAGTACTCGCGCTGCGTCTTCTCCATCTGCCGCTTGACGCGGCTGCGGATACGCTTTTCCACCTGCAGCACGCCGATCTCGCCCTCCATGAGGCCGAGGATCTTCTGCAGGCGTTCGGCCACCGAAATGGTCGCGAGCAGGTCTTCCTTCTCGGTGATCTTGATCACGAGGTGGCTGGCGATGGTGTCGGCAAGCTTGCTCGGATTGTCGATCTGGCTGACGGCGTTGACCACTTCGGCCGAGATCTTCTTGTTGAGCTTGACGTAGTTTTCGAACTCGGTCTGCGCCGAGCGGGCCAGCGCCTCGATCTCGACCGCGTCGCCCTCGGGTTCCAGCAGCTTGGTCGCCTCGGCCTCGAAATACTCGTCGGTCTGCAGATAATGGTCGATGGTGGCGCGGTTGAGCCCCTCGACCAGCACTTTGACCGTGCCGTCGGGCAGCTTCAGCAGCTGCAGCACTGACGCGATCGTGCCAGTGGGGAAAATGTCGCCCGGCTTCGGGTCGTCATCCTGGGCGTTCTTCTGGGTCACGACGAGAATGTGCTTGTCGTCGCGCATGACCTCTTCGAGGGCTTTCACGGACTTCTCGCGGCCGACGAAGAGCGGCACGATCATTCCGGGGAAGACCACGATGTCTCTGAGCGGCAGGACGGGATAGACCCGGTCCCGATCGAATTCGGCGCCGTGGGAGGGGACGTCCGACATGTGTTTTCCTTTCCGGGGCGCGCGGGAGGAGGAGAAAAGCGCGCCCAAACAGCAATCAGTTCAACGCCTCGACGAGGCCGCCAGCCTGATTCTGCTTGTTAAATAGGGTCTCACGGTGGTGAGACAAGTCAACCTGCCCGTCCGGCGAGGCGCTCCGACTGTGCCGCTTCGGGCACAGTCACGCCAGGACGGGGCGAATTCCGGTATAGCGGGCGCGCGGCCGGATCAACACCCCATTTTCGGCCTGTTCCAGCATATGCGACAGCCAGCCCACGGACCGGGCCAGGGCGAACACCTCGAGCGGCGCGTGGGGTGGCAAGTCATGTGCCGCGGCCAGCGCCGCCAAGGCGAAATCGACGTTGGGCCGCTCGCCCACCAGGGCTTCGCCGGCCGCCGCCAGTTCGCCAAAGAGCGGCGGCGTCTCGATCGAGGCGAGCAGCGAGGCAGCCCGCGGATCGCCACCGGGATAAAGTGGATGGCCGAAGCCAGGGATCACCCGCCCCTCGCCCAGCCAGTCCCGCAAAGCTGCCGAAATTCGGCCCTGTGCACCCGCCAGGTCATCAGCCA
>JAEWCE010000230.1 GCA_023390785.1 Pseudomonadota bacterium
CGAGCGCGGCGACGCGCGCCTCGCCCGGCGTGAGGCCGAGCACCTGCAGGCCAGCACTCGGCCGACCACGCTGATCCTGCATCGGGTCGGTCAACAGCAGCAGCACCGCCGGTCCGCCAGCCATCTCGGTGTCGAGCCGCATCGCCTGAACAATCAAGGTGCGCCCTCCAACCTCGACGGCAACGGGGTCGGCGCGGTGACGCGCGCCGGCAGCAAGCATCTGCGCTGTCAGCTCCCGAACGGCGCCAGTGGCTATAAGCAAATCGGCGACCGATCGCCCGGCAGGTGGCGCGCTTGACAGCAGGGCGTCCGCGTCTTCGTTGGAGTGCAGCAGACGCCCCTGCGCGCCAACGACGACGGCCGACCGTCCCATCCGGGAGAGGGCGTCCAGCAGCAGCATGCGCCGGACGTCGGTGCCGTGCAGGCCCACGTCCCCGTCGACACGCCGCGGGGGACTGAACGTCAGCGAGCAGTCGGCCCAGGCGAAAGTGTTGACGTAGGCCTTTGGGCGAAACTGCCTCAGGGCTGCCGGTGCGGCCTCGAGAATATCGAGCGCGGTCGGTACGACCTCGAGTCTCTGGCCGCTGATCGCCACCGAGTAGAAGACGAGGCCGGCCTCGGGATGCCGCCCCAGATAGTGGTTCATGCCGAAAACCGTGCGGGAAGTACCGGGCGACAGCGTCGCCGCCATGCGAATGGCCGGCTCGAATCCGCTGCCGGCCTCGCCGGACACGAACGCCCCCGTCCAGGTCTGGCGCGTCCAGCCCGGTCGGATCTGCGCGTTGTAGATAGCGGGGAAAACCACGCCGGCCCTGTCCGAGAAACAACCATCGAAAATGTAGGTCGCAAAGTTCCCCTCGGGACTGTCGTGGCCAATGATGTTCACGCCCGCGAACCACGCGGTGTAGGGCGTCAGACCGCGTCCATCCGGCGCCGAGTAGAGAGCGAACATCCCAGTGTTGGTGGGCGCCGCCTCGAGCTCGGGAGGCAGCAATCCCTTGAGGCAATCCCGGTCGAACTCGCACAGGAAATACAGCATCTGTGCGCCACGCACATGGTAGGGCGGCGGTGGAATGCCGCTCGACCCTACGGCGCGGTCGGCGCGCAAATGATTGTTGAGGCGCAGGCCCTCGTCCAACGCGGTGCCCTCCCTTGACCCGCGGCAACCAGAGCCTAGTGCCCGGAACCGGCATTGCCTATGGCTTTCTGCAAGCCCCGGGCGCGGCGCTACCGAGCCTGTGGGCTCGCGCTACCCCCAATTCTGGGGGCGCCAGGTGTCGCCCTCCTCAAAAAATCCACGCCCAAACCCCTGCTTTTGGGGCTGCTGACTTCGCGCATTCCCGCCACACCTGATGCGAACCTCGTGGACGCCAGGGACGAAACGCCATGCACGGCGAGAACAACCGTCGACCTGCAGGAGAGATGATCGCCCCGGACGACGCCGGCTACGACGCGGCCCGCAAGGTGTTCAATGGCATGATCGACCGCAGGCCGGCCCTGATCGTCCGATGTGTCACTGCCCCCGATGTGGCATGGACCATCAGGACGGCGCGCGAGCGGGGGTTGACGTTGTCTGTCTACGGCGGCGGACACGCTGTGACAGGGGCGGCGGTCTGCGACAGCGGCCTCGTTGTCGACCTGCGGGGCATGAAACAGATCGCGGTCGATCCGCTGGCGCAGACCGTCCGCGCGGAAGGCGGCGTTACCTGGGGCGAACTCGATGCGGCGACTGCGGCTCATGGCCTCGTCATGACGGGCGGACGCAACCCGACGACCGGGATCGGGGGCCTGACGCTCGGCAGCGGCTCCGGCTGGCTGGAGCGCAAGTTTGGTCTCGTCTGCGACCACCTGTTCAGGGCCGAGATGGTCACCGCCGATGGCCGGGAGGTCGTCGCATCGGACGACACGAACCCGGACCTGTTCTGGGCGATCCGCGGTGGCGGTGGCAATTTTGGAATCGTGACGGCCTTTCACTTTCGGCTGCACAGGCTCGGCCCCGCGCTGCTGGCTGGTGCCCTGTTCTATGCGCAGGAGCAGGCCGCCGAGGCGGCGCGGCAATACCGGGACTTCATGCAGGCGGCTCCTGACGAGATCTGTGGGGCGATGAGTTTTGTAGCGCTTCCCTCTGCATCCTTTGTACCCGAACCGTATCGCGGCCGTCCGGGGCTGTGCATCATCGCCGCCTATGCGGGACCACTTGAGGAGGCCGTTGGAGCGCTGGGCCCGCTGCGCCGCTTCGGCGCGCCGCTGGTCGATCTCATCCGGCCCATGGCTTACACCGAGTTGCAGGCGCTCACCGAGGGCGGCTTCCCGGCCGGCGCCCGCTATTACTGGAGCGCCGACTCGTTCCACCAATTGGCCGATGCCGCGATTGATATGCTGGTTGCTCACACCGCAGCCCGCCAATCCCCGATCGGGTCGACCATCGTCATCCCGGGCGGAGGCGCCGCCGCGCGCGTGAACGACGACGCCACCGCCTTCGGGCAGCGTAGCGCCCCATGGAACGCCCACTACCTCACGGCCTGGCAGGAGGCCGCGGACGATGCCAGCGGCGTGAGCTATACCAAGTCCCTGGCGCAGGCGATGAAGCCATGGACGACTGGGAGGGTTTATCTCAATTACGTAGGGGATGAGGGCGACGCGCGGATCGAGGCCTCCTTTGGCGCAAGAAAGATGGCACGGCTTCGGAAACTCAAGGCGAAATGGGATCCGGACAACGTCTTTTGCCACAACCACAACATTCAGCCCGCGGTCCCGCCAACCGCTCCATGAACGTCAGCAGCAAGGAGGGCGCAGATGCGTGTAGCAGTTCTGGGAATGGGCGCGATGGGATCGCGAATAGCCGCTTCGCTTCTCAAGGCCGGACATTCCGTGACCGTCTGGAATCGGACCATCGAACGAACCAAGCCTCTGGTCGAGCAAGGAGCGTCCGCGGCCGCATCGCCGCGCGCGGCCACCGAAGGCGCCGATGCCGTTCTCTCGATGGTCCGCGATGACGAGGCCTCCCGTCGCGTGTGGCTCGCGCCGGACGACGGCGCGTTGGCCGCCATGTCCGGCGAGGCAATCGGGATCGAAAGCTCCACGCTGACCCCCGACTGGGTCCGTGACCTCGCGGCCAGCTTTACCGCACGCGGCGTTCCCTTCCTTGATGCACCCGTCGTGGGCACCCGGGCGCAAGCGGAGTCCGTCACGCTGATCCACTTGGTGGGTGGCGACGCCATGACCATCGCCCGCGCGCAACCTCTGTTCTCGGCCATCGGCAACGCCGCACATCATACCGGATCTGTCGGTTCCGGCGCGGCCCTGAAGTTGCTCGTCAACGCCCTCCTCACCACCCAGGTGGCGATCATCGGGGAGTTGCTGGGCGCAGCCGAGCGCTTGGGCCTCGACCGCAAGCGCGCCGGAGAGGTGATCGTCGAGATGCCATCCTGCAGTCCGTCGGCCAAAGGCGTCACGATGGCCATGCTGGCGCGCAACTTCGCCCCGGCCTTCCCCGTGGAGTTGGTCGAGAAGGACCTCGCTTATCTCGCCTCGGCGGTTGCCAGCGAAGCCATCCCCATCAGCCTCGCAGCGCACCGCGTATTCCATCGGGCCCTGGACGCCGGACTTGCGGCCGAGAACATGACCGCGGTAGCCAAGCTCTATGACTGAGTCCAAGGCCGCAGCACGTATCGACGGGCCAGCTCAGCCGATGTCGTAGGGTACCACCGTGCGCCGGTCGGCGTTGACCGAGATGGTGCTGGCGAGTGGCGGCACCGAGCGTTGCGTGCAGGATCGGCGCTCGCAGATGCGGCAGGATACGCCGATCGGATCGAATGCCGCCTTGCCGAGGTCGAGGTCGGCACCATAGACCAGCCTTCCGGCATGCGCGATCTCGCACCCGAGCGCATAGGCATAGCGGCGCGCCGGCGCCTGCCAGCCGCCCGAGCGCTTGTCGCTCGACCACGCAAGACAGAGGTAGCGATTGCCGTCCGGCGTTTCCGCCAATTGCCGGATGATGCGGCCGTGTTCCTCGAAAGCACGGTGCACGTTCCATAGCGGACACGCACCGCCGAAGCGGGCAAACTGAAGGGCCGTTGCCGAATGCCGCTTGGTGATTGTGCCGGCCGCGTCGACCCGGGCAAAGAAGAACGGAATTCCACGCTCGCGCGGCCGCTGCATCGTCGATAGCCGGTGCGCCACCTGCTCGAGGCTGGCGCCGAACAATTGCGCGAGCTCCTCGATATCGTAGCGGCGCTCCTCGGCGGCGCGGAGGAAGGCGCCATACGGCATCTGCAGCGCACCGGCAAAATAGTTGGCGAGCCCGAGGCGGCAGATCGAGCGCGCCTCGGCGGTCTTGAATCCGGCGCTTTCGATCAGCTCGGCCATGATGTTCGTCTGCTCGAGGCCGGCGAGATGCGCCGCGACCTGGAAGAACTGCGTCGCCGGCGCCATGCGGATGTTGAGCGTCAGGGTCCGGCTGGCGCGATCGTAGTCGCGCATCAGATCGGGGCGTTGTGCTGCCGCCAGCACCACCTTGAGCCCGTGTGTTTCGGCGCAATAGGTGACCAACTGCTGCATGCGATCGGGCGCGAAGGGGCTGACGTGGTTGGACAAGGCCTCGGCCCGCCGGTCCAGTGCATCGACATAATTGTCGGCATAGTGGAAGAAGTCGCGCACCTCCTCATACGCCGTCTGGATGCCGGCCGAGGGGTCGCGCGACAGTGCTGCGTCGGCGCTGGCCAGCCGCTCGCCGGCTTTGCGGTAGCTGTCGTAGAGTTGCAGCAGGGCGCGTGCGATGTCCGGCGCGTTGAGCGCAACCGCCTTGAGTTCGGACAGGTTCGGCACCGTGTCACCGAACACCGGATCGGCCAGCACTTCGCGCAAATCCGCGAGCAGCCGGTCCGACGAATCGGCGGTGAAACTCGTCAGGTCGAGGTTGAAGGCGGCGCTCAGCCCCACCATCACCGCGGCGGTCAGCGGCCGCTGGTTGGATTCGAGCTGGTTGACGTAGGAGGGAGATATGTCGAGCCGGACCGCGAGCTCGGTCTGGGTGAGCTTGTGTTGCTCGCGCAGGGCCCGGAGGCGCGCCCCGGCAAAAACCTTTCGACCCGCCATTTTACAAATCCACTAACTTACATCCCTTCTTTTGTAAATTGTAACACCTGCGCCCTTTCCTGTCTTGGGCGAACGCGCCGTCTTCGGTAGGCTGAGGTAAAAAGAGAAGCGCATGCAAAAGATCATCAAGGTGCTCGACCGGCGCCGGGCCGAGGCTCGGCTGGGCGGCGGCCAGCGCCGCATCGAGGCCCAGCACAACAAGGGCAAGCTCACCGCGCGCGAGCGCCTCGATGTGCTGCTCGATCCCGGCTCGTTCGAAGAATACGACATGTTCGTCACCCACCGCGCGGTGGAGTTTGGCATGGCGGAAACCGTGATCCCCGGCGATGGCGTGGTGACTGGCTGGGGCACTGTCAACGGCCGGATGGTCTACGTCTTCAGCCAGGACTTTACCGTCTTCGGCGGCTCGCTCAGCGAGACGCATGCGCAAAAGATCTGCAAGATCATGGATCTCGCCGTGCAAAACGGTGCGCCCGTGATCGGCCTCAACGACAGCGGCGGCGCGCGCATCCAAGAGGGCGTCGCGGCGCTGGGCGGATATGCCGAGGTATTCTGGCGCAATGTCCAGGCCTCGGGCGCGGTGCCGCAGATTTCGGTGATCATGGGGCCGACAGCGGGTGGCGCAGTGTACTCCCCCGCCATGACCGACTTCATCTACATGGTGAAGGACACCTCCTTCATGTACGTGACCGGCCCCGACGTCGTGAAGACGGTCACCTCCGAGATCGTGACGCATGAGGAACTGGGCGGGGCAGGGACCCACACCAAGGTCAGCTCCGTCGCCGATGCCGCCTTCGACAACGACATCGACACGCTGCTCGAAGTGCGCCGCCTCGTCGATTTCCTGCCGCTCAACGCCAATGTGAAGCCGCCGCGCGTGCACAGCTTCGATACGCTCGAGCGCACCGATCCGGCGCTCGATACCCTCATCCCCGACAGCGCCAACAAGCCCTACGACATGCGCGAGGTGGTGCTGCGCATCGCCGACGAGGGCGATTTCCTCGAGGAGCAGAAGGCCCACGCCGCCAACATCCTGACGGGCTTCATCCGCCTCAACGGCGAGACGGTGGGCGTCGTCGCCAATCAGCCGATGGTGCTGGCCGGCGTGCTCGACATCAATTCCAGCAAGAAGGCCGCCCGCTTCATCCGCTTCTGCGATTGCTTCGGCATTCCCATCCTGACCCTGGTCGACGTCCCCGGCTTCCTGCCCGGCGTGGCTCAGGAATACGGCGGCATCATCAAGCACGGCGCCAAGCTGCTGTTTGCCTATGCCGAGGCCACCGTGCCCAAGGTCACCGTCATCACCCGCAAGGCCTATGGCGGCGCCTACGACGTGATGGCCTCGAAGCACATCCGTGCCGATGTCAATTATGCCTGGCCGAGCGCCGAGATCGCAGTGATGGGCGCCAAGGGTGCCACCGAAATCCTGTATCGCGCCGAACTGGGCGACCGGAACAAGATCGCCCAACGCACAGCCGACTACGAAGCCCGTTTCGCCAACCCCTTTGTCGCCGCCGAACGCGGCTTCATCGACGACGTGATCATGCCGCATTCAACCCGCAGGCGCGTGGCCCGTGCGTTCGAGACGCTGCGGCACAAGAAGGCGAGCGTACCGGCCAAGAAACACGACAATATCCCGTTGTGAACATGTTCAAGAGCCTCCTCGTCGCCAATCGTGGTGAAATCGCCTGCCGGGTGATCAAGACCGCCAGGAAGATGGGTATCCGCACCTTCGCGGTCTATTCCGATGCCGATCGCGAGGCGCTGCATGTGAAGATGGCCGACGAGGCCGTTCATATCGGCGGCTCGGCGGCGCGCGACAGCTACCTCTCGATCGACAAGATCATCAAGGCCTGCAAGCAGACCGGTGCCGAAGCCGTGCATCCGGGCTACGGGTTCCTCAGCGAGAACGCCGAATTCGCCGCCGCCCTCGACAAGAACGGCATTATTTTCGTCGGCCCGCCCGCCAAGGCCGTCGAGGCGATGGGCGACAAGATCACGTCCAAGAAGCTCGCGGCCGAGGCAGGCGTCTCCACTGTGCCCGGGCACATGGGCCTGATCGCCGACGCCGGCGAGGCGGTGAAGGTCGCGCGCCAGGTCGGCTACCCGGTGATGATCAAGGCCTCGGCCGGCGGCGGCGGCAAGGGCATGCGCATCGCCTGGAACGATGTCGAGGCCAGCGAGGGCTTCGAACGCAGCAAGTCGGAAGCCGCTTCGTCCTTCGGCGACGACCGCATCTTCATCGAAAAATTCGTCACCGAACCGCGCCACATCGAAATTCAACTGCTCGGCGACCGGCACGGCAACGTGCTTTGGCTCAACGAGCGCGAATGCTCGATCCAGCGGCGCAACCAGAAGGTCATCGAGGAGGCGCCGTCGCCCTTCCTCGACGCCAAAACCCGCAAGGCCATGGGCGAACAGGCCGTGGCGCTGGCCAAGGCCGTCGGCTACTTCTCCGCCGGCACCGTCGAGTTCATCGTCGACAAGGACCGCAACTTCTACTTCCTCGAGATGAACACGCGTTTGCAGGTCGAGCATCCGGTGACCGAGCTCATCACCGGCCTCGACCTCGTCGAGCTGATGCTGCGCGTCGCCGCCGGCGAAAAGCTGCCGTTTGCCCAGGAGGACGTGAACCTGAACGGCTGGGCGATCGAGTCTCGTCTTTATGCCGAGGATCCGTATCGCAACTTCCTGCCTTCGACCGGCCGCCTGACGAAGTACAGCCCTCCACGCGAATTGCAGAGCCCCCCGCACAGCTTCAGCCTGCGCAATGACACCGGCGTCTATGAGGGCGGCGAAATCTCGACATTCTACGATCCGATGATCGCCAAGCTCTGCACCTGGGCGCCGACCCGTCCCGCTGCCATCGAGGCGATGCAGATGGCACTCGACCAATTCGAAGTGGAAGGTGTCGGCAACAATATCCCATTCCTTAGCGCCGTCATGGGCCAGGAACGCTTTCGCGCCGGCCGGCTCACCACCGGCTATATCGCCGAGGAATTCCCCGACGGCTTCACTGGCGTCACGCTAGGCGACACGGCGTTGCGGCGTCTCGCGGCGCTCGCCTGCTGCTCGGCCTATGCGCTCGACACGCGGACGGTCGAAGGCGAGCGCCTGTCGCTCAGCAATGGCGCCGCGAAAACCCGGGCCGTGCTGATCGGCGATCGCCGCTGGGACTTTACCATCCACGCCGACGGTATCGAATTCTGGCTCACCGAGCCGGATGGTACCAAGCTCCTGGTCGAAACCGGCTGGAAGCCCGGGATGAGCCTCGCCAGTGCACGTGTCGATGGCGAGTTGCACCACGTCAAGCTGACCCGCGTCACCGGCGGCTTCCGCCTGCGCTGGCGCGGCGCCGATCTTGTCGCCCGCGTACTGCTGCCGGCCGTGGCCGACCTCATGCCCTTGATGCCGGTGAAGGCACCGCCCGATCTCAGCAAGTTCCTGCTCTGCCCGATGCCGGGGCAGGTGGTTCGCATCGACGTGAAGGAGGGTGATGTGGTCGAGTCCGGCCAGCCGCTCGCCATCGTCGAGGCCATGAAGATGGAGAACGTCCTCAAGGCCGAGCGCCGCGCCCGCGTGGCCAGGTTGCGCGTCGCCCCGGGCGCCGTGTTGGCCGTGGACGAGGTGATCCTCGAATTCGAGGCGGTGTGATGCGGCGAATGCTGTGCCTGTGGCCCCCACCCCCAGCCCCTCCCCGCAAGGGGGAGGGGAGCGAGGGAACCGCGGCAATTCGGACGACGACACAGATGGCTCGGCTCATGGGCACCCCTCCCCCTTGCGGGGAGGGGCCGGGGGTGGGGGCAGCGATTACCAATGCCTGACAAGTCCCCCACCTTTGCCGAATGGGCGAAACTCGCGGCGCGCGAACTCAAGGATACGCCCGTCGACGCTCTGAACCGGGACTATGGCGGCCTCACCGTGCGCCCGCTCTATCTTCCGGGCGACGCGCCGGATCCGGGCCTGCCGAGCGTTGCGCCGTTCACCCGCGGCGTTCGCGCCACCATGTATGCCAACCGGCCGTGGACCATCCGGCAATATGCCGGCTTTTCCACTGCGCGCGAGTCCAATGATTTCTACCGCAAGAACCTCGCCGCCGGGCAGAAGGGGCTGAGTGTCGCCTTCGACCTCGCGACGCATCGCGGCTACGACAGCGACCATCCGCGCGTTTTCGGTGATGTCGGCATGGCTGGCGTTGCCATCGATTCGGTCGAGGACATGAAGCTGCTGTTCGACGGCATCCCGCTCGATCAGATGAGCGTGTCGATGACCATGAACGGCGCCGTCCTGCCGGTTCTCGCAATGTTCATCGTCGCTGCGGAAGAGCAGGGCGTGAAGCAGGCGGCCCTCGACGGCACCATTCAGAACGACATTCTGAAAGAATTCATGGTGCGCAACACCTATATCTATCCGCCGGAGCCGAGCATGCGCATCGTCGGCGATATTATTGCCTATACCGCCGAGCACATGCCGAAATTCAACTCGATCTCCATCTCCGGCTACCACATGCACGAGGCCGGGGCGACGGCGGTGCAGGAGCTCGGCTACACATTGGCCGATGGCCGCGACTATGTGCGCGCGGCGATGGCGCGGGGGCTCGACATCGACGCGTTCGCCGGCCGGCTGAGCTTCTTCTTCGGCATCGGCATGAACTTCTTTCTCGAGGTCGCCAAGTTGCGTGCGGCGCGCACGCTGTGGAGCGAGATCATGGCCGGCCTCGGCGCCAAGGACCCGCGTTCGCTGATGCTGCGCACCCACTGCCAGACCTCAGGCGTCAGCCTTACCGAGCAGGACCCGCACAACAATATCGTGCGTACCACCATCGAAGCGCTGGCGGCCGTGCTGGGTGGCACCCAGTCGCTGCACACCAACAGTTTCGACGAAGCAATCGCGCTACCCACCGAAGTGTCGGCCCGCATCGCGCGCAACACCCAACTCATCCTGCAGCACGAGAGCCGCGTCACCGACGTGGTCGACCCGCTCGGCGGCTCCTATTACATCGAGGCACTGACCGCCGACCTCGTGTCACACGCCCGCACTCTGCTTGCCGAGGTCGAAGCCGAGGGCGGCATGACCCGCGCGGTGCAGTCGGGCGGCCCCAAGGCCGAGATCGAAAAGGCCGCTGCCCTGCGCCAGGCGCGGGTGGATCGCGGCGAGGATGTGATCGTCGGCGTCAACCGCTATCGCCTCGAGGCGGAACCGTCGATTCCGGTGCGCGAGGTCGACAACGCCCGTGTCCGCGACGAGCAGGTGGCCCGCCTTGCCGAGCTGCGCCGCACTCGCGACGGCAGCCGCGTGGAGGCAACGCTCGCCGCGCTCACCTCCGCGGCGCGGGGAGGTGGCAATCTGCTGCTGGCCTCCATCGCGGCGGCGCGCGCCCGCGCCACGCTGGGCGAGATCTCGGCCGCGCTGGAAGCAGCCTTCGGTCGGCACGCCGCCATCACGCGGGTCATCTCCGGCGTCTATGGCGAAAGTTATAAGGGCGATCCCCAATACGACCAGATGCAGCGCCGTCTCGCCGCATTCGCCGCGCGGCAGCAGCGGCCACCCTCCCTGTTCATCGCCAAGATGGGCCAGGATGGCCATGATCGCGGCGCCAAGGTGATCGCCAGTGCCTTTGCCGATCTCGGCTTTACCGTGCACATGGGCGATCTGTTCGAGACCGCCCCGGAGGTTGCCGGGCACGTCGCCGCGCTCGGGGTCGACGCCGTCGGCGTCAGCTCGCTCGCCGCCGGGCACAAGACGCTGGTGCCCGAGTTGATTGCCGAGCTGGCCACCCGCGGCCTCGGCGACACCACCGTCATCGTCGGCGGTGTGATTCCGCCGGAAGACTACGCGTTCCTGCGCGAGGCGGGGGTCGCCGAGATCTTCGGCCCGGGCACCAATGTTCTCGACGCCGCCAACGCCGTTCTCGACAAGATCGAGGGCAAACTCAGCAATCGCTGATCAGTCGCCAGTACCGGGCGACGTACTCGACCTGTCATCATCCGCCGACGACCGCGAAAGGGTGCTTCTTCGGCGAGCTCTTGCCGCCTGCGCATCGCGCGTGTCGAATGTGGTCGTGACCCAGGAGATCCCCCAATGCGCCTCGACCTCGCCCGCACCCTCATCGACGCCACGCTTGCCGAGGGCCGCCGTCGCAACACCCGCCCGCTCGCGGTCGTGGTACTCGACGCGGGCGGCAACGTCGTCACCTGCGCCCGCGAGGACGGCGCTGGTCTCGGCCGCCTGCAACTCGCGCACGGCAAGGCCTGGGGCTCGCTGGGCCTCGGTTTCGGCTCGCGCACTCTGACCGAACGCACCGCCGGTTCGCCTTCATTCTTTGCCGCCGCCGCCAGCCTGTTCGACGGTCGCCTGCTGCCGAGCCCTGGCGGTCTGCTTCTGCGCGAGAGCGACCAGCTCATCGGCGCCATCGGCGTGTCCGGCGACACCGGCGACGCTGATGAAGCCTGCGCCCTCGCTGCCGTCACCGCCAGCGGGCTCGCGCATAGCGCCTGAGCCATGGCGGGAGACGCGGCTAAAGGCGCCTTCGCCAATCGGGATGAAGCGAGTAGCATCGGCGGCAGCAGATCGAATGGAGGCGGGCCAATGGCCAGAAAATTCGCGGTCGGCGACCATGTGCGCTGGAACTCGGAGGCGGGACAGGTGTCCGGCACCATCATAGCGGTGCATACGCGCGACTTCGACTACAAGGGGCACACGCGCCGCGCCTCCCGCGACGATCCGCAATACGAGATCAAGAGCGACAAAACCGATCACATCGCCGCGCACAGGGGCAGTGCGCTCGAACGCGCCTGAAGGGGCGCCGGCGTGCCGCTGCCGTTCTATACCATCGGCCATTCCACTCGTGCGTTGACCGATTTCGTGGCGCTGTTGCAATCGGTGGAGGTGGCGCTCGTTGCCGACATCCGGCGTATTCCGCGCTCCCGCACCAACCCGCAATTCAACACCGACACGCTGCCGGCAAGCCTCGCTCCGTTTGGCATCGACTATGAGCATATTGCCGCCCTCGGTGGCCGGCGCAGCCGGACACCCGATGCGCCGGCAGGGACAAACGATTTCTGGTCCAACGCCAGCTTCCGAAACTATGCCGATTATGCGTCCACAGCGGCGTTCCAAACCGGCCTCAGGCACCTGCTCGCGCTCGGCCGTGAGCGCCCTTGTGCCATCATGTGTTCGGAAGCAGTGTGGTGGCGCTGCCATCGCCGCATCGTGGCCGACTATTTGCTCGCCGGCGGTGAAACCGTGATCCACATCATGGGGCAGGGTCGCCTCGAACCGGCGCGGTTGACCGCCGGTGCTCGCGTGCAGCCGGGCGGCACCCTTGCCTATCCCGCCACCGTATCCGTGTCCGAACGGAACGACAGTCCCAGATTGCCGTAGAGGTAGCTTTGCGCCGAGGTGATGTGCTCGACCATCAGCGCCGACGCGCGCACCGCGTCCCGATTGCGGATCGCCGCGAGGATCTGCTTGTGCTCGGCGAGGATGACCCGCGAGCGGCCCTGCTCCTCGTCGGACGTGCCGATGCGGAATTCGTAGCCGACATGGCCAATGGCGTTTGGCAGTAATTCCACCGCCGTCTGGTGAAAGCGATTGCCCGACGCCGTGGCGATGGCGCGGTGGAAGGAGAAATTCAGGTCGGCGGCCACCCGCAGATTGCCCGCCTCAATCGCTTCTTCGGATGCCGTCACTGCGGATTCGATTTCGCGCAATTGCTCGGCGGTGTGACGCACGGCGGCCAGGGCCGCAGCGCGGCTCTCGACATCGATACGGAACTCATAGAATTGCTGCACGTCGGCGACGCTGCTGAGTGCGGGGAAGCCCGCCTGCAGCGTCGATTGCCCGATGCGCACGATGGTGCCGGAGCCCTTGCGGCTTTCGACCACGCCCTCGTTAGCCAGCCGCCGCAGCGCCTGCCGGATCACTGGCCGGCTGACGCCGAAGCGCTGACCGAGTTCCTGTTCCGACGGCAGCCGCACATTCACCGGGTAGTCGCCGCGTTGAATCAGCCGATGCAGCTGCGCATAGACCTGGTCGGCAAACGAGATACGGCGGGCGGGCGGTGTCGTGTCGGGCATCGATGAGTCCGGGGGAGGGCTCCCCATACAGCAACCCTTATCGGAACCGCGAGCGGCTTACAAATCTGTTAGCGTTCCTGCACATCCGGTGGCAGGGCGCCGAAAGGGGCGGCCGCCTCGAGGATGTCCGACCACGATTTCCGGTCGATTGGGATGCCAGTCGCCAGGCGCTCCGCACGGCACGCTGCCTCGACGTCGCCCGGCAGTAGCACCGCCTCGTTCGGCTGCGCCAGCGCCCAGCCTGTGAAACGTTCGATCTCTGCAAAATATGAGCCTTCCGTTCCCAGCCGCTCGGGCGACACGATGATCGACAGCATGTTGTTCGTTACCGCGTTCTGCCGCTTGGGGAAGGACTGTGTCGTGCCGCCGGTCAGTGCGGCGCCGAGCAGTTCGCAGGCGAGGCCGAGGCCCCAGCCCTTGTGCTCGCCGAAGGGCAGCAGGATGCCCTTGGGCGTACCGAACAGCACGGACGGATCGTTCGTAGGCTCCCCGGCTGCGGTCAGCAACGCCCCGTCCGGCAGCGTCTTGCCCGAATTCATCGCCACGCGCACCTTGCCCACCGCCAGCTTGCTGGTGGCGAAATCAACGATGATCGGCCGTTGGCCCGACCGCGGGATGCCGATGGCGAACGGGTTGGTGCCGAGCCGCGCCGCCTTGCCGCCGAATGGCGCCACCGACGGGGTGCTGATGACATTGACAAAGTGGATCGACACGAGCCCAGCCGCCGCGCACTGCTCGGCCCAGTGACCGATGCGGCCCAGATGGTGGCTGTTGCGTAGTCCCAGCACACAGGCTCCAATCTCCTGCGCCCGCGCGATCCCCATGGCGATGGCCTCGTGCCCCATCACCTGCCCGGCGCCGCCATTGCCGTCGCACACCAGCAGTGGCCCGGAATCGAGCGCCACCGTCAGCGCCTGGTTCAGCGGCAGCTCGCCTTGTCCGACATTGCGCAGGTAAACCGGCAACGAACCGACGCCGTGCGAATCGTGGCCCGTTAGATTGGCGCCGACCAGTTGCGCTGCAATCAGCTCCGCTTCGCGCTCCGAGGAGCCGGCGCGCACGAAGGTGTTTTCGACGAACTGGCGGAGCGCCTCGTGTCCAACGACAATTTGCTCGACCATGGCTCACCTCGCACTCCGGCCCTGTGCCGCATGGCAAATCGCACTAGCGATGTTGTAATATAGATGTCAACAAATTACTGGAATTTGGCGCATAAGGGCGGTTTGGCGATTGCGGTGCCCGACTGAGCGGCGCTAGAAGGTCCTGGAGCAGGCGACGAGGCGTCTGTGTTTTCCACAATCATCACCGACAAGAGCGGTCCTGTGCAGTCATTGCCTCATGTCCTCCAGGTCGGCCCCCTGCCTGCGACGGCTATCGGCCCGCTCGGGGAGCATTTCGTGCTCTCGACCATCGATTCGGCCGGATGGCGGGCTGTCGCGCCCTCGATCCGCGGCATCGCAACCAATGGCAAGACCCCGATCGGGTCTGAACTGCTCGATCAATTGCCAGGACTCGCGATCGTGTCCTGCCTGGGCGCCGGCACCGACGGTCTCGACGTCGACCTACTGGGGGCGCGAGGCATTACCGTTGCCACCACCTCTTCCGTACTCGCTGACGACGTCGCCGACGTGGCTATGGGCCTCGTTGTCGCGCTGGCGCGCGACATCCGACGTGCCGACCGATTCGTCCGCGCTGGCCGCTGGGCCGATGGCAAATATCCACTCGGCACGTCGCTGCCGGGAGCCCATCTTGGCATCCTCGGCCTCGGCGCCATCGGTTCGGCGGTGGCCCGTCGCGCAGCTGCCTTCGGCATGAGGGTCGGTTACCACAACCGTCGCCCGCGCCCCGGGGTCGAGCTGAACTATTTCAGCAGTCCTGTCGAGCTCGCGGCGTGGAGCCGCTTCTTCGTCGTCACTTGCCCTGGCGGACCGGCGACCCACCACCTGGTCGACGCGCCGGTGCTTGCCGCGCTCGGCCCCGAATCCTGGCTGGTCAATGTCGCCCGCGGTTCGGTGGTCAGCGAGGAAGCGCTGATCGCAGCACTTGCGGCGGGGGAGATCGCCGGCGCCGGACTCGACGTGTTCGAGGGCGAACCCGCGCCTGATTCACGGCTTCTGGCGCAGGACAACACGATCCTCCTGCCGCATATCGGCAGTGCCACGGCTCAAACTCGCGACGCCATGGCGCGCGCCATGGTCGAAGCCCTGCGGCAGCATCTGCTCGGGCGCTGAAGCGCTTTAGCCCTGGTCGCCGAGCGGGATGCGGTTGATCACGTAGTCGTACGCGGTCTGGATATGGAAACGCATGTATTCGCGTGCGTCGTCTGCCAGCCGCCGCTCGATCAGCCGGAGGATCTCGACATGCTGGTCGTTGACGCTGGTGCGGTGTTCCACCGGGTTGGTCGCCCGTGTTGCGCCGCGCAGCTTGAGATAAACCTGGAACCCCGGCTGCGACATGATCAGTTCCATCGACTTCTCGAGGAACACATTGTCGGCTGCTTTCACCACTGCGGTGTGGAAGTTGAGCGTCTCACCCGCCTTGGGCGGGGTGGTCCAGAAACTGTGCCCGGACGGATAGACGCATTGGCTGATCAGTTTCAGCGAAGCGGGCGTGTGTCGCAGCGCCGCGAAGTATGCGGCCTCCGATTCGATCATCAGCCGGAATTCGAAGCAGCGCTGCAGGTCGCGCACACTCCCCTGCGCCATATCCTTGTTGGCCACCGAGGCGCCATTGGGCTGGTAGATGACAACCGTCCCCGAGCCCTGGATCGAATGCACCAGACCGTCATGCCGCAGCCGGGCGATAGCGCGGCGGATGATCGGCCGGGACACCCGGAAGTGTTGCGCCAACTCGTTTTCGGTGGGCAGCCGTCCCTCGAACGGCACCTTGCCCTCGTAGATCCAGCTTCGCAAAGACCGGTACACGGCATCGCTACGCGTGCCATCGCGTGGCGAAGGAACCAGCAGCGGCTCGTCGTTGGCAGGGTTTTCCGCAGTCTCCATGGCTCAATCGCTAGCATGGCCGCCGGGGTGCGGCAACAAATGTAACATCTATGCTACAAGTTAGTTGACAAGTGCGTGACAACAAGTAGCTTGGCTCACGTGCGCTGCGTGAAAGTTCGTGGCGTTGCGGGAGGCAGATATCCATGACCATCGGGGTTTCAGACCTGCGGAGCCAGCGCTGGTACAACTCCCCCGCGATGCGGACCTTCAACCATCGGTCCCGCACCTTTCAGATGGGCTACTCGAAGGCCGATTTCGAGAACAAGCCTGTCATCGCCATCGTCAATACCTGGAGCGACCTCAACCAGTGCCATTCGCATTTCAAGCAGCGGGTGGAGGACGTGAAGCGCGGCGTCTGGCAGGCGGGCGGCTTCCCGCTCGAAATCCCGGCCATCTCGCTCAGTGAGCCGATGATGAAGCCGACCACCATGCTCTATCGCAATCTGCTGGCGATGGAGACCGAGGAGCTGCTGCGCGCTCACCCTATCGACGGCGCGGTGCTGATGGGCGGCTGCGACAAGACCACGCCGGGTCTGCTGATGGGCGCCTTCAGCATGGGCCTGCCCTGCATCTTCGTCCCGGCCGGGCCGATGCTCAACGCGCACTGGCGCGGCAAGCTGCTCGGCAGCGGCAGCGACAACTGGAAGTACTGGGACGAAAAACGCGCCGGCAATATCACCGAGCAGCAATGGCAGGACATGTCAGAGTCGATCGCGCGCTCGCCTGGCCATTGCATGACCATGGGAACCGCCTCGACCATGACCAGCGCCGCCGAAGCGCTGGGCGTGACCCTGCCGGGCGCCGCCTCGATCCCCGCGGCCGATTCGAACCACATCCGCATGGCGTCCAATTCGGGCCGTCGCATTGTCGAGATGGTCTGGGAGGATCAGCGACCGCAGAACTTCCTCGACCTGCGCTCGTTCGAGAATGCGGTTGCCATCGTCATGGCGATCGGCGGCTCGACCAACGCCGTCATCCATCTGATCGCCATGGCGCGTCGCCTCGGCATCCCGCTCGACCTCGACAGCTTCGATCGTATATCGGGCACGACACCGGTGATCGCCAACCTCCGTCCCTCGGGCAAATACCTGATGGAGGATTTCTACTATGCGGGCGGCCTGCGCGCGCTGATGCGCAACATGCAGGCGCTGCTCCACACCGACAGCGTGACCGCAAATGGCCGCACCCTCGGCGAGAACATCGCCGATGCCGACGTGTTCGATGCCGACGTCATTCGTCCGCTTGACAATCCGCTGTCGCAACAGGGGGGCCTGCTTGTGCTGCGCGGTACGCTCGCGCCCAATGGCGCGGTGGTGAAACAGAGCGCAGCCAGCCCCGAGCTGCTGCAGCATCGCGGCCGCGCCGTAACGTTCGCGGATCGCGACGACCTTGCCCGGCGCATCGATGATCCGGACCTCGACATTGACGAGGGCGACGTCATTGTCCTCAAGCACGCCGGCCCCGTCGGTGCGCCGGGCATGCCCGAATGGGGCGCGCTGCCGATCCCCAAGAAGCTGCTGCAGCGCGGCGTGCGAGACATGCTGCGCATCTCTGACGCACGCATGAGCGGTACGAGCTTCGGCACCTGCGTGTTGCACGTGTCGCCCGAAGCGGCGCGCGGCGGGCCGCTGGCGCTGGTCGAGGATGGCGACATCATCGAGATCGACGCCAGCACTCGCCGGCTCGACCTGCTGGTGCCGGAGGCCCAATTGCAGCGCCGTCGCGCCGCCTGGCAGGAGCCGTCGCCCTACTATTCGCGCGGCTACGGCGCGCTGTTCGCCCGCCACGTGATGTCAGCCGACCAGGGTTGCGATTTCGACTTCCTGCTTCCTGCCGGCCCTACGCCCGAGCCCAAGATCTATTGAGATGACCGCCATGTCCGCTGCCGCCGACGCCGATCTCATCGACCGCTTCCGCCGCTGCTCCACCGCGACGCTCGCCACCATCCTCACCCGCCGCGGCCTCGATCATGTGTTTCTCTATGGCGTCGCGCCGTTGCCGAATTCGCGTCCGCGTCTCGCCGGCCGCGCCTTCACGCTGCGCTCGGTGGCAGTGCGCGAGGACAAGCTCGCCGAGGACAAGGCGCGCGACCCACGCGAGAACCTGCAGCGCCGCGCCACCGAGGAATGTCCGCCCGGCCAGGTGCTGGTGATCGACTGCCGTGGCGATGCCACCGGCGCCAGCGGCGGCATGATGTTGTTCGAGCGCATGCGCCTGCGCGGCTGCGCCGGCGTCGTCACCGACGGCGGCGTGCGCGATGCGGCCGACATCGTCGAGACCGGCTTTCCCGTGTACGCCAAGGCGGTGTGCCCGCCCAATTCCATGCTGGCGCATCGCTTCATCGAGCTCGGCGTGCCCATCACATGCGGCGGCGTTGCCGTCTATCCCGGCGATTTCATCGTCGGCGACCCCGACGGCGTGATCCTGGTGCCCGCCGCGATCGCTGACGAGGTCGCCGACGAAGCGCTGGCCTATGAAGACAAGGAGGCCTTCATCCTGCGCCGGCTGCGGGCTGGAGCGCCGATCTACGGCACTTATCCGCTCGAGGGTGAGGGCCTTGCCGAATATGAGGCTGAGAAGGCGGCACGGAAATGACCGCGATGCGCAATCACTTCCGTTCCATAGTTGTAATTTTCGATTTACAGATATGTAAATCCGCGGCTACATCCCCTGCCACGGATCGCAGTCTGGTCCGCGGCAACGGTATGGAGACAACGAGATGACGGACGTGGTGGTCGCCGGCGGCGGGACAGCGGGATTTGCGGCGGCGATCGCGGCGGCGCGGGCGGGGGCCAGCGTCGCCCTCGTCGAACAGCTGAGCTATCTGGGCGGCACCATGACCGGCGGGCTCGTGCCCGGCATCGTCTCGATGCGCCACCAGCCCTGGCGCGACGAGGAGACGCTGGTGCAGCTCGAATCGCTCTATGCGGGCAACCAGGTCGTGCGCGGCGTGGCGCAGGAGCTGGTCGACCGCCTGATCTCGGTCGGCGGCTCGTACAGCCTGCAGGACGGCGAAGCACCGGTGCGCGTGCTGTTCGATCCCGAGCTGATGAAGTGGGTGGTCGACCAGATGGTGCGCGAGGCCGGGGTCAAGATCCTCTACCAGACCAAGGTCACCGGCGTGCGCAAGGACGGCGACGCCGTCACCGGGCTCGAGACCGATTACGGGCGCTTCCTGCCCGCCGACGTGGTCATCGACGCCACCGGCGACGGCCACGTCGCCCATTTCGCTGGCGCTCCGTACGTGCAGGGCGAAAACGACGACAAGACCTATGTACAGCCGATCACGCTCTACTTCCTGATGGGCGGCGTCGAGATCGGCAAGACCGTCGACTACATCACCAACCAGGGCCGCGGCGATTTCAGCGAGGCCTATATCCGCAAGCTCAACGAGCTCTACCAGAAGCGGATGCCGCTGACGCTGCTCGCCATCAACTCCATCCGCGAGCGTGCCGCCAGGGAAGGCAAGTACCCCATCCCCTTCGGCACTACCGCGCTCAATCCGCGCGCTCACACCAGCATTGCCCGTCCTGTCTTCCGCGGCGGCGACATCCGCTACGACGTCACGATGCACAATGTCGACATGGCTTACCGCGTCGACGCCACCGACGTCGAGACGCTGAGCGAGGCGATCGGCTCGATGCGCGACTTCACCGTGCGCACCGCCAACTACTTCCGTGAGTATGTGCCCGGCTACGAGAACTCGTATCTGCTGCAGGTCGCCGACATGGTCGGCGTGCGCGAAACCCGGCGCATCGTCGGCGATTATGTGCTGCAGGGCACCGACGTGCTCGACGCGCGCACCTTCGAAGATGCCATCGGCTACTGCGGTGCCACCGTCGACGTGCACAATGTCGAGGGCGGCAAGGAGTTGACGCGCATGTCGGCCATCCGCGAGGGCAAGTCGTACCAGGTGCCCTACCGCATGTTGTTGCCACGGGGCGTCGAGAATCTGTTGGTCGCAGGGCGCTGCGTCTCGGCGGACCGGGTCGCGTGCGGCTCGATCCGGCAACAGGCCGGCTGCCTCGTTACCGGGCAGGGGGCGGGCGTCGCTGCCGCGCTCGCCGGCAAGGCGAACCTCACGCCCCGCGCGCTGCCTTACGGCCAGCTCCGCGCGGAGCTCACCAAACAAGGCGTGGTCCTGTGAGGGCCGCGTCCGAAAACTCCGTCTCGGAGCCCTGAGGCGAAGCGAACGCAGGTCACGACCTGCCCGGGACGGCGCCCCGGAGGATGGCTGCGCCGGAACGGTGGCCCAGCCGCAGTCAATGCGGACTGGACTTAAGGAGGAAACATCGATGACGTGGAAGTTCCTGGGATCAATCGGCTCGGCGGCACTCCTCGCTGCCGGCCTCGGCCTGACGACAGCGGCGGGGGCCGCCGACACCGTCAGCTTCGGCACCTGGATGTGGAATCAGCCGGGTTCGGGCGACTGGCTGAAGCTCGCCGGCGCAAAATTCGAGAAGGACAATCCGGGCGTCAAGCTCGACGTCCGCAATCTGCCGGTCAACGACTACATGACGCAGGTGATCGTCGAGGTGTCGTCGGGTAACCCGGCCGACGTGGTCTCGAGCGCAGTGAACCTGGCCGAACTGCAGGCCTCCGGCCAACTCGTGCCGCTCGATGACCGCATCGCTGCCTCCGGTCTCAAGGACAAGATCGAGGATGCCTGCTGGACCGCGGCGACCTTCGACGGCCACATCATGGCCGTGCCGATCTCGGGCCGCACCCTGACGCTGCTCTACAACGAGCAGAAGCTCAAGGACGCCGGCATCGACCATCCGCCCAAGACCCCGGACGAGTTCCTCGCCGATGCGCGCAAGCTCACGCTCAAGGATGCGTCCGGCAAGGTAACGCAGTACGGTGCCTCGATGGTCCACATCAACGAGGAACCGACCTACGAGATGCTGATGATGTGGTCGATCGCCTTTGGCGGTCGGCTGACCGACGGCACCAAGCCGACGGTGACCGATCCGGGCGTCGTCAAGGCGCTGACCTTCATGAAGACGCTGTACGACGAGGAACTCATCCCGCGCGGCCGCAGCGAGGACGATCAGCGCGCGCTGTTCGCGGCAGGTACGTCGGCCATGGAGCTCGACGGCCCCTGGCAGGTGCCGTTCGTCGCCAAGGTCAACCCGGGCATGGTCGACTCGGTGAAGGCGACGCACCTGCCCTGGGATGGTCCGGCGACCGGCGGTCCCAACGTCCTGCTGTCGCTCGGCAAGACTGCCAACCAGGATCTGGCGTGGAAGTTCATCGAGGCCGTGGTGAGCCCCGAGGTCGAGAGCCAGTATGCCAAATATGCCGACACCGTGCCCTGCGTGAAGGGTGCCATCACCGACGAAGCGTTGAAGACCAAGCCGTACCTCGAGGCCGAACTCGCCGAGTTCCGCGATAATCCGGTGCGGAACTTGCCGGCCGGCTTCGAGAACGTCGCCTCCGAATTCGAGTCGATCGTACTCAAGGCGGTGACCAACACCCTGCAGGGCGGCGGCGATCCGGCCACCGAGCTTGCCAAGGCGCAGAAGGAACTCGAAGACACCTTCAACTAGACTACTGCCCGGCGGTCGGTGGCACTCCCCTGCCGGCCGCCGGTTTTTTCACGAAGCCATGAGGCGTCGATGCCGAGCCTATCCACCAAGGGCGTGAGCTGGCGAACACAGCAGCGCATTTTTGCCGGCGTGCTGCTGGCGCCGGCGCTTATCTTGGTCCTCGGCACGCTGGGTATCCCCATTGTCGCCGGCATCGTCACCAGCCTGCAGCGCATCCGCATCAACATGCCGGCGCGCAACTCCAATTTCGTCGGGCTCGACAACTACCAGCGCATGCTGTCCGACAGCGACTTCTGGCACTCGCTGCAGGTGTCGACGACCTACACCATCGGCTCGGTACTGCTGACCTTCGTTCTCGGCTTCGGCGCGGCGCTGCTGCTGAGCCGCAACACCCCGATCAACCCCATTGCCCGGGTGCTGACGCTCTTGCCATGGGCGACGCCGGTGGTCGCCGGCACGCTCACCTGGAACATCATGCTCGATTACGATTCCGGCATCGTGAATCAGATGCTGGAATGGCTGCCTTGGCACATCGCCGCGGTGCCATGGCTGATCGACGCCAAGGTGTCGATCTGGGCGGTGATCCTGGTCGATGCCTGGCACACCTTCCCGCTCGCCATGCTGCTGCTGCTCGCCGGGCTGCAGGGCATTCCGCGCGACCTCTACGAATCGGCGTCGGTTGACGGCGCGCGGCCGATACAGCAGTTCTTCTACATCACGGTGCCTTCAATCGCCCCGATCAGCAACGTCGTGGTGCTGCTGCTCGCGGTCTGGGCCTTCCGCCGCTTCGACGTGGTGTACCTGCTGACGCGCGGCGGGCCGGGCGACTCCACCATGACGCTGATCATGCAGACCTTCGACCGCGCCTTCCGCTACTACGACCTCAGCGCCTCGGCGACACTGGGCGTGGCGACGCTGGTCATCTCCGCGGTTCTGGCGGGCGTCTATTTCTACAGCCTGAGGCGCCAGACACAGGAATGACCATGCCCGACGCTCTCACAGCTCCGGTGACCGGCTCGGTGCGGGCCGCCAACGATTTCCCCTGGCGGCGCGTGCTGGCCAAGGCCGGCATCGGCGTCGCCACCGCCGCTGTCGTCCTGTTCGCGGTGTTCCCGATCTACTGGATGATCGTCACCGCCATTTCCGACCTCGGCTCCAGCCGCTCCACCCGGCAGGCCCTGTGGCCGACGAGCTTCACCCTCGACAACTTCATCTATGTCTTCACCGAGGTGCCGTTCGGCCTGTGGCTGTTCAACAGCGCCGTCGTCGCTTCGCTGGTCGCTGCCGGTGCCACCATCGTCGGTGCCATGGCCGGCTATAGCCTCGCGCGCTTCAACTTCCGCTGGACCGGCGTGTTCGTGCTCGTGATCCTGGCAACGCAGCTGATGCCGCCCACCGCCATCATCATTCCGATCTACCGGTTGGCGTTGGCGACCGGGCTGCTCAACACCTATACCGGCCTCGTCATCGCCAACCTGACCCATGTGTTGCCGATCGCCATCTTCCTGCTGCGCGGCTTCTTCCTGTCGATCCCCTCCGAGATCGAGCAGGCGGCGCTCGTCGACGGCTGCGGTCAGGTCGGCATGCTCACGCGCATCACCATGCGCATGGCCGCGCCGGGCCTTGCCACCGTGTTCATCTACGCCTTCGTCGTCACCTGGAATGATTTGCTGTTCGCCCGCACGCTGTCGTCGTCGGGCTCGATGTGGACGGCGCCGGTGGGCCTCGCCTCGTTCCAGGGCGAATATTACACGCTGTTCGAGCCCCTGATGGCAGCCTCGCTGGTGTTCGCGCTCCCGGTCACGGTGGTGTTCCTGCTGCTGCAGCGCCATTTCGTCCACGGCCTCACCGTCGGCGGCGTCAAGGGCTGATTACTGCTGCCATGCTCCATGATTTCTGCATCGTCGGCGGGGGCATCGTCGGCCTCGCCACTGCCCTCGCGCTGCTGCAGCGCCGCCCCGGCGCCAGCCTGGTGCTGCTGGAAAAGGAAGCGGCCCTTGCCCGGCACCAGACCGGCCACAACAGCGGCGTCATTCATGCCGGTATTTACTATACGCCGGGCTCGCTGAAGGCCCGGCTCTGCCGTGCAGGGGCCGAGGCGACCAAGCGCTTCTGCAGTGAGAACGATATTCCATTCGAGGTGTGCGGCAAACTCGTCGTCGCCACCTCCGGGGCCGAGATGGCGCGTCTCGATGCGCTTGCCGGGCGCGCCCGCCAAAACAACATCGCTTTCGATCGACTGGACGGAGCGGCGTTGCGCCGGCTCGAGCCCAATGTCGCCGGTCTCGGCGCACTGCTCGTCCACAGTACCGGCATCGTCGACTACACCGCGGTCTGCGCCGCGCTCGCTACACGCATCCGCGCCCTGGGTGGAGAGATCGTGCTCGGCACCGAAGTGACGGCGATCGCCGAGACCTCGGATGATGCCCGCGTTGCCGGCTCGGGCGAGTGGCGGGCGAAGCGGCTCGTCGTCTGCGCCGGCCTGCAATCGGACCGCATGGCGCGACTGGCCGGGCTTTCCATCCGCCACCGCATCGTGCCGTTCCGCGGCGAATACTACGTGCTGCCCAAGACCCTGTCGCAAATCGTGCGGCATCTCATCTATCCGGTGCCCGAGCCGGGAGTGCCGTTCCTTGGCGTCCACCTGACCCGGATGATCGATGGCAGCGTCACGGTCGGCCCGAACGCTGTGCTCGGCTGGTCGCGCGAGGGCTACCCCAAGGGCTCGCTGTCGCTGCGCGACACGGCCGACTTCGCCGGCTTCCCCGGCTTCTGGCGCATGGCCCTGCGCCACCGCCGCTCCGCTGTCGGCGAGCTGTATGCTTCCCTCAACAAGGCGGCGTATCTCGAGGCCTGCCGCAAATACTGCCCGTCCTTGCGTCTCGACGATCTGCTGCCCTATCGCGCCGGAATCCGCGCGCAGGCGGTCGATGCCGGAGGCAATCTCATCGAGGATTTCCTCTTTCTCGACACGGCACGCAGCGTCCACGTTTGCAACGCCCCGTCGCCCGCCGCCACCTCGGCGCTGCCGATCGGTGACATGATCGCTGACCGCGTCCTCGCTGCGGCCAGATCTCCCATATTTTAAACGTTTGCAATCGGTCTGCAAACGTTTAAAGTCTGTGATAGGGAGGGTTGATCGTGGCCGGTCTGACGCTACGTGAGCTCGCAGGCAAGCTGGACGTGTCGGTGGCCACGGTGTCCCGCGCACTGGCGGGCGACCAGGCGATTGCCCTCAAGACCCGCGAGCGTGTCGCCGAAGCCGCACGCCGCTACGGCTATGTTCCCAATGTCGCGGCGCGCCAGCTCGTCTCCGGCCGTTCCGGCTTCATCGGCTTCGTCATGCCGATTCGCGGCCCCAACTTCATCGACGCTTATCTCGGCGATTTCGTCACTGGGCTGGGGGAGGGGCTGGTCGAGCACGGTGTCGACCTGTTCATGGCCACCGTGCAGTCCGGCCGCTCCGAGCTGTCGGTGCTGCGCCACGTGGTCGAATCCGGCCGGGCCGACGGTGTGGTGGTGCCGCGCATCGGCGAGACCGACGAGCGGGTGCAATATCTCATCGAGCGCAACTTTCCCTTCGTCGCCCACGGCCGGCTGCTCGATTCCTCGGTGCCGTACAACTGGCTCGATTCCGATAGCGTCGTCGCCTTCGGCGAGGCCTTCGACCTGCTCTACGATCTCGGCCATCGGCATTTCGGCCTCGTCTCCATTTCCGATGCCATGACCTTCCGCCACATGCGCGAGCGCGGCCTGCGCGAAGCCATGGCCCGGCGCGGCGATCCAAATGTCACGCTGGAGGTGGCGAGTGCGCCCCGCTTCGATCGCGGCGCCACCGTCGCCGCCATAAATGGCCTCATCCATCGCGAGCACCGCCCAACGGCTGTTCTCGGCCTCTTCGACGAGTTGGCGCTGACGGTGATGGAGGAGGCGGCTCGTGCCGGCCTCTCCATTCCGCGCGATTTGTCGGTGGTGGGCTTCGACAACATCACCGCGGCGGCCTATGCGCCACCCGGCCTCACCACCTTCGAGGCGCGCACCCGCGATTCGGCACGCGAGATTGCCGGCATGCTGGTCGACATCATCGAGAAGCGCTCGGCCGGGCCGGCGACGCGGCTGATCCGGCCCAAGCTCGTGCCGCGCGCCAGCCACGGGCCGGCTCCAACGACGACAACCAGGTTCTGACGACAACCAAAGGGAGGATATAGACGATGAGACATAGGCTCTTGGCGCTCGCAGGCGCCGCTCTGGCCATGGCGATGGCGACCAACGCCGTCGAGGCCCAGGTGCTGTTCTGGTCCAATCAGGCAGCGCCGGTCGAGGAAGCGCAGAAGATGCGCGATACCGTGCTCAAGAACTTCCCCGGCGGCGCCGACTTCCAGCCGCAGGATCCGGGCCCGTTCATCACCCGCATCCAGGCCGAGGAACAGGCCGGATCGGGGACCATTGGCGTGGTCGGGGCGCTGCATGGCGATCTCGCCAACTTCCCCAATGACTGGGTCGATCTGAGCGACATCGACCTTGGCGCGGTCAAGCCGAGCCCGGCCTTCATGGAGCTCGGCAAGCTCGGCACCAGTGAGCAGAAATACCTGCCCTGGATGCAGGCCAACTACGTCATGGTCGCCAACAAGCAGGCGCTGCAATACCTGCCGCAGGGCGCCGACATCAACAGCCTGACCTATGACCAGCTGATCGACTGGGCCAAGACCATGGCCGAAAAGACCGGCTCGCCCAAGTTCGGCTTCCCCGCCGGTCCGAAGGGCCTGAAGCACCGCTTCTTCCAGGGCTTCCTGCTGCCGGCCTACACCGGCTCGGAGGTCAGCAAGTTCCGCTCCGACGATGCTGCCACCGCGTGGAGCAAGTTCAAGGAGCTCTGGCAGTATACCAACCCGGCATCGACCAACTACGACTTCATGCAGGAGCCGCTGCTGACCGGTGACGTGTGGGTGGCCTTCGACCACATCGCCCGCCTCGGCGATGCCTTCAACCAGAAGCCCGACGACTTCGTCGCCTTCCCGGCGCCCAAGGGGCCGAAGGGTCTTGCCTTCATGCCGGTGCTCGCCGGTCTCGCCATCCCGAAATGGGCACCCGACATGGCCAAGTCCAAGGAGC
>JAEWCE010000347.1 GCA_023390785.1 Pseudomonadota bacterium
CGCGCGGCCACCCAGGAAACCGCCACGCCCGAGCGGCGCGCCCGCGCCGACGGCGCCGTCGGCATCTCCGAGAACGAGAATTACAAGAAGCTCGTGCCCGCCGACGTGCAGGCCGAGGTCGACGGCATCGCCAAGAAGATCGCCTCGGGCGAGATCAAGGTCGACACCGTGATGAAGTAGGCCTTAGGCTTTTCGCCTATTGGCGCCGCGGCTCCGGCTGCGGCGCCCTCCACCGGGGGACGGGGCAACAGTGGCGTTCATCGAAGCACGCGGGATCGGGCGGGTCTATCCGGGCGGCGTCGTCGCCAATGACGGGGTCGACCTCAGCGTCCAAAAGGGCGAAGTCCACGCCGTCGTCGGCGAGAACGGCGCCGGCAAATCCACCCTGATGAAGATCCTGTTCGGCATCGAGCGGCCCGATGCCGGCACGCTGATGCTCGACGGCAAGCAGGTGCATTTCGACGGTCCGCGCGACGCCATCGACGCCGGCATCGGCATGGTGTTCCAGCACTTCTCGCTGGTCCCCTCCTTCTCCGTCTACGAAAACGTCGCCCTCGGTTCCGAGCCGCACAAGGGCATCAAATTCGACCGCGAGGCGGCGATTGCCCGCGTCCGCGGCCTGTCCGAACAATTCCGCCTCAATGTCGACCCCATGCCGCCGGTGCGCACCCTGCCCGTCGGCCAGCAGCAGCGCGTCGAAATCCTCAAGGCGCTCTACCGCAACGCCCGCGTGCTGATCCTCGACGAGCCGACCGCCGTGCTGGCGCCGCAGGAGGTGTCCGAGCTCTTCGTCGCCATCCGCTCGCTCATCGAGCAAGGCTGCACCGTCATCTTCATCGCCCACAAGCTGCCCGAGGTGCTGGAGATTTCCGACACCATCACGGTCATGCGCCAGGGCCGTACGGTCGGCACGGTGAAGGCCAGGGACGTGACCGAGCACGAGCTTGCCACCATGATGGTCGGGCGAGAGGTGGCGCTGCGCGTCGACCGCGCTCCGCGCGCCGCAAGCACCGAAATCTGCACGGTCAGCAATCTGCGCCTCGTCAATGCGCGCGGCGCCGACGTGTGCCGGGACCTGTCGCTGAGCGTGAAGGCCGGGGAAATCCTCGGCCTCGTGGGCGTCGAGGGCAACGGCCAGGCCGAAGTCATGGAAGCCATCGCCGGGCTGCGCCATGTCGAGGACGGCCGCATCCTCGTCGCCAACGCCGATATCGTGCCGCTGAGCGTGCTGCAGCGCCGTGAGATCGGTATCGCCTCCATTCCGGAGGACCGCATCGCCGAAGGGCTGGCCACCGGCGCCAGCGTCGCCGAAAACATCGTCGCCACGCGCCTCAAGGACCGCCGCTATGTCCGCAACGGACTGCTCGACCTCAGGGCGATCAAGGCCAACGCCATCAAGCTGATCGAGCAGTTCTCGATCCGCGTGAACGGCCCGTCCGTTCCCGTGGGCACCCTCTCGGGCGGCAACATGCAGAAGGTGGTGGTGGCGCGCGAGCTCAGTGAGCAGCCGAAGCTCCTTCTGGTCAGTCAGCCGACCCGCGGCGTCGATCTGGGCGCCACCCAGTTCATCTGGAAGACCATTGCCGCCGCACGCGACGCCGGCGCGGCCGTGCTGTTGAGCTCGGCTGACCTCGGCGAATTGCTGGCCCTGTCAGATCGCCTGCTGGTGTTCTACCGCGGCCGCATCGTCGCCGCCTTCCACAACCGCGACGACCTCAGCCCCGAAACCCTCGGCACCTACATGCTCGGGCTCTCCGAACAATCGCCTGACGAATTGCGAGCCGGCCTATGACGACCGAAGCAACACAATCCGCTGCCCTTCCGGCCGCCACCGCCGCGGGCAACATGAAGCCGCCGACCCGGCTGTCGATCGCCGGCCGTGAGCTTGGCCGCGCCGCCATCGCCGTGGTCATCGCCATGATCGCGACGCTCTTGATCGTGTTCTTCGTCTCGAAATCGCCGGTGGACGCGCTGATGACGCTGCTCACTGCGCCGTTCAGCCGCGTGCGCACCTTTGGCCTGTGGGTCGATGACGTCGCCAAGCTGACCATGACCGGCCTTGCCTTCTCGCTGGTGTTCCAGGCGCGGCAGTTTGCGCTCGGCGTGCAGGGCCAGCTCTATGTCGGCGCCCTGGCCGCGACCTACGTGGCGCTCTCGCCGATTGGCCAGACCTGGGCCGGCCTGCCGCTCGGCGTGCTTGCGGCCATGATCGCCGGCGGCATCTACGGGTTCCTGCCCGGCATCGCCAAGGCCAGGCTCGGCGCCAACGAGATCGTCTCGACGCTGATGCTCAACTACATCGCCGTCGAGCTGTGCAACTTCCTCGTGCGCGTCTCGCTGGTGCCGCCCGGCAGTGGCCTGCTGACCACCGACAAATTTCCCAAGACCTCGCTCTATCCGGTGCTGGTCGCCAATACCCGCATCGATCTCGGCCTGATCTTTGCCATCGTGTGCGTGCTGGGCACCTGGTTCGCCCTCTATCGCACGAGTTGGGGGCTGAAGCTTCGCCTCGTCGGCCACAATGCCCGCTTCGCCGAATATGCCGGCATCAAGGCCAATTTCATCATGGTATCGGCGATGACGGCCGCGGGTGCGCTCGGCGGCCTGCTCGGCTCGATGTTCGTCCAGGGCCAGGCCTTCGGCCAATTGACCGTGCTGTTCGAAGGCGGCTTCGCCTTCGAGGGGGTGCTGATCGCCATCGTCGCCCGCAACCGGCCGCTGGCCGTGCCGGTGGTGGCCATGTTCTATGCCTACCTCAGGCAGGGTGCGCAGTTGATGAACATCCGCACCGACGTTCCGGCTGAAGTGATCAGTGTCGTGGCGGCCCTCATCATCCTGCTGGTTGCATCGCAGTTCGGCCTGCCCGCCTGGCTCAAGCGCAACGTGCTCGGCACCCGCATGGGAGCAACGCGATGAACGACTTCCTGCTCACGGTGTTTTCGGCCGCCTTCCTTGCCACCGTCATCCGCACCTCGACGCCGCTGCTGCTGGCGACGCTGGGCGGTCTCATCTCGGATCTGAGCGGCGCCCTCAACGTGGCGCTGGATGGCATCATGCTGATCGGCTGCCTCACCGCGGTGATCGTCTCGCACTACGCGCCCTGGTACGTCGGCGTCCTCGGTGGCATTGGTGCCGGCGCCGCCGTTGGGCTGATCATGGCTTTCTTTCACCTGCGCATGAAAGCCGACATCATCATCGTCGGTTTCGCCATCGGCGCCCTGGCGACAGGCGGCACCGTGTTCGCCCTGTCGCTCGCCACCGGCGGCGACAAGGGCACCTCGATCAACCTGCCTTCAGGCGCGGTGCCCGCAGTCGATCTCGGCTTCCTCGGTGCCATCCCCGGCATTGGCCCGGCGCTGGTCGCCATCTTCTCCGGTCATTCGCTGCTGAGCTGGGTTGCGGGCTTTCTCGTCTTTGCCATCTGGTACTTCCTCTACCGCACCCCATGGGGCCTGTGGCTGCGCGCCGTCGGAGAATATCCCGCGGCCCCGGAAGCGGCGGGTATCCCCGTCAATACCGTGCGCTTCTGGAGCCTGATCGTCTCCGGCGCCCTTGCCGGCCTCGGCGGCGCCCAGCTCGCGATGTTCAACTTCATCGGCTTTACCGCCAACATGACCGCGGGCCGCGGCTTCATCGCGCTTGGGGCCGTGCTGCTCGGCGCCCGCCACCCGGTGGGTGTGATGTTTGCGGCCCTGCTGTTCGGCGCCTTCGACGGCCTCACCAACGTGCTGCCCGGCCACTACCCCTGGATCCCGCCCGAGCTGATCCGCATGATCCCCTTCGCGGTCACCATCCTCGCACTGCTGCTGTTCTCCTACCGCGCCCAACGCGCCCTGGCGCTGCGCGGCGTCAAGGCCTAGCGCAAAGATTGCAGTCGGCGAACCTCTCCCGCTCGCGGGGGACCACGCGCAGCGTGGTGGAGGGGGGCCAGGAACACTGGCGCGTGGGGCCGCCCCCTTCCGTCGGCTTCGCCGCCACCTTCCCCCGCAAACGGGAGAAGGGACCTGACTGCCAGTCCTATAACCTAATTCTACTCCCGCGCCGCCAGCAGTTTCAGACACATCTCGAATGCCGTGGTGTCGGTATAGATCCGTTCCGGCGCGGCGGCATGCACGATCACCAGCCCGCCGCGGCGTTCGATGCCGCCCTGCATCATCAGATTGTCGGCCATGTCGACGTCTTCGACCGCCAGCCCGTCGGCGCCGCGCAGCCGGCCCGACGCATCTGTGTGCACCGCGCCGTTGTAGTAGTTCACCGTACGCGTGCGATGGTCGTCGGCGACATTGGTATAGCCATAGGCGAGCTTGCCCTGCGCACACATGTAGCCGAGCTCGTAGCAGGTGCCGGTATCGGCGTTGATGCCGTGATACGGCGTGAGGTTGGCGATGATGGCGTCGGCCGCATCCATCATCTTCTCGTCGATCTCCGAGATCGCCCGGCCAAACAGCCGCTTCGTCGGCTGCGGCGGCACCACGAAATCCCCCGGCGATACCGGGATCAGCCCGGCTGCCCGCGTGAGCGCGATCTTGATGTCGAGTTGCTCGCGTGCGTTGGGCAGGAACACCTCCGGTCCCGCAAGATACACCTTGCGGCTCATGCCCACACCACCTTGTGCGTCTCGCCGGTCTGCACGTTGACGAAGCCTTCTGGCGCCGCCTTGGACGGCGCCACCAGCACCCAGCGCCACGGGCTGCAGGTGAGCGTTGCGAATTTGAGGAATTCCGGAAAGCCCGGCTTCCAAAGGTTGAGCGCCGACGGCTGGTACATCCACTCCACCGCGGCGGCCGCCCGGTAGAACGCCTGCATCTCGTCGTCGAACGCCTCCGCCGGCCGGGCCGTCATCAGCCCCGCGATCTCCAGCCGGACATCGGCGAAGAGCTTGCCCCGATGCACCAGCGCCCAGCCGCCCTGTATCTCCTCGAGCCGGTTGACGGCCATCGCCATCGCCGCGTCCGAGGAGCCGACGGCCCAGATGTTGTGGCTGTCATGCGCCACCGAGCAGGCGAGCGCCGTGTCCGGATCGGCCGGCCCGCACCCGGTCCAGAACATCGCCGCCACCGCGCCGTCGCCGCGATAACGGTCGACCAGCGCCCATTTGGTGATCATCCGCACCGTATCGCGCTGCACCTCGCCGTCCACGACCGGCAGTTCCTCGACCAGAAAATCCTCGTTCCAGTGGAAGGGCCGCAGTACTGCCGCCTTCATGGTCGTACGCCCCGGCTCGGCGGTGATGGCGAAATCCTCGGGGCCGAGTCGCCGCCCGACATTGACCGTGCGGCTCGCCCAGTCCGGCCAGGCGATCCGCACCTTGGGACCCACATAGCGCGTGCTCGCGCCGACGCGCCGCCCATCGGCATAGACCTCCGCGATCCGGAATGCTTCGACATCGTCGAGCAGCACCAGGTCGGCGTAGCGCCCCGGCGCCACCGACCCGACCCATTGCTCGATCCGCATGTGCCGCGCCGGATTGATGGTGGCGCACTGGACGGCGATCTCGGGCGCGAGCCCATGCTCGATGGCGTGCCGCACATTGTGGTCAGACGCTCCCAGCTCCAGCGTCTCCGACGCCGAGCGGTCATCGGTCGTGAAGGCAACGTTCTGCCAGTCCGGCAAACCGCGCGCGATGAGCCCGGGAATGATGACGTCGTAGGAGAACGGCCTGAGCTCGGTGAAGATCCCGCGCTCCAGCCGGTCCCACGCCTCGTCCAGCGCCCACACCTCGTGGTCCGAACTCAATCCGGCGGCGGCGAAGGCAGAGATATCGTGCGCATCGGTGAGCCCCGAACCGTGCCCCTCGACGACCGCGCGGCCACCCAGCGTCGCCCCGATCAGGCCCCACATCCGGGCATAGCCGGGATTGTCCGGGTTCCACACGGCCGGCCAGTCCATCACCTCGTCGAGGCTGGTGACATCGAGGTGCCGCGACACGAATTGCTGCTGCTCGTCGTGCCCATAGTAGCCGCCCGACTCCTCCCACGCGCTGGGCGGCACCGCCGAGCCGGGCTGGATGAATACCTTGAGCAGCGAGCCGGCGCGCCGCGCCTTCTGCCAGAACTCGATATTGCGCGCGCCGTTGACGTTGGCGAATTCGTGGCTCGCCTCGCACGTCCAGGTATTGCCGCGCGGCAGCACCAGTTCGGCCTCGAACTCCGGCGTGATGTGGGTGGATTCGATGTGCTTGTGCACCTCGCCCAACCCGGGCACCGCGCTCAGCGTCGGGTAGCGCACCCGCTCGCGCACCGTGCCACGATACGAGCCGATGGGCCCGACATAGGCGACGCGCCGTCCGGCGACGATGATCTCCTGGTCGGGCATCCAGCTGCGCGAATAGACCGACAGCAGCCGCCCCACCTCGATGGCGAGATCGGCGGGCCGCCTGCCGAGTGCCACCAGCACCAGATGCTGCCGGATGGCGACTTCTGCCTGCGCATCTATGATCAAATCGTCGGTGTCGATCTCGGCCTCCTGCGGCAGAGTTAGTAAACCGGTTTACTAACTTTGCCGCGCAGCCCAGTGCGACACAAGCCGGAAAATGCCGGATTGCCTCAGCCGACCCGCGCGGCGTTGAGTTTGATCGAGCGCTTGCGCGTATTGGAATCGGTCGGATCGACGAGGATCGCCTCGGGAAAGCCGAGCTCGACATCCACCGTCGCATCCGCCGCCGGCACCGTGTCCGGCAGCGGCAGCGTGAAGCGCTGCGGCGTTCCTGGGAGCACCCGCACCGTGCCCGCAAGGCGACCGTTGACCGTCACCTCCACCGCTTGTCCCTTCTGTCCGGCGAAATCCACCGCCACCATCTCCAGGGTCAGCGTCCGGTTGCGCACAAATCCGTCCAGCCGGAAGCGCAGCCGCGCACTCTCGCCCACCGCATGCAGCCCATCGCCGGCCGGGCCTTCCCAGCCGCAGACGCGCAGCGGCGCGATTGCATGCTCATAGCCTGAGCGGAATGGAATCTCGGTGCCCGCCGAATAGGTGCCGGCCACCGGCTCGTTGAGGCAGGTGGTCGTGCGGTCGAGATAATACGCCCGGTAGTCCGCTGGCACGTGCGGGTGCAGCGCCACCCAGGTCACGCCGAGCTCGAACAGCGCCACCAGCCCCGCGACCCCATAGAGCAGCATTCCAGCCGACCGGCGGCGCGCGACACTAGACAAGGCTCAGCGCCCCGCTGATCCAGGCGATGGTGACGAAATAGTCGGCGACCAGGAACCCCAGCAGCGCCACGGCGAACACGATGCGGTGGGCGCCGAGGATTTTCGCCCCCTCGAGCGCAAGCGGCGCGAGCGCCGCGGTAAACCGCAACGTCGACGCCATGCCGGCGAACAGCGGGATCGTCAGCGAAATCAGGCTGAACGTGCCGCCCGCCCATTTGCGTCGCCGCAACAGCATACCCGTCAGCACAAAGCCGGTGATCACCGCCGCCGCAAGCTGTTGTGGCGCCGTCGGAACGAAGCCGCCTTTGGGCATGCTTGCCAGCGCTTCCCACAGGAATTGCAGCGGGTTGCCATAGGCCCGCGCCCAGGCGCGCTGCACGTGCACGAACGCCAGCCCGTCGCCCACCCACCAATTGAGGAACGCCATGTAGATGAACGCCCCCAGAGGTGCCAGCAGCAGCCCCAGCACTACGTCCGGCCGCTTCAGCAATGCGGGCACGAAGCGGCGCAGCGGCTTCCCTGTCGCCCGATGCTCGGCGAACAATTGCACCAGCATCGCCACCACCATCATCACCCCGACGATACGCGTCGCCGACAGCAGCCCCGCCACGACACCTGCCGCGAGGTAGTTCCGCCGCTCGAGCGCCAGCAGCACCCCCGTGGTGAGCAGGAT
>JAEWCE010000253.1 GCA_023390785.1 Pseudomonadota bacterium
CGCCCGATCCGGTCGGCTCGGAGCCGGCACAGGCCGGCTTCATGACGCGCGGCATTGCCAGTCCCCAGAGCTATTTCTACCGGCGCGTCTTCACCGCCGCGGTGCGCGCCATCGAGGCGCTCCGCAGCCGCGCCGAGATCGACCCGGCGCGCATCGCCACCGCCGGCGGCAGCCAGGGCGGGGCGCTGGCGCTGGCCGCGGTGAGCCTCGACCCAAGCGTCAGGGCGGTGGTCGCGGACGTGCCGTTCCTGTGCGATTTTCCACGGGCCATCGGCCTTGCGCCGCGCGATCCTTATGGCGAGGTGTCGCGCTATCTGTCGGTGCATCGCGACATGGTCGACACCGCCTTCGCCACGCTCAATTACTTCGACATTGTCAACCACGTGCCGAACGCGCGGGCCAGGGCGCTGATCTCGGTGGCGCTGATGGACAACACTTGTCCGCCATCGACCGTCTACGCGGCCTACAACGCCTATGGCGGCGACAAGCGCATCGTCTCGTACACGTTCAACGACCACGAGGGCGGGGGCGTGTTCCAGGAGCGCGAGCAGCTGGCCTTCCTCAGACAGGCGCTCTAGCGCCGGATCCAGGCTGAGGTGCCATCATTGGTTTCGACCCGCAGCCAATTGCCGCGCACCTCGGCGATCCGCACCCGCTCGCCGGGCGAGAAGGTAAAGATGGCGCGGGCCGCGCTGCCCGGCCGGTCGTAGGCGGGCAGTTCCGAGCCGATGCGCGCCATGCGGTCGCGCAGGTCGCCGTCGCCGCCCTTGACGGTGGCGCGCGGCTGCTGCGTCGAGGCGACCTTCTTCGGCGCCGGGTCGGAGGCCGCCTGTGCCTGGGCGTTGCCGGACAGATACGACGAATACATCCAGCCGCTGCTGCCGTCGGCGCGCGTGACCTTGACCCAGCCATTGATGCTCTGGCCGGTCTGCACCGCTTCGCCCGGCTGCAGCACCGCGAGCTGCTGCGCCGACGACGACGGGCCGGCACGCATGTTCACGGCCGAGGCGCCGATGGTGGCGGGGCGAAGATCGGGGTCGGTGGCGTCGGGGATGGCGGGCGTCGCGACGTCGGTCGCCGGCTGCAGCGCGACCGGCTGCACGCTGGCCGTGGCGACCGGCTTGGCCTCCGCCTCGACCGTGGGCTTTACGTAGGGGGCGACTTCGGCATCGAGGCGCGCCAGCAAATCGGGATTGGGCGAGGACACGCTGGCCAGCGCCACCTTGGCGTCATTGGCATCGGCCTTGCTGACGGAGGCGCCGTCGCCGGGGATCAGCACAAGGGCCACCAGCCCCGCACCGAGGACTGTCGCTACAGCAATGAAACGCGTACGTCTGAACATTGAACCGTCTCCACTTCAGCAAAAGCTGAAGCCCCTGTCACGGTTCCAACGAGACTGTGATTTAGATGAATGTGCCCTGAAGGGCGAAAGGGTTAACGCCCCTGGCCTGCGGCGCGGCTGGCCGGAAATTCGGCTTCGGGACGTGCTATTTCCGCCGCACAGCCGTCCGCGGCAGTTCGGACAGGATTTCGGCGCCGTGCTCGCGCACGATCACAATCTCTTCGAGACGGATGCCGAAGTGGCCGGGCAGATAAATTCCGGGCTCGATCGAAAATACGTTGCCGACCTCGATCGGGCGCTCCGAGGTGCCTGTCATGTAGGGCTCCTCATGCACGTCGATGCCGAGCCCGTGGCCGGTGCGGTGCGGAAAGCGGTCGCCATAGCCGGCGGCGGTGATCACCTCGCGGGCCGCCTGGTCCACGGCCTTGGCCGGGTTCCCCGGCTTCGCCGCCGCGAGCGCCGCCTCGACGGCGCGGTCGACGATGCTCCACACCGCATCGAACTCCTCCGGCGCCTTGCCGAAGGTGCCGACGCGCGTCATGTCGGACGGATAGCCCTCCGAGCGGCCGCCGATGTCGAGCAGCACGGCGTCGTCGGGCCGCAGGGCGCGGCTGCCCGAGGTGTGGTGCGGAAAGGCGCCGTCCTCGCCGAAGCAGACCGAGATGAATTCGGTGCGGGCGCCATGGCTCTTGTAGCCGTCACGGATGATGGCCGCGAGCTCGTCTTCGGTGATGCCGGGACGGAGCGCCTCGAAGGCGGCGCTCATCACCTTGTCGTTGATCAGTGCATTGCGCTTGAGGGCGCCGTATTCGGCCTCGTCCTTGACCGCGCGCAGGGCGCCGACCGTGGCCTGGGTAAAATGCCGCTCCACATCGCCCAGCGTGTCGAGGACGAGCAGCGCGAAATCGGCGCGCATGGTTTCGTCGAGCACCACGTCGAGGCGCTTGGCCGGCAGGGCCAGCGATTTGAACAGGTCGGCCAGCGCGGCCTTCGGGCCATCGGCGTCGGCCCAGGTGAAGAACGGCACGCTGGTCAGCGGCCGCTGGCTGTCGGCGTTGAGTGCCGGCATCAGCATCGCCGCGCTTTTGGCGCTCACCAGCAGCATGACCGGTCGCTCGTCGCCATGCGGGCGCAACCCGGCGAGCCAGACGAGGTGGGAGGAGGGGCCGAGGACCACCAGGTCGGTACCGGTTTCGGCCATCCGCTGCCGAAGGCGGGCAAGGCGCTGTTCGTTCATGGAATCCTCGTTGATGCGGTCGGCGTGGAGGTAGCGCAGCGCGGGCGGCGGCGCCAGAGGCGAGCGGCGGCCGAATCCGCGGCATTTGAGGTACGATGATCAATTTGCATCATGCGCCGACGGGCGTGGCGCCCTAAAAGTTGGGTCGAAGGCCTCGACTCGCCGTTTTTGCTCATCGATTGTTTTGGGAGCAGCAAATGGGCGCGGTTCTCTGGACGAAAGTGACACTCCAAAGTCAAACTCTGACTGGCTGATCGATGCGGGGGTCGGGGCCTTCTCCTCCAGTCCTCTCTCCACTCACCGGCAGCGACGGAACCGGCTATTGATCCGGTTCGTCGCCGCCGCTTCGTCCATCTTGACACCGAACCGTACCGTACGGTACGCGTCTGGCGACCGTCGCAGGATGGTCGCCGATGCCGCACGGCTGGGTGGCATTGGCACTCGCGGGCAGCACCTGGGAGCCAGTCATGACGGTCGCGATCCGGCAAGCCTCGGAAACCTTCACGCCGCGCCAGCAGGCGGTGCTGACGGCGGCGCTCGACCTGCTGGTCGAGGCGGGCGACGGGCTGACCATGACGGCGGTCGCGCGCCGCGCCAGTTGCTCCAAGGAAACGCTCTACAAGTGGTTCGG
>JAEWCE010000353.1 GCA_023390785.1 Pseudomonadota bacterium
ACGCACGAGCAACTCGGCGCGCCGGCCCGCATCGAGTTCACCTGCCGCGCCATCGATGATGCAATTTTGGAGCTGGCGGTGACCCTCATCGACAAGCCCGCCAACCGGATGCCCGAGGCGAGCTTTGTCACCTTCACGCCCGAAGGTAAGGGACCATGGCAGGTGTTGAAGGCGGGCCTCTGGCTCGACCCGGTTTCGATCGCAGCGCGCGGCGGCGGGCAGTTGCAGGCCGTGGCCGCAGTGCGGCGCGGCAATGTCGAGTTGCAGCCACTGGACACGCCGCTGGCCGCGCCGGCGGACGCGGCGTTCATGACCTTCCATCCGCAGCCACCGTCCTGGTCTGACGGGCTGCGCTTCAACCTCCATAACAACAAATGGGGCACCAATTTCCCCATGTGGTGGGGCGCCGAGCGCTTCACCGCCCGCTTCCGCCTGACGCTGCGCTAGAGCGGTTGGCCGATCGGGCGCTCTTGCGACCGATCGGACAGAGCGCGAATAGAATCGCGACCACAACGGCAATGGCGCGCGCTGCCCCCACCCCCGTCCCCTCCCCGCAAGGGGGAGGGGAGCCTGACTGCAACATTGTACTAGCGTTTCTACCGCCCCCCTCCCCCTTGCGGGGAGGGGCTGGGGGGTGGGGGCGACAACCACCAGTAATTGCCTCGACGCGAGCGCGTTATGCCGGCTGCACCAGATTGGCCATGAGCCGGAAGGCGCCGGGCACCAGCCGGTCCATCTGGTGGTGCAGCACGAGGCTCGTGTGCGTGTGCCGACCCTTGCCGATCTCGGCCGACAGCAGCGCGCCGGTGAGCGGCGCTTCGTCGCGATCGTGCAGCGACAGCAGCGGCACGTAGGCCGGGTCCCACTCCGAGGCGAAATAGAGGCCCCGCTCCTTGTCCCAGCCGGCCCAGTCGTCGGGGCCGATGCGGTTGGGGCCGTTCAGCAGCGGATGGCTGGGGGCGAGCACCGTCACGGCGGCGGCCGGATCGGTAACGCGCCAGCGCAGCGACGGCGAGCCGATCCTGAGCCGCGCCGGCGGCGTGCGGTCGGGGGTCCAGCCGTCGCTCGGCCGGTGGTAGAGCGTCACCAGGTGACCGCCGGCCCGGACCCAGTCGTGCAGCCGCGTGGTTGCGGCGGCGAGGTCGGGCCGGAGCCCGAAGCTGAAGATGCCGACGACGATGGTGGTGTAGCGCGAGAAGTCGCCGGTGAGCGCGTCGCTATCGAGCAGGTCGACCGGCAGCTCCATCCGTTGGAGCCAGGTGCCGACATGGTCGGCGCCCCCCCCGACATAGCCGATGCGCGCGCCGGTCGGCAGCGCCAGCTCGAGCGCCAGCACGTCGAGCGCCGCCGGTGCCAGCGCGCTCGTGCGCCCGATATGCGGATAGGCGATGGGCGTACTGCGATAGCCCGCAACGCCGTCGGAAAGCACCGGGAGCCGATAGCGCCCGGCGGCAAGGCCGGGCGCCGCGGTGATGGTCACGCGGTCGTCGTCGACAGTCACGCTGAAGCCCGCCGTCTCCGCCAGCGTGACCGCGCCGGGGTGGTCGCTGCGCAGCGTCACCGCCATCGGGTCGGAAGAGACGGGCAGCGGCAGCAGCACGGCGTCGGGATCGACGCTCACCGAGCGCGGCGGCACGATCGTCGCCGCTTCGTCCAGGTCGATCACCATGCGCGCGACGCGGCCGCCGATCTCGGCGCTGAGTTCGACCGCGACCAATCCGTTGCCGCCGCTGCTGGCGAATGTCTCGCGGAATGGCGAGGTGAGGGGGGCGTCCGCCGCCACCCGCACGGCGTAGCGCTCGATACCGTCGCGGCTCAGGCGGTCACCGATGGCGAGGGCGGCCTCCGCGACGGGCCGTACCGTCACCTGCACCTCGGCGTCGACATGCACGCTGAGCTCCGCCCCGCCGCCCGGAGCCACAGCGGCCGGCGCCAGCCAGGCGCTGCCGCGAATGCCGGCGGCGAGCAGCAGCGCGACGTCGATCTCGCGCTGCTTGCGTGCGAGGCGATGGCCAGCGGCCTCGCGCTGATCGGGCGTGAGCGCGGCGTCGGCGCGCTCGAGCGCGCTGGCCGCCGCGGTAAGCGCGACGATGATGGGCTCGCGATCCGGGAAGGCCGCGAGCGCGTCGTCGATCCGGTCCTGTGCCTCGGTCAGCGCCGCGGCTGCCGCGCCGCCGAGCGTCGCACCAAGATCGCGGAGATCGGCCGGCAGGCCGTCAGCGACGCTATGCTCACTGTCGCCGCCGCCGGATTTCAGGTGCAGCGCCCAACTGGTCTGCGGCACCGGCCGCCAGTGCCCCATGCCTTGCGAGGCATGATATGAGCGCGACCATTGACCGATGTCGGCAAACGCAGCGCCGGTGGCGGCGTCGCGACCGGCGGCGTCGACCAGCACGGTCGCGTTGGGCGGGGGGACTTCGTCATCATAGGTGCCGCCACCGCCCGGCCAGGCGGGCAGGTAATACTTCTCCACGCGCCACGGCGTCAGCCCCTCGGCGGCGTGTTCGGGGAACGCCTTGGGGTCGGCCGCGAGCGCGATCGCCGCTTCTGCCGCTTCGGTCATGGCCCGATGATGCCCGTGCTGCCCGGGCACATCGAGGAAGGTCGGGATCACGATGTCGGGGCGCTCGCAGCGATAGGCGCGCACCAGCCGCTCCAGCAGCCGCTCGCGGCCCCAGCGCGCCAGCGTGTCGACGCCGTTCTTGGAAAAGCCGAAATCGTGCACGGGATCGTCGGGCCCGAAGCCGAGCCAGGCGAGATCCGCGTCGAGCACGCGCGCCGCCTCTTCGAGCTCGCGCGTCCGCACCACGCCGAGGGCTCCGCCGCGCTCCGGCCCGAGGCTGTTCTGGCCGCCTTCGCCGCGGGTCGAGCACGCGATCACCACTCGCATGCCGTGGCGGAATCGCAGCGCCGCCAGCATGCCACTCTGTTCGTCGTCGGGGTGCGCGCCGGTGTTCATCACCGTCAGCGTCGAAGTCAGCCGCGTCAGCGCATGATGCAGCTCGACCAGCAGGGGGCGGGCGCGCTGTCGCGCCAGGCGTTCACGATCGGTCAACACGATTTGGCTCCTGGTTGGTCTCGGTCCCGGCGGGGGTTGGCGCAAGATTGAGGCGTGGTGTCACCGTCTCGAACAGAGGCAGTGCCGCGGCGCCCAGCGCCGCCGTCAATTGTCCTGTCTGGCCGCGCCGCACCCGCGGCTGCGCCCGCATCGCCCGGGTGGCGATCGAGGGCGGCAGCGGATCGAGCGCGGCGATGATCGCGTCGATCACCGCGTCGGGCAGCCGTCCGCCGAATACAATGGTTTCGGGGTCGAGCACGTTTTCGAGCATCACCACCAATTGCGCGAGATAATCCGCTGCCTCTTCCGTCCAGGCAGCGAGCACCGGGTTGCCTGACTGGAACAATGCTTCAATCGCCGCTACGTCCGGCGCCGTGATTCCGGCCGTAGCAAGCCGCTCACGCAAGGCATGCGGCGAGGCGAAGCGCTCCAGCGCCCCTGCCAACCGCCCGTTTCGGCCGCTGACCGGAATGAGGCCGATTTCCCCGGCATTGCCGAAGGCGCCACGCATCGGCCGCCCGCCCTGCACGATGCCCAGGCCGAGACCGACGCCGAAATAAACGAAGCAGAAATCCTCGATCGCGCGCCCCGCGCCGTGCAGACGTTCGCCCACTGCGGCGGCAGTCGCGTCGTTCTCGATGATCACCGGCTCGCCGATCGCATCGGCCCGCACCG
>JAEWCE010000324.1 GCA_023390785.1 Pseudomonadota bacterium
GGGGAGGGGTGCCCAGGAGTCGCAAAGTCCGTACAGGACTGAAAGACCTCGCCGCTCGCTCCGGCGATGCGTCTCTTGCGCCCCCCTCCCCCTTGCGGGGAGGGGCCGGGGGTGGGGGCCCTGTACACCGGACCTCCGGTCGCCCATGACGTTTCTTCCGCAAGAAATAATCATCCGCAAGCGCGATGGCGAAGTCCTGGCACGTGGTGAGATCGGCGACTTCATCGCCGGGCTCACCGATGGCTCGGTGAGCCATGCACAGGCGGCGGCTTTTGCCATGGCGGTGTTTTTCCGCGACATGACGCTTGACGAGCGCGTGGCGCTGACCGAGGCCATGCGCGACTCTGGAACGGTGCTCGACTGGCCGGAGCTCGATGGCCCCGTGGTCGACAAGCACTCGACCGGGGGCGTCGGCGACAATGTCTCCCTGATGCTGGCCCCGATCCTCGCCGCCTGCGGCGTGTATGTGCCCATGATCTCCGGCCGCGGCCTCGGCCACACCGGCGGCACGCTCGACAAGTTCGATTCGATCCCGGGCTACCAGACCCAGCCCGACAACGCGCTGTTCCGCCACGTCACCAGGACCGCTGGCTGCGCCATCATCGGCCAGACCGCCGATCTCGCGCCGGCCGACAAGATCCTCTATTCCATCCGCGACGTTACCGGCACCGTCGAGAACGTGTCGCTGATCACCGCCTCGATCCTCTCCAAGAAGCTCGCCGCCGGCCTCGATGCGCTGATCCTCGACGTCAAGACCGGTTCCGGCGCCTTCATGCCGACGCTCGAAAAGTCCCGCGAGCTGGCGCAAAGCCTGGTGGCGGTCGCCAATGGCGCCGGCACCCGCACCGGCGCTCTGATTACCGACATGAACGAGCCGCTGGCGAGTGCCGCCGGCAACGCGCTCGAGGTGCGCAACGCCGTCGATTTCCTCACCGGCGCGCATCGCGATCCGCGGCTCTACGACGTGACCATGGATTTGTGCGCTGCGGCCCTCGCGCTTTCCGGCTTCAAGGGCGACGCACGCAAGGCCTGCGAGGTGGCGCTGTGGAGCGGCAAGGCTGCCGCGCATTTCTCCGAGATGGTCGCGCTGCTCGGCGGTCCTGCCGATTTCGTCGAACACATGGACCGGCACCTTGCGCCCGCGCCGATCGTCGTCGACGTCCCGTCGCCCGGCGCCGGCATCGTCGGCGCTATCGACACGCGCGGCATCGGCATGGCCGTAGTGGCTCTGGGGGGCGGGCGGCGCCTGCCCACCGACAGCATCGACCATGCGGTGGGCTTCGATCGCCTGCTCGGATTGGGCACCAAGGTCGAGGTCGGCACGCCACTGGCCCGGCTCCACGCCCGCGACGCCGCGACCGCGGCTGAGGCCAGCCGCCGCCTCGTTGCCGCCTATGTGCTGGGCGACGCCGCGCCGGCGCATCCGCTGGTCGCCGAGCGCATCGATCCACCGGAGACAGGCTGATGCCACGCGCCATTCTTTGCGTCCTCGATAGCTTCGGCATCGGCAGTGCCCCCGACGCGGCCGATTACACCGATGGCCACGGCCACAACGATGTCGGCGCCAACACGCTGCTGCACATTGCGCAGAACTACGAGCTGCACCTGCCCAATCTCGACGCGCTCGGCCTCGGCGCCGCCGGCAAGTTGGCGTGCGGCACGCTGGCGCCGGGCCTGAGCGACACCCCCAAGGGCGGCCGCTTCGGCGTCGGCCGCGAGGTCTCGAAGGGCAAGGACACGCCGTCCGGCCATTGGGAGATCGCGGGCGTGCCGGTGCCGTTCGCCTGGGGCTATTTTCCGCAGGAAGAGCCGGCCTTTCCCAAGGCACTGACCGACGCGCTGATCCGTGATGCGGGTCTGCCCGGTATCCTCGGCAACAAGCATGCCTCGGGCACGGTGATCATCGCCGAACTCGGCGAGGAGTCGATCCGCACTGGCAAGCCCATCTGCTACACCTCGATCGATTCGGTGTTCCAGATCGCCGCGCATGAGGACCATTTCGGGCTCAGCCGGCTGTATGAGGTGTGCGAGGCGGCCTTCAGGCTGACTGCGCCGCTGATGATCGGCCGGGTCATCGCCCGCCCTTTCGTCGGTGAGACCGCGGCGACCTTCAAGCGCACCGGCAACCGCCGCGACTTCGCCATCTCGCCGCCGGAGCCGACGCTGCTCGACCGGGCCAGGGACGCCGGCCGCCAGGTCTTCGCCATCGGCAAGATTTCGGACATCTATGCCGGCCACGGTGTCACCCACAAGATCAAGGCGTCAGGCAACATGGTGCTGTTCGACCGCACGCTCGAAGCGCTCGACATGGCGCGCGACGGCGATTTCGTCATGACCAATTTCGTCGATTTCGACCAGGAATACGGCCATCGCCGCGACGTTCCCGGCTACGCCCAGGCCCTCGAGGCCTTCGACCGCCGGCTGCCCGAACTCATTGCCAGGATGCGCGACGACGACCTGCTGGTGCTCACCGCCGATCACGGCAACGACCCCACCTGGGTCGGGACCGACCACACCCGGGAGCAGGTGCCGATCCTCTGTTTTTCCCCAAAGCTGTCGCAAGGAACGGTTGGAATTCGCTCCACCTTCGCGGATATTGGCGAAAGCGTCGCTCACTGGCTCGGTCTGGCGCCGGGTCGCCACGGGCGAAGTTTCCTCTGATCCTTCCTCGCGCCGGGGTTGCCATGGCCAAAGTCACCGTCATCGACCACCCCATGATCCAGCACAAGCTGACGATCATGCGCGACAAGGACACCTCGATCGCCGGCTTCCGGCGGCTGCTGCGCGAGATCGCGCACCTGATGTGCTACGAGGTGACGCGCGACCTCGAGCTCGAAATGATCCCGGTCGAGACCCCTCTGCAGATGATGGAGGCGCCGACCATCAAGGGCAAGAAACTGGTGTTTGCTTCGATCCTGCGCGCCGGCAATGGGCTGCTGGACGGCATGCTCGACCTGGTGCCCGCGGCACGCGTCGCCCACATCGGCATCTATCGTGACCACGAAACGCTGCAGCCGGTGGAATATTACTTCAAGGCGCCCAGCGAACTCGAGAACCGGCTGATCATCGTCGTCGATCCGATGCTGGCCACCGCCAATTCATCGGTCGCTGCCGTCACCAAGCTCAAGGAGCGCGGCGCCAACAACCTCCGCTTCCTCTGCCTGCTGGCGGCGCCCGAAGGCATCAAGCACTTCAACGAAGCCCATCCCGACGTGCCGATCTTCACCGCCGCCATCGACAGCCACCTCAACGAGAAGGGCTATATCGTCCCCGGCCTCGGCGACGCCGGCGACCGCATGTACGGAACGAAATAGTCAGACGCGCTTGGTCAGTCCGGCCTGCTTGAGTACGCCGTTTGCGCTGTGTCGCGAAACAACTCCACCGTCCACGACGACATTGGTTTTCGTGATCGGGCTGTACCAGATCTGATGGTCACCCTTGCCGTAGCGCACAAGACTGCAACCCGCAGCCTCAAGCGCCCGGCGTAACTCTCTGTAATAGCCGCGCGATGGCTAGGCTCGCCGGGCGAAGGCGAACCCCGTTTGTTGCGCATGCACCTCAAACGGCACTTCGCTGACGCCGTCGGGCAATTCGACGTGGTTGAGCTCGATCAAGTCTTCAAGAACACCGGGAATGCGGGAGGCGAGCCGCTCGATGGTCGTATCCTCCATAACAAAACCCGCGAGATCGTCGGTCGTCGCCACCCAAACGGAGGCTTCGGGATCCCACTCGGCAATGATGCTAATCGGCAGCTTTTGCATCCGTTCAACATAGCACGCTCGGGCCTGAGGACAATATTCCCATTACGTCGCCTTAAGCGGCAGCCCGAGTGCGATCAGTTCGTTGCGCAGACTCTTGGCATCCTTGAAGTGGATGGCCTGCATGCCGAACTTGCGGGCGGCGACCACGTTCGGCTCGCTGTCGTCGATGAACACGCATTCGGACGGCGCCAGCGAATAGCGCTCGCAGAACACGCGAAAGATGCGTGGATCGGGCTTCACCAGATGTTCGAGACCGCTCACCACCACGCCGTCGAACTTTTCGAGGAACGGCCACTCGCCGAGGCAGCTCACCCATTTCTCCCACGAGAAATTGGTGATGGCGAAGGTCGGGATCTCGTTGGCGATCAGCTCGTCATGGATCCCGATCGTGCCGTCGATGAAATTGCCGCAGGTTTCCTTCCACCTCAGGTCGAAGGCCTGGATCTCGCGCCAGTATTTGGGAAAGCGCGTGATCAGTCGCGCCACCCCTTCCGAGAAAATGTCGCCCGCGTCGAATTCGAGGTTCCAGCTGGGCGTGCAGATGGTGTGGTAAAACCACTGCGCCTCCTCCTCGGTCGCGAACAGCTTGCGGAACAGCCACATCGGGTTCCATTCGACGAACACGCCGCCGAGGTCGAAAACGGGGATCAGCGTGTCGGTCATCCAGTCATCCTCGGCAGGGGCGCCGAAGGCTATAGGGGCTAGCTTCCCGTGGTGCAAGCCGTGCTGGAGAGGCTGGTGTCCTCCAGGTTGATCACGCCGGTGGCCCCGAAACGCGGGATGAAATAATTGGTGTGGGCCAGGTTGAACGTGTTGCTGAACATCTGCCCGAACAACGGCTTGTAGGCATAGCTCGATTCCGCCGCGACGATGCACCCGCCGCGGGCCACGATGTCGGTGGTCGAGCTGGTGTTGAGCGGCGCGTAAGGTTGCCCCACCGTCCGCGCGACGGCACCGGTGCCGTTGGTCTTGCTCCAAAGCACCTTGGTCGTGCCGCTGCTGTCGACGAAGATCAGCGACACCACCTGCTTGAGCCCGCTCGTCGAGTACGGCGACAGGATGTCCGGGCTCGTCGCCGCATTGGGCGACAGGATATTGGGGCCGGCGGCAAAATAGGTCGTCAGCGTCGCTGTGGGGATCTTGCCGTCATTGGGGTCCCATTGCGAAACGAGGTCGCCCAGCGTGGCCGACACCGTGTTGATGCGCTTGTCGGCCATGAACAGCACGCTGGCTTCCATCGAGCCGAAATACAGTGCCAGCAGGAACGGCATGATCAACGCGAACTCGACCGCGGCCACGCCGTCCTCGGCGCCGCCAAATCGGCTGGCGAGGGCTTTGAACCAGGCGCGCATCAGAATGGCTCGTTGCGGAACACGCGGACCGCACTCATCAGCCGGTAATTGTCCGGCTGGTTCTTGAGGTTGAAATAGGGCAGCACCACGATGAGCGGGTAGCGGTAATAGGCCGACACCTGCATGACGCTGCGGCCCTTGCCGGGGTCGAAGCTCTGCGTCATCGTCCAGGTGCAGGTCGCCACGTCGCAGCTTTGCACGACCGGAGCGGTCCCGCCGGTGCTGAAGTTCGACAACACCTCGGATTTGAGCTGAATCTGCGAGCAGTCCAGCAGATTGTATGTCGCATCGCACACATCGGTACGGAAGTCGCTGAGCGAGAAACCGGCTGCCTGTCCGGTGCGAATGAGCCGGCTCGCATCTTCGAGCGCGCTGTCGAGCACCTGGCTGGTGAGGAACATGATCGCCGTCTGCAGGATCGCGAAGATCACGGTGAAGAACGGCAAGGCGAGGATGCTGAACTCGATGACGGTCACGCCCCGTTCGTCGCGCAGGAATGCGCGCCACGTTTCGAGCGCGAGAGCGGTCGGCCGTGTGTTGGGGAGTGCGCGCAGCATCGGACCGGAAAATATTGCAATTGCCGCCAGCATACCGGCGGCAGTGCTAATCGGAGGTTAGGGGGTCCCCGCAGATTTGCCGCGACTTATGACGCGGTTAACGAAGCCCTACTGCTTGGCAGCCGACTGCTGCAGCAGCGTCGACGACGTGAGCGCCGCGCCGGCGAAGGTGGCGTCGTCGCCCAGTGTGATCGTCGGCTGGCAGATCGGGTCGCAGGCGAGGGTGGTACGAGCCTGTCCATTATAGACGGTAATGGTGTCCGCCGTCGCCTGCACCACCGACACCATGGTGTCGGCCACCGGATTGCCCGAGCTGTCGAGCACGATCAGGTTGGTCGAGCCATAGCTCTTGCCCGTCAGCACGAGCGTCTGCGGATCCTGGATGGTGACGTCGGCGACGCCGGGGTTGCCGATGATCACCGTCGCCGCCGGCGCGCTGATCCTCAGGATGCGCGCCATGTTGACCTTGACGCTGATCGGCTCGTTGGTCGCTGCCAGGGCGACGGCAGGAACCGTCAGCAGCATGGCGGTCGCAAGGACGGCAATTGTACGCAGCAGCGGCATGGGGCTCACCGGGAACTTGATACTCACACCGGCCAGTTTCCGCTCGAATGGTGAATATTTGACAAACGCCCAACGCGCCGCGGAACTTGCAATCTACTTGCAATGCACAACAACAGCCCGGTCCGCCTGAAGTTTCGGCAAGTTGTCGCATTGCTGCCGTGGGAGTTAACTCTCTTTCAATCGCTCCGCTCTACCGTGTCGCCTCGTTCGATGCGCAACGCGTCGAATGCGCTGCATAAGCAACGATGACGTGTGCAAGGAGCCTGGAATGAACACTATCGCTCGTTTTGCGAACGATGAGTCCGGTGCGACCGCGATTGAGTATGGCCTGATTGCCGCGCTCATCGCCGTCGGCATCATCGCCGCTGCCACCACTTTGGGCGGCAGCCTGTCGAGCCTGTTTACCAATATCGCCGGCCATCTGGATACTGCTACCTGAGCCGTTCGGAATTCTGCGTATCGACGGGCAAAGGGGGCTGTGGCCCCCTTTGTCGTTTTGCGCTTTGTTAACCATACGTGCGCCAGACTGGCTGCACCGCCGACCGTGTCGGTCGAGGCGGTGATGCCGGACACTCCATGCCCGCCACGCTCGCGCTCTTCATCTTTCCGATCCTGATGGCCTTCGCGGCATCGTCCGACCTGTTGACGATGAAGATCGCCAATTGGCTTGTGCTGCTGCTGACCGCGGCCTACTTCGTGCTCGCCTGGTTCGCCGGCGTTCCGGTCGAGCAGATCGGCACCAGCGTCGCCGCGGCAGCCATCGTATTCGCCATCGCCTTTGCTTTCTTCGCCTTCGGCTGGATCGGGGGCGGCGATGCCAAGCTGGTCTCGGCCACCACCCTTTGGATCGGCTTCGGCCTGATGCTGCAATACCTGATCTACGCCGCTCTGCTCGGCGGCGGCCTGACGTTGCTGATCCTCGCGCTGCGTCGCTACCCGTTGCCGGCGCCATTGCAGCGCCAGCGCTGGCTCGATCGCCTGCACGACCCGAAGTCTGGTGTGCCGTACGGCGTCACCCTGGCGATTGCTGCTTTGCTCGTCTATCCCGAGACCGGCATTTTCTTGCATTTGCTTGGCTGAGCCTTCTCCGTGACTGGAACAAGGTTCGGTTAACCGTAAATGCAAAGCATCGGTTAACCAAACTTTGACCCTTTGCTGGGCAGTATCGGCCGTCCCGTTCTGGGCGCCTTCGGTCGTGAGTTGAGTGGAGTCTGCCGATGAGAGTCTCGCGAATCGTGCTGCTGCTGGTTGCGTTGCTCGCTGGCGGCCTCGCCGCTTTCCTGGCGCTCGGCAACGCCTTCGACAGGGCGCCGCCCCAGGCGCCCGCCGTGCAGGTGGCCCAGGTGCCGCACGACCAGGTGCTGATCGCCAAGGCCAATATCGGGCTTGGCGAGCGGCTAGGGCCGAACAATCTCGCTTGGCAGGATTGGCCGCAGAATACCCTGCAGCCCGAATACATCACCTCGTCGGCGACGCCCGATGCCATCGACAAGATGAAGGGCAGCGTGGCGCGCTTCGAGTTGTTCAAGGGCGAGCCGGTGCTGCCGGCGAAGCTGGTCACCGCCGATCAGGGCTATCTTTCCGCGGTGCTGGACAAGGGCAAGCGCGGTGTCTCCATCTCGGTCTCGGCCGACTCCGCTTCTGGCGGCTTCATCGTGCCCAACGATCATGTCGACGTCATCCTGACGCACAGCGGTCCCGAAGGGCAGACATCGGAGACGTTGCTGTCCAACGTGCGTGTCCTCGCCATCAATACGCGCCTCGGTGAAACTGGCACCACCGGCGCCCCCGCCGACAGCAATCAGGCCAGCGGCGACGGAGACCCGAAATCCCAGGTCTTCGCCAACACGGCCATCGCCACCCTCGAGCTCGATCCGGTTCAGGCGGAGACCATCGTCAACGCCACCTCGCTCGGCCGCCTGTCGCTGGCCCTCCGCTCGATCGTCGATTTTGCCCAGGCCAGCGGCGACGACGCCAATCTCAAGCGCAACGCGCCGATCCGCATTATCCGCTACGGCCAGGACACCAGCGTCATGGCCGGCCAGACGCCTGGCGGCGACGGCTCCGGCGCCAGCGTCAACCCCGCAAACTTCCGGGCCCCGAGCGTCAGCGTCGGCACCGAGGTCACACCACAATGAGGCGCGAGGTCGAAATGACGAGCGTTCGCACGATCAATCACGCCGGGCCGCGCGCGCTGCGCCGGACGCTGCTCGCCGCTGCGGCGGCCGCACTCTGCCTGGCGCCGGCTGTCGCGGTTGCCCAGCAGGTCAAGTCCAGTCCCACCTACATCCGGGTTGCCGACTACCCGGCCGGAGTGCGCCAGCAATTGGTGCTCGACGTCAACAAGTCGACGATCATCGATCTGCCGACCAATGCCGGCGAGGTCATTGCCAGCCAGCCGGCCGTGGCCGCGGTGGTGATGCGCACCAAGACCCGCGCCATCGTCCAGGCGGTCGCCGGGGGTGACACCAACATCATCTTCCTCGATGGCGCCGGCAACAACATCGCCACCTTCGACGTCAAGGTCGTGCAACCGCGCTCCGATGTCGGCAATGCGCTGGAAGCGGCCATTGCCCGCAACATTCCGGGATCGCACATCCGGGTCGAATCCGTGACCCTGAGCGGCACCAACCGTGTCGTGCTCTCGGGCAGCGCGCTGTCGCAGGATGACGTCGACAAGGCCAAGCTCATCGCCGTGCAATTCGCCGGCGGACCCGAAAACGTCGCCAGCATCGTCAACGTCGCCGGCAACCAGCAGGTCATGCTGAAGGTGACCGTCGCCGAAGTCGACCGCACCGCCATCAAGCAGCTCGGTCTCGACCTCAACGTCACCGCCTCGGGCGGCCTGATCACCGGCCTGGTCAATTCCCCCAATGCCAGCCTCGGCGATGTGTCGGGAGCGAGCCCCATCAGCACCGTGTCGGCGGCCGCCAATATCGGTCCGCTGTCGATCAGCGCTACCCTCAAGGCCCTGGCCCGGCGGAACGCGCTGCGCACTTTGGCCGAGCCCACGCTGACCGCCATCTCCGGCCAGCCGGCGGAGTTCCTGGTCGGCGGCGAGGTGCCCTACAACACATCGGACGGCAACGGCCATGTCGTCACTGCCTTCAAGGAATACGGCGTGAAGCTCAACTTCACCCCGACCGTGAAGTCCAATGGCAACATCGCGCTCATCGTCGACACCAACGTCTCCGAGCCCTCCGGTGGCGGCGCAGTCACCGAGCGTGGCGCCAAGACGACCGTCGAGATCCCGGCCGGCTGCACCCTCGCCATCGGCGGCCTGCTGCAGGACAACGAGAAGCATCAGTTGTCGCAGATGCCGGGCCTTGGCGACATCCCGATCCTCGGCGCCCTGTTCCGCTCGCGCGACTACGTGCACGAACAGACCGAGCTCGTGATCATGGTGACGCCGGTGATGGCCCAGTTCGGCCGTCCCGACCTGCCCACCGACAATTATGCAATCGCCGGCGACGCCGAGGCCATTTTCCTGGGGCATCTCGAAAAGCAATACGGCGTCGGCAACAACGGTATGCGCGGCAGCTACCAGGGATCAGTCGGATTTATCCTCGACTGATCACTGTACGGTAACCGTTGCGATGGAGAGTTAGACCATGAGTTTCCTCACGCCGAACAAGGACAGCAAGCTGGTCGAGGAGCCGGCGGCTGAGGTCGCCACCGGCGCGCGTCTCCTGCCACGGATCACCATCCAGGCGTTCTGCGAGCACTCGCAGACGGCCGAGCTCGTCGAATCGGCAGTGCACGACCGGCGTATGTCGAAGGTCGCACTCACCACGCACAATGGCGGCCTCGAGGGGGCCATCGAAAGCTACAAATCCAACCCGACGCCGAACCTCATCATCATCGAGACCTCGCTGCCGACCGAAGAAATCCCCGGTGCGCTCGATCGCCTCGCCGAGGTTTGCGACGCGGCGACGCGGCTGATCGTCCTCGGCCACGTCAACGACGTGCTGCTCTATCGCGAGCTGATCCGCTCGGGCGTCTCCGAATATCTGGTGCTGCCCACCAGTGCGCAGACCATCGTCAATGCCATCTCCGACCTGTTTGCGGCCGAAGGCGCCGCGCCCATCGGCCGCACCATCGGCTTCATCTCGGCCAAGGGCGGCTCAGGCGCCTCGACCGTGGCGCACAATGTCGCCTGGGCGATCAGCCAGCATCTGCGACAGGACGTGCTGATCCTCGATATGGACCTGCCGTTTGGCACCGCAGGCCTCAACTTCAACCAGGATCCGCCGCACGGCATCGCCGATGCGCTCGGCGCTCCCGGCAAGGTCGATCCGACCATGCTCGACCGCCTGATGAGCAAGGCGGCCAACCATATCAACCTTCTCACCGCCCCCGCCATGCTCGACAAGACCTTCGACTATGGCGAGCGCGACTTCGAGCAGGTGCTGGAGCTGGCGCAAAAGACCACGCCCGTCGTCATCCTCGACATCCCGCATGCCTGGACGGCCTGGGTTCGCCACACGCTGGCGACCGTCGACGAGGTGGTCATCGTTGCCGAGCCCGATCTTGCCAATCTGCGCAATGCCAAGAACCTTGCCGATACCATCAAGGCATTGCGGCCCAGCGAGGCCGAGCCGCTGCTGGTCATCAACAAGCTGGGCGTCGCCAAGCGGCCGGAGATTGCCCCCAAGGAATTCGCCTCCTCCGTCGAGTGCAAACTGCTCGGCCAGATCGGCTTTGACGCGGCAACCTTCGGCACCGCCGCCAACAACGGCCAGATGCTCGCCGAAGTCGCGGCCAACAACCGCGCCAACGAAATCTTCCGCACCATCGGCATGCACGTCACCGGCCGCTCGACGCCCGAGGCGGCCGGCAAGAGCAGTCTCAAGCTCTCCTCGTTCCTGAAGCTCAAGAAGGCCTGAGATGTTCGGCAAGCGCCAGTCCTTCGGCGGCAACACTCCGGGCGCAGCGGAAGCGCCGCGTCCACAGGCCAGCCCGCCGCCCGCGGCAGCGGTCCCGGCCGCGCCCCCGGCCGTGCGCGCCGAAGTGCCG
>JAEWCE010000067.1 GCA_023390785.1 Pseudomonadota bacterium
GCGCTACCCCAATGTCATTGTGCTGCCGCCGCCCAACACCGGCGAGATTTCGTCATTCGCGACGCTTGAGGTGCGTTGATCAGCCTTGCGCCCGGCGTCGGCTTCTTCTATCGGTAATTGGCGATGAACAAAATGCAGGACGAGGAATTTGCCGACGTGATGCGCGCACTGGGCCACCCGGTGCGCCTGTCGATCCTGCGCATACTTGCCGAACGGGCCCAGCACGATTGCTGCTGCACCGACGTCACCGAGTGTCTGCCGCTGGCGCAGTCGACCGTCAGCCAGCACATCAAGGTCCTGCTCGATGCGGGACTGGTGCAACGCAGCCCCAAGGGCACCCGGAACTGCTATTCGCTCAACGCCGAGCGGCTGCAGGCGCTGAACGGGGCGTTTTCCGGCCTGTTCTCGGGTCTGGCGGCCGATCTGACGCCGGTTATTGCCCGCACGGAAGTTGAGCCGGCCTGATGGCCTCTCCCCCGCCTGACAAGAAAGCCGCGGCGCTTACCGCGGAGGGCTCACTGCTCTCTACGGCGATGCATTTGTGGACCTACATGTGGCCGCCCGGCCGCCCCGACCTGAAGCTTCGCGTCATCCTCGCCATCGGCGCACTGCTGGTCAGCAAGGTCGCCACCACGCTGATCCCCTTCGCTTACAAGGGCATCATCGACGGCCTGGGCAAGGCGGCGCAGGGCAACGAGGCGCTGGTGATGGGCATCGCCGTGCCCATCGTGCTGGGGGTCGCCTACGGTGTCGGCAACGTCGTCGATGCGGGCTTCCAGCAATTGCGCGACATCATGTTCGCCAGCGTCGGCCAGTACGCCGTCCGCCGGCTGGCCTTCCAGACCTTCGAGCACCTGCACCGGCTGTCGTTGCGCTTCCACCTGGCGCGGCGCACCGGCGGCCTCAGCCGCATTATCGAGCGCGGCACCAAGGGCATTGAGACCATCGTCCGCTTCATGGTGCTCAACATTGCCCCGACGCTGGTCGAGTTCGCCGTCACCTCGGTGATCTTCGTGGTGATGTTCGGCATCAGCTATCTCGGCGTGATGATCGTCACCATCTGGCTCTACCTGTGGTTCACCATCAAGGCGAGCAACTGGCGCATCTCCATCCGCCGCGACATGAACGAGAGCGACACCGACGCCAACTCCAAGGCCGTCGACAGCCTGCTCAATTTCGAGACGGTGAAATACTTCGCCAATGAGAAGATGGAAGCCGAGCGCTTCGACCGCTCGATGGCGAAATACGAGCGCTCCGCCATCCGCATTTGGACCTCGCTGGGCTTCCTCAATTTCGGTCAGGCGGTGATCTTCTACGCCGGCGTCATCGTCATCGGCGTGCTGGCGATCATGGGTGTGCTCAACAAGACGCTGACCATCGGCGACTTCGTGCTGCTCAACACCTTCCTCATGCAAATCTACCGGCCGCTCAACTTCATCGGCTTCGTCTATCGCGAGATCCGCCAGGGCCTCACCGACATCGAGGAGATGTTCAAGCTGCTCGGCCAGGACCCCGAGATCACCGACAGGCCCGGCGCACCCGATCTCGCCATCACCGGCCCGGTGATCCGCTTCGAGAACGTCAGCTTCCACTACGACCCCGACCGCGAGATCCTCAAGGGCATCAGCTTCGAGGTCCCGGCCGGCAAGACCACTGCCATCGTCGGCCCCACCGGCGCCGGCAAGTCCACCATCTCGCGGCTGCTCTACCGCTTCTACGACGTCACCGGCGGCCGCATCACCATCGACGGCCAGGACATCCGCGACGTGACGCAGGCGAGTCTGCGCGCCCAGATCGGCATGGAGCCGCAGGACACCGTGCTGTTCAACGACACCATCGCCTACAACATCCAGTACGGCCGCCCGGACGCCTCGATGGACGAAGTGAAGGCCGCCGCCGACGCTGCCCAGATCGGCCAGTTCGTCGCCTCGCTACCCAAGGGCTACGACACCCCGGTTGGCGAGCGCGGCCTCAAGCTTTCCGGCGGCGAGAAGCAGCGCGTCGCCATCGCCCGCACCATCCTCAAGGGCCCGCCCATCCTCATCCTCGACGAGGCGACCTCGGCGCTCGACACCAAGACCGAGCAGGACATCAAGCAGGCGCTCGACGTCGTCAGCCGCAACCGCACCACCCTGGTCATTGCCCACCGTCTGTCCACAGTCATCAATGCCGACGAGATCATCGTCCTGCGCGACGGCGGCATCGCCGAGCGCGGCACGCACCAGATGCTGCTGCTGCGCGACGGCCTCTACGCCCAGATGTGGGACCGGCAGCGCGAAGCCACCGAAGCGGAAGAGCGCGCCCGCAAGGCCGCGAACGACCCCGAAGGCTTCGTCAAGCGCGGCCTGCCGGCAGCGGAATAGGGCAGCGTTTAAGAAACTGCAGTCGGCGATCCTCCCCGGTGGCGAAGCCACGGGGGAGGGGGACCACGCGCAGCGTGGTGGAGGGGGTGGCCACCCGCGCTGTGCTTGTCGCCGCCCCCTTTCGTCGCTCCGCGATACCTTCCCCCGCTGCGCAGGGAAGGACCCGACCGCAAGTTCACTGCAACCCGCGCATACGAAAAGGCCCGGATCGCTCCGGGCCTTCCGCTTTCTATAGCCGCCGCTTACTCCGCGGCGTGGCGCTGCGCGTCCTCGTCGTTGGCGGGACTGGGCAGCTCGGCGGCCGGAACCGTCTCGGGCACCACGGCCTCGCCGCCATCCGGCGTCGTTGCCGTCGCCGGCCGGCGGAACAGGCCGGCGAGCAGGCCCAGGAGCCGGCCGGGCAGATGCCACAGGCCGACAAAGAACCGGCCGACCTGTTGGCCCGCGACCTTCGGGGCCACGATCATCACCGGCACCATCACCAGCGTCAGGCCCGTCGATACGAACAGGCCGGACACCAGCGCCGCGCTCAGCGCCGTGAACCACGTGCCGGCGAGGCCGCCGACATTGATCTCGCGTCCGATGAAGTCGAACTCGACATTGAGCGCCATCGGGATCACGCCCAGCGCCGTCACCGTGGCGGTGAGCAGCACCGGCCGCACGCGCTGGCTCACGGTCAGCAGCATCGCCTTGATCGGCTCCACGCCGTCGTCGCGGTTGTAGTGGTTGTATGTATCGGTGAGCACGATGCCGTTCTTCACCACGATGCCGGCCAGAGCCACGATGCCGAGGCCGGTCATGATGGCCGAGAACGGCATGCCCGTAACCACCAGCCCCAGCATCACGCCGGCAAGCGACATGCCCACCGTCGAGATGGTGATGAACACCTGCCAGAAGCTGTTGTACTCGAGCAGCAGCACCAGGGCGATCAGGGCGATGGCCACCATGAACGCCTTGCCGATGAAGGCGAAGGTGTCGGCCATCTGTTCGTCGGCGCCGCCATAGACGATATGCGTGCCGGCCGGGATCGTACCGTTCTTGATCTGCTCCTGCTCCCACGCCTTGATCAGCTTGATCTTGTCGTTGGAGTTGAGCCCCGGCTGCAGGTTGGCCGCCACGTTCATCGAGTACGCGCCGTCATAGCGGCCGATGGTGGCCACCTTCTGCACCGGCGTGCGCTTGATGAAGTTGCTGACCGGGATCTGTCCCTGCGCCGTGGTGATCTTCAGCGAGTCGAGCGTATCGAACGTCCGCTCATCCTCGGGCAGGCGCACGCGGATATCGAGCTCGTCGGTCGTGTCCTCCGGCCGGTACGAGCCGATCTTCACGCCCGAGGTCACGAGCTGCACATACGGGCTGAGCTCGCGCACGCCGATGCCATACTTGGCCGCGGCGACACGGTCGATCGTGACCTGCCAGTCGATACCGGGGGAGGGGCGTCCGTCTTCGACGTCGATGGCGCCACCGAGGTCGTTTTCGATGTAGCTGCGCAGTTTCCCGACAACTGGCGCGAGGTCCGCATAGTTCTGGCTCTCGACGCGCAGATTGATGGCCTTGCCGGCCGGCGGGCCGTTCTCGGCCGCCGCGATCTGCACTTCGAGACCCGGGATGTCCTTGGTCGCCTCGCGGATATTGGCGAAGATTTCCGCCGCCTTGACGCGATCCTTCCACGGCAGGAGCTGCAGCTGGAACGAGCCGATGGTGTCCGGCGGCGAGCTGCCGCCGAAGCCGCCCTGGCCGCCGCCGAACGCCATCACCGAATCCTGGATGCCGGGAATGGTCAGCATCTTGTTTTCGACCTCGACCAACAGGTCGCGGACCTGCACCGGCGAATAGTTGCCGCGCGCGATGACGTTGACCGTTGCCTGCTCGGGCTCGGAATCGGGGAACACCACGTTGCCCGTGGGGTGGGTGGCGTAGATGAAGAAGCACAGCACCACCAGGGCGAAGCCGACCGGCAGCGTCACCAGCGGATAGTGCAGCAGCTTGCTCATCATGCGCACGTAGATGCCGGTCAGGCCGCCGACCTTCTTGGGGTCGAACTTGTCCGGGTACATCACGATGTCGGCCTTGGCCTTCTCGACCGGGTCGACGTGCACCTTGGCGATCAACGATCCGATGATCGGCATGAACACCAGCGCCGACAGCAGCGAGGCGCACATCACCACGATCACGATGATCGGCAGGTAGCTCATGAACTTGCCGATGATGCCTGGCCAGAACAGCAGCACGACGAACGCACACAGCGTCGTCGCGGTCGCCGAAACCACCGGCACGAACATCTTCTTGGCCGCCATGATGAAGGCTTCGCGGCGCGGCACGCCTTCCTGCAGCTTTCGTTCGGCGTACTCCACCACCACGATCGGGTCGTCCACCAGCACGCCCACCGCGAGCACGAGGCCGAACATGATCATCATGTTGAGCGTCATGCCGAGAAGGCCCGTGACCAGGAAGGCGATCATGAACGAGATCGGGATCGACATGCCGATCATGATCGCCGGACGCACGCCCAGCGTCGCGATGCACATGATCAGCACCAGCGCGACGGCGGTCAGCACCGCCGCCTGCAGCGAGTTGAACAGGCTCTTGGCCGATTCAGACTGGTCCAGCAGATACGAGTGCTGGATGCCGGTCGGCCACGACTTGGTCACCTCTTCGGTCGTCGCCTTCACCTTGTCGACGACGTCGATGACGTTGGTGCCGAGCTTCTTGACCACGCCGATGGTGATCGCCGGCGCGCCGTTGACGTGCGCGTAGCTGGTGGCGTCCTTGAAGGTGCGGGTGATCTGCGCCACGTCGCCGAACGTCACCACCGTGTCGCCCGACGTCTTGAGCGGCAGCGAATAGACGTCCTGTGCCGTCGTAATGAGGCCCGGCACCTCGACGTTGAACGAGCCCTTGCCGGTATCGATCGTGCCGCCCGGCACCACCAGGTTGTTCTTGGCCAGCGCATCGAGCAGTTGCGCGGCGGTCAGGTTGTAGGCCTCGAGCTTGTCGGTATCGATCGTCACCGCCAGCATTTCGTCGCGCGAACCCGCAAGGTCGGCCGACTGCACGTCGCCGAGCTTCTTCAGCGCCTCCTGCAGTTCCTTGGCCTTTTGCACCAGCGCCCGCTCCGGCACGTCGCCATAGACGGCGACCGAGATCGAGGGGAACATGGCGAGCGAGATCGCCGTCACCGTCGGCGTGGTGGCGTCGGCCGGCAACTCGGAGGTCACCCCGTCGAGCTTGGCGCGCACGTCCGACAGGGCCTTGTCCTTGTCGGCGTTGACGTCGAACTCGAGGAACACCGCGGCATGGCCCTGCGACGCGGTGGTCGTGTAGTGGGTGAGCCCGTCGATGTCCTTGACGCGATCCTCGATCGGCTTGCCGAGCAGGCGCTCGGCGTCCTGCGGCGACACACCGGTCTCGCTGACCGAGACATAGAAATACGGGAAGTCGACCGCCGGGAAGCTTTCCTTGGGCAGCGACAGATACGAACCGACGCCCGCGATCAACAGGATGATCATGACTGTCATGACCACCCTGGGCATCCTGAGGATGCGTTCGAGGAAGTTCATCATGACGGCTGCTCCCCATCGGCTGTCTTGGCGTCGACGATCTGGCCGGCCTTCACGAAGTCCTGCCCAACGGTAATAACGTTCAGTTTCGGCGGCAGCCCGACGATCCAGACGCCGTCGCGCGTGTCCTTGATGATGTTGACGGCGTGGAACGCCACTTTATTGCCGGCTTCGACGCTGCGGATGCCGAGCACCCCTTCGTCGTCCAGCGTCAGCACCGACTGCGGCAGGATGGTCACCGGCGCCGTACCGACATTGACGATGGCGTCGGCGGTGACGCCGTCGCGGATCTTGCCGTCCGGATTGGGCAGCTCGATTTCGACGGGGAACGACCGGGTCGCATTGTCGGCGCTGGAGGCGAGGTAGGTCACCTTGCCCTGCACCTTGTCGCCATTGACCGTGGTCACGTCGGCGCTGAGGCCGACCTTGGCATAGCCGACCTTGGCTTCCGGCACCGAGGCGATGAACAGCATGGGGTCGAGCTGCACGACGGTCGCGCAAGGCTGGCCGATCGCCAGCATGGAGCCCTGTGTCGCCATCGGGTCCTGGACGATTCCGGCCACGTCGGACTTGATGCTGGTCCGGGCGAGTTCGAGTTGCGCGCTTTCGAGCTGCGCCTTGGCGCCCGCGAGGGCCGACTGCGCGGCGAGCGACGTGTTCTCGGCGGCGAGACCCTTCTTGACCAGCGCCGCGTTGGACTCGAACGCCGTCTGCGCTTGGTCGACGGCGGCCTGTGCCTGGTCGACTGCCAGCTTGCGCGCACCCTGGTCGAGCGTGCACAGCAGATCGCCCGGCTTCACCGCCTGGCCTTTCTGCACATTGACCGACTGCACGATGCCGTTGGTCTGGGCGACGATCGTCACCTTGGACTTGGCCTGCGTCCGGCCGCGCAGTGGCACGTCGATCGGCTCGAGCTGGGCGGTCGCCACCATGATGCGCACCGAGCGCGGCGCGGCGTTGGTGCCCGCGCCCTTGTCGTCGTTACGCTCGGCAATGGTCTTGGCCGGATCGATGGCATCGGGCGCCTTCTTGTTGATGCCCGATTCCTCGACTGCATTGGTCAGGGGTCCGCCGTTCTTCTCGATGAGCGAGACGACAGGCTTTTCGCCGTTGCCCGGGCCGTGGCCGCCGTCGACCAGCGTCCCCGTGGCCATCCAGACGGCGAGCACGAGCACAATGACCAGCGCGATGCCGTAAGAGTAAATCGCACGCATTCAGAAATAGCCCTCTATTCTGCGGCCTGAGCGGCATCGGGCCGCGCCAGCGCAATCAGTTCGCCCATGTGGGCGTCGATGTAGTCACGCGCAAAGGCCATACAAGTGCGGCCGTAATCGATTATCCAGCGATCCGCCGGTTGCGAATGGTTGGATTTGAGACGGTCGAGCTCGGCAATGGCGGCGTCGAGGGATGCGAGTCGTTCCCTGAGCCGGACCTGAACGAGAGACTGCGGAAGTTCGGATGCAAACCGTGCGAACAGCAGGAATTCGCTGCGGTACTCGTCCTCCCCGAGTTGCTCGAACAGCGAGTTGATGAACTCGCGCCGCCCGAGCGGGGTGATCGAGTAGATCTTCTTGGCCGGCTTGCCGTCCTGCTGCGCGACCTTGGATGTCACCAGCCGGTCGGCCTCGAGCTTTTGCAGCGCCGGATAGATGGCGCCGTAGCTCGCGTCGACGAAATAGCAGTACTCGCCCTCCGTCGACAGCTTGCGGATCTCATATCCGGTCGCGTCGGCGTCGTAGAGAATGGCGAGACAGATGGTGCGGACGTTCATGCAGTGGACTCTTTCGGCATATGCCGGGCCGGAATATGGCGGCCCTATATACGCACACGCGAGTAACTGCAATCTGCTGCCAGCGCATGTAAGCCATGCGCGGTTAACGGAGGTTTGCACGCGAACCCGCGATAACCGGAGAGACTGTCGCGGTGGTTGCCCGGCCCTGGACTCCGGCCAGAGCCTGACATTACGTCATGGCGTGCCGAGCAGTCGGCGCATCTCCGCGGCGCCGCGCCGGGCCAGGTCCGGGGACGCGGCGGCGATGAAGAACGGGTTGAGATTGTCGCCGCCCTTGCCGTAGGCGAGCGGGCTGCCATCGAGGCAAAGCACTGATCCGCCAGCAGATTCCAGGATCGCCTGGCCGGCGGCGGTGTCCCATTCCGAGGTGGGCGTGAAGCGCGGGTAGAGTTGCGCTTCACCCTTGGCGACCATGCAGAACTTCAGCGACGAGCCGACCGAGACATCCTCAACCACCTGGAATGTCTCGCAAAACCCCTCCAGCGCCCCATGCCCGTGCGAGCGCGACGCGACGACCTTCATCGGGCCATCGACCACCGTGCGCAGCGGCAGGTGCTCGTCGCGAAGGGTGATTTCGTAAGCGCCATCGGGACTTGCAACGAACGTTGCACCCGTCGCGGGGGCCAGCACCACCCCATGCGTTGGACGCCCAGCCTCGCAGAGCGCGATATTGACCGTGAACTCGCCGTTGCACGCCACGAATTCCTTAGTCCCATCAAGGGGATCGACGACGAAGAAGCGCTCGCCGAGACGCGGCACGATGCCGGCCGCCACGCTCTCTTCCGCCAGCACCGGCAGGGTCGTGGATGCCAGATGCTCGAGGATGATGGTCTCGGCACGCTGGTCGGCGAGCGTCACCGGCGATCCATCCGACTTCGAAACATGATCGAAATCAGAGAGATAGACCTCCATGATGGCGGTCGACGCGGCGCGTGCGGCGGTGAGCATCAGCTCGAGCATTGGCGTGGACATGCTTGCCGTTTAGGGGGACATCGCGGCGCTGTCTATCGACATTTGCACCGCGATTTCGTTGATGCCTGCATGGCCTTAGGGGACACAAAATCGCTCGATCTCGCCGACCCGCTGGCGCCGCTGCGCGAGCGCTTCGTGTTGCCCGAGGGCGTCATCTACCTCGACGGCAACTCCCTTGGCGCGCTGCCGCGGTCGGTGCCGCCGCGCCTGGCCGAGGTGATCGGCACCCAATGGGGTCGCGACCTCATCACCAGCTGGAACGTGCACGACTGGATCGACCTGCCGCGGCGGGTCGGCGACAAGCTGGCGCCGCTGCTCGGCGCCGAGCCCGGCAGTGTGATGGTCGCCGATTCCACCTCCGTCAACATTTTCAAGCTGTTGGCGGCGGCGCTTGAGAAGCGGCCCGAGCGCCAAATGATCCTGACCGAGGAGGGGAACTTCCCCACCGACATCTACATCGCCGAGGGCCTCGCACGCCTCACCGGCCATGACATTGTTGCCGGCGATCTGACGGAGATCGACGACACCACCGCAATCGTCATGGTCACCGAGGTAAACTATCGCACCGGCGCACGCCACGACATGGCGGAGCTGACCCGCCGCGCCCACGAGGCCGGCGCGCTAACCGTCTGGGATCTCTGCCATTCCGCCGGCGCCGTGCCGCTCGACCTCGCCGGCTGCGGCGCCGACTTCGCCGTCGGCTGCGGCTACAAGTTCCTCAACGGCGGCCCCGGTGCGCCCGCCTTCGCCTACGTCGCCCCCCGCCACCAGCAGGACCTGCGACAGCCGTTGCAGGGCTGGCTCGGCCACGCCGCGCCGTTCGAGTTCGCACCGGAATACCGGCCCGGCACCGGTGTCGATGCCCTGCGCGCCGGCACGCCGCCGATCCTGTCGATGTCGGCCCTCGACGCGGCGCTCGATGCCTTCGACGGCGTCGACATGATATCGGTGAAGCGCAAGGCCGATGCGCTGTTCGATCTCTTCGCCGACGAAATCGGCCGGCGGGCCCCCGAGCTCGAGATCATCACGCCGCGGGAGGCGACGCAGCGCGGCTCGCAGATCAGTCTCCGCCATCCTGAGGCCTATGCGGTCATGCAGGCGCTGATCGCCCGCGGTGTCATCGGCGATTTCCGCCAGCCAGACATCATCCGCCTCGGCCTGACGCCGCTTTATCTCCGCTATCAGGACATCTATCGCGCCGCCGAAGTGCTGGGCGAGGTGATCGCCGCGCGCGCCTGGGACCGGCCGGAGTTCAAGCGAAAGGCGAAGGTCGTCTAGAAGCGGCCGATGACCCGCTTCACCTTGTCGATGAAGGCCTTGAGGCCCTCCGGGCTGACATTGTTCATGTCATAGAGGGCGAGATAGGTGGGAGGAAGCCAGCCGCCGAAGGTGACCCAGCCCCAGCGTTTCGCCATGCGGCGCGGCGGATCGCCCATGATCCAGGTGCGGAAGCGGTCGCCGCCATAGGAGGTGACGAACGCCACCTTCCTGATGTGCTTGAGGTTGGGCTTGAGCCTGCCCTTGTCCGGCCCATCGCCGCCTTCGAGTACGAAGGAGACCCCCGGCATGAACACGCGGTCGAAATAGCCCTTGAGGATCGCCGGAAAGCCGTAGTTCCACACCGGATGCACGATGACCAGGCCCTCGGCCGCCATCAGCCGGTCCACATAAGGCTTGAGCTCGGGCGTTACGTTGTCGGGCACGTCGTGATAGGTGAGGCGCCCCTCTCGGCTCATCACCGGATCGAAGCCTTCGGCATAGAGGTCGACCGGATCGACCTCATGTCCCTTGGCCCGGAGCGTGTCGAGAACGGCATCATAGAGCGCGTGGTTGAAACTCTCCTCGACCGGGTGGGCGTGGAGCACCATCACGCGCATCAGGCGGCCCCGAGCGTCTTCAGGCCCTCGAACAGCCAGGCGCGTCCCGACTCGAAATCGAAGTTCGGATCGTCCCAGGCGATCATCTTGCCCGGGTTGAGGATGCCTTTGGGGTCTGCCTGCTTCTTGAATTCGAGCTGATTGCGATCGGTCTTCTTCATGCCGCCTTCCTCGAGGGTATAGCGATGCGGGTTGAAGACGAGGCAGCCATTGGCCTCGTGCAGCCGGATGATCTCCTCGAGCCGCGCCTCGCTGGTGTAGCGGACGATCGGCAGCCCGGCGAAGACGATGTTGCCGTCGAAGCGGTTCATCTCGAGGTGCATCGGCATCTCGTCGCCGAACAGCTCGACCGCCCAGCGCACATGCTCCAGGTCGGGATATTGTGTCTGCAGATAGGTGATGCCGGGGTCGAGTTTCAGGCCGCGCAGTGTCGTGTGGTTCCACGCCAGCTCGTAGATCGGCGGCAGCTTCTTCTTTTCATCTTCGGGCAGGGTGTCGGTGCGCACCAGCAGGTCGCCCTTGTGGAAGGCGATGAGGTCCATCAGCGCCGGCACCGAGGCCGGCGCCGCCATCAGAAGCACCACCGACTGGTCGCGGTGCTTGATGTAGGGACGGTGGCGATTGAACCAGTCGTAGGGCACCGGCGCTGCGACCGGCGAGATCTCCTTGAGCAGCAGCCCGTCCTGGCGCGCGCATTGCTCGCCAAAGGCGCACGCCGCCATGATCGAATCGAAGCCGACCATGACGTCCACCCAATCGTAGGCCGCGGCGAGCGGCATCTCGGCCTCGACGATGATGCCGTTGGTGCCGTAGGCATGCGCCACCTTGAGGATGTCCGGTCCGATGAGGTCGAGCACGCGCGGCTCCGCCTCGCAGGTGATCACCTTGAGCCCGAGGATATTGCCGAAGTTCCGCAGCCCGCCCCAGCGAATGGAGCCGACCCCACCGGAGCCGCCGGCGATGAAGCCCCCCAATGTCGCCATGCGGTAGGTGGACGGATGAAAGCGCATTTCGCCGCCGACCGCGGCCCGCGTCTCGTCATCGAGTTTTTCGAGGATGATGCCGGCTTCCGCCCGAACGCGATCCCGTTCGATCCTGACGATGCGGGTGAGACCCGACAGGTCGAGGATCACACCGCCCGACAGTGGCATCGCCTGGCCGTAATTGCCGGTGCCGGCCCCACGCGGCGTCACCGGGACACCGGACCTGAAGGCGGCGGCGAGCACGAGCCTCACCTCCTCCTGGGTGCGTGGCGCAACGACGAGCTGGGCGGTGACGTGCTCGAGCTCGGCCTTGAGGCGCGGCGAGTACCAATAGTGGTCTCGGCTCTTCTGCAGGACGATCTTGGGGTGGTCCTGCACGGGAATATCGCCAAGCGCGGCGCGGAAGGCGGTCAGGTCCGAAGCGCTAGACAAGTCAGGCCTCCATCAAATCGTCGAGTTCGCGATAGTCGGGCAGGGTGGTGTCGATCGGCGCGCCGCGGCGGATGACCTGCCGGTCTGCCTGCGGCCGCGACAGGAGCTCGGTCCAGGTGCGGGCACGGAAGGCCACGAGATCGGCCGGCGCCCCCACCTCGAGCCGCGCCGTGTACGAAAAGCCGGCGATCGCCGCCGCATCGTATCCCACACTCCCCGCCCAGCTCCAGGCCTCGTCCTGCGGATGGTCGAAATGCAGGATGCGGGCGCCCTCGCGCAGGACCTCCAGCGCGTCGAGGTCGCCATAGGCATAGAACGGGTCGCGCGCATTGTCGGAGGCGATGGCCACGGGCACGCCGGCGGCGCGGAGCTCCTTCACCAGCGTCACGCCGCGGCGGACAGGGGTGGCACGGCCGCCGGCGTCGCGATCCTGCAGGTACATGTTGCACATCGGCAGCGAGACGATGGCGATACCGGCGCGCGCCACCTTGTCGACGACGCGTTGCTGCGTTGCCGCGTCCTGCGCGGCCAGCGCGCAACAGTGGCCGGCGGTGACGCGGCCGGTATAGCCGGTCTCGATCACCGCGTCGGCCAGGCGCTCCAACGTGTCGGACGCCGGATCGCCGGTCTCGTCGGCATGCACGTCGATGTCGAGGCCGAACTCGCCGGCCTTCTCCACCAGCGTCATCATGGCCTGCCCGGCGCGTGGATCTGACATCACCGCGCCACCGAGCAAGCCGCCGACCTCCCGGACCTTGCGGGCAACGGCGTCGAGTTGCGCCGCATCGAGGATACAGTCGGCATGCACCAGGGCCACCGCCTGCAGCTCGATGCGGTCGCGCCAGGCGTCGCGCACGTCAGCGAAGAGGTCCCACGAGATCAGTTGCTGCGGCGGAATGGAGTCGAGATGTGTACGGATGGCGGCGGTGCCGTGCGCGTAGGCGCTGCGCAGGGCAAAGTCCATGCGCCGTCCGACGTCGGTCCTGGACCACAGGCCATCGCGATCGGTGGCCACGGCCAGCAGCGCGCCCATCCAGGTTCCGTCGGGGTTGGGCTTGCGCGGCCAGATCTGGCCCTTGTCGAGATGGGTGTGCACATCGATGAACGCCGGCAGCACCAGCCCGCCATCGAGGTCGTCGCCGTGGCCGGGCTGCGCGCGGGTGATGGCGGCGATGCGGCCGTCGGCGAGGGCGATGTCGACCCGTTCCAGGTCATTGCCGGGGCGGCCCAGCATCGCCGAAGGCACCGAGGCGTTGCGGAGGGTGCGCATCAGTTCTCGCGGCGCACGGCGCTCTCGTGCCAGCGATGCAGCACCAGCCAGGAGATGAACGAGGTGACGCCGAAGATGGCAACGCCGGTCAGCGTCATCAGGATCAGCGCGGCGTAGAGGCGCGGCATGTTGAGACGGTAGCCGGATTCGAGCAGGCGGAAGGCAAGGCCCGAGCCGGCGCCGGCGCTTCCGGCGGCGAACTCGGCGACCACGGCTGCGATCAGCGACAGCCCGCCGCCGATCCTGAGGCCGGTCATGAAGTACGGCATCGAGGCCGGAATCTTGAGATAGACGAGCTGCTGCCAGCGCCCGGCGCCATAGAGGTCGAACAGGTTGAGAAGGTTGTGATCGACGCTCTTCAACCCCTGCACCATATTGCTGAGGATCGGGAAGAAGGCGACGAGGAACGCAACGATCAGCAGCGCCGTCTGGGTGTTGGGCGCGTAGATCAACAGCAGCGGCGCGATGGCGACGATCGGCGTGACCTGCAGGATCACCGCGAAGGGAAACAGCGCCAGTTCGATCCATTTCGACTGCACCAGCACGATGGCGAGGCCGACGCCGCCGATCAGCGCCAGGATCAGCGCCTCGAAGGTGATCGACAGCGTGACCCACAGCGAGGGCAGGAGCGTCGGCCAGTCGGTGAGCAGCGCGCCGCCGACGTCGAGGGGGCTCGGCAGGATGTATTTGGGCGTGCCGCTCAGCACCACGTAGAGCTGCCAGACAAGGATGGCGACGAGCAGCATGCCGACCGGCACGAGCACGCGCGCGACCTGCTCGCCGACCGGCGTTGCGGGCGGTGCGATCACGGTGTTGGCGTCGGTGCCAAGATTGGCGTCCACGGCTTCGGCCATCAGTGGTTTCCTCCGCCGGCGTGGATGGCATCCTGCAGCGCCTTGCTGACCAGCGCCGTGGTGGCGCGATACTCCTCGGAGGTGCGGTAGGCCTCGCTGCGCGTCGCCGACGTCTCGAGCGGCAGATCGGCATAGACCTGTCCCGGCCGCGAGCGCATCACCACGATGCGGTTGCTGAGATAGGCGCTCTCGAACACCGAGTGGGTCACGAAGACCACGGTGACGCCGGAGCGGCGCCAGAGCTCCAGCACGTCGTCGTTGAGCTTCTGCCGGGTGATCTCGTCGAGCGCCGCGAACGGCTCGTCCATGAGCAGTAGCTTGGGGTTGGTGACCAGCGCGCGCGCGATGGAGACGCGCATCTTCATGCCGCCCGACAGCTCGCGCGGATAGGCCTCGGCGAAATCGGCGAGACCGACGGTTGCCAGCGTCTCCATGATGCGCGGCCGGGCCGCGTCCTTGCCGATGCCCTGCAGCTTCAGCGGCAGGTAGACATTGCCGAACACCGTGGCCCAGGGCATCAGCGTGGGGTCCTGGAAGACGAAGCCGATGTCGCCCTGTGGCAGACCCTTGGCATTGATGGTCGAGGCCGGCCATTCGATGCGGCCGGAGGAGGGCGCGCCGAGCCCCGCGATGATCCTGAGCGCCGTCGACTTGCCGCACCCCGACGGCCCGAGCAGGCTGAGGAACTCGCCCTGCTCGACCGTCAGCGACATGTTGGAGAGCGCCAGGGTGCCGTTCGAGAACACCTTGGACACGCCATGCATGGCGACGACCGTGCGGTTGGCTGCCGATGCCGCCGGAGCTGCCATGGAGGGTGAGGTGTCAGTCAGGGTCAAGTCGTTGTTCCGGAAAAATGGAAGCGCGCCGCAGCGCGCCTCCTGGGTCAAACGCGAAGTCTGCCTTAGCGGCAGGCTTACTTCTTGACGAGGTCCATGCCCACGCCTTTGCACACGAACTGCGTGGTGTAGGCCTTCTTGTAGTCGATCGAGCCGTCGACCAGCTTGAGCCCGACCAGCATGTCGAAGAACGATTTCTGCCGGTCGTCGGTCATGCAGCCGATGCCTTTGGTCTCGGCATCGCCGGACACCAGGATGCCGTGGTCCTTCATCTGCTTGAGGGTGAAGGCCAACTGCTCGTCGGTCATCTCCGGGTTGTCTTTCTTGATCAGGTCGTTGGCGGCTTTGTTGTCGCCGTAGAGGTAGTTGTACCACCCGATGATCGAGGCATCGACGAAGCGCTGCACCAGATCGGCCTTTTCGGCGACGTTCTTAGTGGTGGTCTCGATGGTGGTCGAGTAGGGCGCATAACCGTTGTCGGCGAACAGGAAGACGTTGGGCGCCTCGCCCATCGCCTTTTCCACCGCCAGAGGCTCGGAGGTTACGTAGCCCTGCTGCGCCGACATCTTGTCGGCGATGAAGGGCGCCGGGTTGAAGGTGTAGGGCTTGTACTGCTCATCCCTGAAGCCGGGGAAGTTGGCCTTCATCCACACGAAGTCAGTGACGAAGATGTCCTTGCCCATGAAGATGGTGTCGGCCTTGGCGATGTCGGCGAACGTGTCCATGCCGACGCCCTTGTGCGTCATCAGGATCTGCGGGTCCTTCTGGAACATGGCGGCGACGTTGATCACCGGGATGCCCTGCTTGATATCGTCGTAGAGGCTGAACTGGCCGCCCATGTAGAAGTCGATCTTGCCCGAGATCAGCAACGCTTCGTTGGCCGCCTGCGGGCCGCCTTGCACGATTGTCACGTCGAGGCCGTACTTCTCGTAGGTGCCGTCGGCCACCGCCTGGTAGAAGCCGCCATGCTCGCCCTCGGCGAGCCAGTTGGTGCCGAAGCTGACCTTGTCGAGCGCCAGCGCCGGCGCGACTCCGGCGAGCGCGAACAGCGCGCTGGCCGCGAGCAGTCTGGATGTGAGTTGCATGCGGTGGTCTCCCTGTTTCCCCTGAGATTCCCGGTTTCCGGCTGAGCCCTTGGTGACGCTCGGCGGCCGAAGGATGCCCTTTGGCGACATCTTAATGCTGATTAAGATCGCGCGCCTGCCAAAAAGAAAAGCCCAAAATCGCGTCACTTCGCCCGTTGCTCAGAAACTGGGCGGACAGGCGCGCTTTGGGGCTGGCAAACGTCCGGCATTGCCGCTTAGCTGGCCACTATTGAGGTTCGATATGCACATCCCGCTTTCGCCAACGACTATCCATCCCCCATTCTCCTCCTACAGCAACGGCGTCGAGGTCCCCGCCGGCCAGAAGCTGGTGTTCTGCTCCGGCCAGCTCGGAATCCAAAAGGACGGCACGGTCCCCTCCGGCGCGGCCGAGCAGACCGAGCTCTGCTTCGACAATATCGCGGCGCTCCTCGCCGAATCGGGCCTGGGGCTCGAGCACGTGGTGCGCATCAATGCGTTCGTCTCCGCCCGCGAGCATCTGCGGCCGTACATGGACGTGCGCAACAGGCGCTTCAGCCCGCCTTTTCCCGCCTCGACGCTGATGATCGTCTCCGGCTTCGCGCGGCCCGAATTCGTGGTCGAGGTCGAAGTCGTCGCCGCCGGCCCGGCGGGAGGAGTCTGACCATGGCGCGCAAGATCTGGTGGACCGACTACGCGGCGCGTGAATACGCCGACATCGACCCGCAAAGGACCATCGCCGTCCTGCCGATCGCGGCGGTGGAACAGCACGGCCCGCACCTGCCGGTGGGGGTCGATTCGATTCTCAATCGGGGCTGCCTCGACCTCATGATCGAGCGCGCACCGGCTGACCTCGACCTCCGTATCCTGCCGGTACAGCAGGTGGGCAAGTCCAACGAGCACATCTGGGCCACCGGCACGGCGACGCACACGGCGCACACGCTGATCGACGCCTGGTACGAACTCGGCGTCTCGGTGGCGCGCGCAGGGGTGCGCAAGCTGGTGTTCATCAATTCGCACGGCGGCAACGAGGAGATCATGGGCATCGTCGCCCGCGAGTTGCGTGTGCGTGAGGCCATGCTGGTGGTCAAGACCGGCTGGACCCGCTTCCAGCCGCCCGACGGCATGTTGACGGATATCGAAAAACGCCACGGCATCCATGCTGGCGATCTCGAGACCTCGTTGATGCTGCATTTCCGGCCCGACCTCGTACATCTGGACCGGCTCGAGGATTTCCGTTCGATCGCCGCGCGCGATGAGCAGCAGTTCAAGTATCTGCGCCCGACCGGCACCCACGCCTATGCCTGGATCGCCTCGGACCTCAATCCGGCCGGAGCGGTAGGCAATGCGGCCAACGCCACTGCCGAACGGGGCCGCATTTTCGCCGATGCCGAGGTGACGGGCATGCTGGATCTGCTGCGTGAGGTGGAGGCCTTCCCCCTGCCGGAGCCGTTCCGGCAACCCAATCCCGCGCCATAGGATCGGAACCAATCGTTCCAGCCTTTAGTTGTCCCGAGGCGTCCAGCAGGACTCCCGGAAAACCGAAGTGAAGCGAGACCCAGATCTGGCCCAGGCAGTACGGGCCACGGCGTATTTCCTGTGGGAACAGGACGGCCGGCCCGAAGGCCGCAGCTTCGACTATTGGCTGCGGGCAAAGGAGATGCATCTGCGCCAGCTCGCTTACGACCGTTGGCTGGCCGAGGGCAGCCCGGAAGGCCGCGACTTCGACATCTGGGTCGAGGCATCGAAGGAAATCGATGACGAAAATGGCTAGCGCTTGAGGCCGCTGGCCGCGACCATGCGCGCAATCTCGTCTTCGATCGGTACGCTCGGACGCCAGCCTGTCGCCGCGGTGAAGGCGCTGCTGTCGATGCGCAGGGAGCCCGCCAGCCGCTCGACCTCGGCGCTGCGGCCGGTCAACGTGCCCGCGGCGAACAGCAGCGAGGCCGGAAACGGCCACAGATTGGGCACTCGCCCGAGCGCTCGGGCAATCAGCCGGATTAACTCCGGCGTCGACAGATCGTGCTGGTCGGAGACCAGGAAGGTTCGCCCCTTTGCGCGCGGGTGTTCGGCCGCGGTGACGATGGCCGACACCAGATTGCCGAGACCGATCATGCTGCGCTGGTTGTTGACCGACGCGAGCGGCAGGGGGATGCCGCGGGCGATGATCCGCATCAGGCGCGCCACATTGCCCTTGACATAGGGGCCATAGACCAAAGGCGGCCTGAGGATGACCAGCTCGAGATCGCTGCTCCGCGCAAAGCCCTGAAGCTTCTGTTCCGCCTCCCATTTGGTGCGACCATAATCGTCGACCGGCGCCGGCTCGTCCGCCTCGGTGAAGGGACGCTCGAAATTGCGCTTGCCGTTGACCCCGATCGACGATATGTATACCAGTCGCCGGACGCCCGCGGCAATGGCCGCCCTGGCAATGCGCTCGGTCCCCGCGACATTGATGTGCCGGTACGCCTCGAGTGGATTGGTCTCGGCATCGTTGAGCACATGCGCGCGCGCCGCTGCATGCACCAGCACATCGACACCCTGCAGCGCCTCCTTGAGGTCGGTGGCGACCGCAAGGTCGCCCACCACCCGGGCGTCGACCAGCGGGCTGATCGAGGCAGGTTGCAGCCGGAACAGCGCCCGGCACACGTGATTGGCGCTGCCGGCGAGCTCGCCCACCAGCGCGCTGCCGACAAAGCCGCTGGCGCCGCTTACCGCGATCAGGTTTGGACTGCTGGCCAAGGCCTCTCCTTCGGCGGCCGAACTGCGCGTGGCCGCAAACTGCTATATTCCCTTGTCAATCCGGTATGGAATAGGGTGCGCCGCGCTGGCGCAACCCATGCGCAAGAGTAGTGATGTCCTGGGGCGGTCGGCACCTTCATGCTTGAGCAGTTTCGAGATCGCCTCAACCGCGTGCCGCGGCGCTGGAAAAGCCTGATCCTCGTGGCCTTCGACGCTGTGGCATTGGTTGCCGTGCTGTGGCTCAGCTACCAGTTGCGACTGGGCGGCAATTTCGAGCCCACCCCAGCGCAGTGGGTGCTGATCCTGCTGGCGCCGGTGGTGGCATTGCCGATCTTCCTGCGGCTCGGCCTCTATCGCGCCGTCATCCGCTACCTGCCGGAGCGCGCCATCTGGACGATGGTGTGGGCAATGCTGCTCGCCACCATCGCCTGGGTGTTCGTGCTGTTCATCGCCGAGGTGACGCGCATGGCCGTGCTGCCGCGCACGGTGCCGATCTTCTATTTCCTGCTCGGCACCATTGTCGTTGCCGGCTCGCGCTTTGCCGCCAAATACATTCTCTATCCTGCCCGCGGCGGCCCGACCGGCAGGCCCATCGTGGTCTATGGAGCCGGCGATGCCGGCCGGCAATTGGCGGCGACGCTGACCGGACAGGGGGATGCCCATGTCGTGGCCTTCCTCGACGACGACCGGAACCTGCAGGGGCGCGACGTCTCGGGCATCCGCGTGCACGCGCCGGCAAGCCTGCCGACGCTGATCAGCGACTTCGGCGTCAAGGAGATCGTGCTGTCGATGGCCTCCCTCGAGCCGGCCCGACGCCAGGCAATCTATACCGATTTGAGCAGATACCCGGTGAAGGTCCGCACGCTCCCCTCGCTGCGCGAGATCGCGTCGGGCAAGTACCAGGTCAACCAGCTGCGCGAGATCGACATCGACGATTTGCTCGGCCGCTCATCGGTGCCGGCCGATCCCGGGTTGCTGCAGCAGATGATTGCCGGCCGCGCCATCCTGGTGTCGGGCGGCGGCGGCTCGATCGGCTCCGAACTCTGCCGCATCATCGCGCGGCTCGAGCCCAAAGCCCTGGTGATCCTCGAGGCCAACGAGTTCGCCCTGTACCAGGTTGAGCGCACGCTGAGCCGCGACCCGGCGCTCAGGGTCGTGCCGGTGCTGGGCTCGGTGACCGACGAGTCCCTGGTGCGGCGTATCCTGCGCGCCGAGAATATCGAGGTGGTGTTCCACGCCGCGGCGCACAAGCACGTGCCGCTGCTGGAGGCCAATGTGCTCGAGGGCGTGCGCAACAACGTGTTCGGTACCCGCACCCTGGTGCGCTGCGCCTTCGAGGCCGGGGTGCGCGATTTCGTGCTGATCTCGAGCGACAAGGCGGTGCGGCCCACCAACGTGATGGGCGCCACCAAGCGCTGGGCCGAGCTCATAACCCGGCAGTTCGGCGATCGCGCCACCGCCGAGCGCGACGGGCAGCGCTTTTCGGCAGTGCGCTTCGGCAACGTGCTCGGCTCCAATGGCTCGGTGGTGCCGCTGTTTCGCGAGCAGATCGCCAATGGCGGCCCGGTGACGCTGACCGACGAGCGCATGACGCGCTATTTCATGTCGATCCACGAGGCGGCTGAACTGATCGTACAGGCGGGCGCCTTGTCGGAGGGCGGCGACATCTTCCTGCTCGAGATGGGCCAGCCGGTCAAGATCCGCGACCTCGCCGAGAACATGATCCGGCTGGCGGGCCTGTCGCTGCGCTCGCCGCAGGAACCGGCCGGCGACATCGAGATCAGCGTTACCGGCATCCGGCCCGGCGAAAAGCTTTATGAAGAGCTGTTCTACGACGAGACGCAGGCGACGCGCACCCGGCAGCCCAAGATTCTGCGCGCCAAGATGGCACGGCGCAGCAATTTCGACCTCGACGTAGCGCTGACGCAACTGCAGGCCGCGCTCGAGGCGGCGGACGAGGCCGAGGTGCGGCGCATCCTGTTCGACGTGATCGAACAGAGCGCCAGCTAGCTGCGCTGTTCGGGCGCGCCGGCGCCGGCCAGCAGCGCGATGGCGGCGAGCGGCAGATAGGCGAGAGCGAGGGCCGGCCACATCCAGCCGGGCTGGATGCTGAGCCAGCTCAGCGGGAGCAGCCAGACGACATTGATGCCGATGAAGGCCAGGGTGACGCGCCGGTGCGAGGACCAGCGCCGCGACAGCACCTGGTAGGCATGGCGGCGATGCGCCTCGAACACGCGCTCGCGCAGCAGCAGGCGGCGGGTGAGGGTGACCGTGGCATCGGTGACGAAGGCTGCGGCCAAGATGGCCCATTGCACCAGCGCGAGCGTGCCCGCGGCAATGGTCACGAGACCGCACAGCACCAGCATGAAGCCGAGCCACGTGCTGCCGGCATCGCCCATGAAGATCTTCGCTGGCGGCCAGTTGAGGACAAGGAAGCCAGCAGTGGCGGCGGCCATTGCCAGCAGCAGCCAGAATGGCGCGGCGACCGCCGCGTCGGGGTCGGCGAAGAGCATCAATAGCGCGGCGGCGCAGCACATGAAGATCGCCTGTGCGGCCGCGATGCCGTCGATGCCGTCCATGAAGTTGAACAGGTTGATCCAGTACACCGCCAGCACCAGCGCCACGGCGGCGACGAGCAGGGCAGGGAGCGGCAGGCCGGTCGCCGCCGCCAGCCCGTCGAGCGGCACCACCAGCACAAGGACAAGCGCGGCGAGGACCAGTTGCGCCGTAAGACGCACGCGTGCCGGCACCGGGGTGCGGTCGTCGGTAAAGCCGATGGCGGCGACCGCGAGGGCCAGGAGGAGCCCGAGGCCGAGCGGCCAGGGCGCCGGCAGGATGAGGGCTCCCGCCGCAAGCGTGCCACCGGCGACGATGCCGATGCCGCCGCCGCTGGGCGTCGGCACGGTGTGCGAGGAGCGCTCGTTGGGCGCCTGGATGGTGCCGAGGCGGCGCGCATTGGTGCGGATCAGTGCCGTCACCGCGAAGGCGACGATGGCGGCAAGGAGCAGCAGCGCGAGGCGAAGGAGGAGCATGTCCCGCCTTTTACGGGCGGCGCCAGGCCTTCACAATCGCGGCTATTGCGCCTTGCCCGTCTTTTCTGCCCTGACCTCGTCGTACCACCAGATCTCGGGGAAGCCGATCGAGTATTTCGGCAGGGTCTCGGGATGGCCGAAGCGGTCCCAATGGGCAATGCGGTCGTTGCGGTTGGAGTAGGAGGGCACGATGTAGGCGTTGGCCAGCAGCACCCGGTCGAGCGCGTGGGTCGCGGCGATGAGGGCGTCGCGGTCCTTGGCGAAGATCACGTCGTTGATCAGCGCGTCGACGCCCGGATCGGCAATGCCGGCATAGTTGGATGAGCCGGGATCGGCCGCAGCCTTCGAGCCGAAGAAGAAGTTCTGCTCGTTGCCCGGGCTGAGGCTCTGCGTCCAGCCGTTGTAGGTGACCTCGAAATCGCGGCTGCGCATTCGGTTGATGTATTCGGCGGAATCGACCGAGCGGATGGTGGTGGCGATACCGATGGAGGTGAGGTTGGTCTGCCACGCAGTGGCCACAGGCTCGATGGTCGGGCCGTTGAGCAGGATTTCGAAGCTGAGCTGGGTGCCGTTGGCGTCGACCAGCCGGTTGCCGTCGAGATGGTAGCCGGCTTGGGTCAAGAGACCGAGCGCCTGGCGCAGGTTCGCCCGCAGCTTCTGCCCGTCGCCGGCCACGGGATTGCTGTAGGGGGTGGTGAACACCTCGGCCGGTATCTTGTCCTTGACCGCCTCGAGATCGGCGAGCTCGGCCCCCTGCGGCAGGCCGGACGAGGCGAGCGGGGTTCCGTAGAAATACGAATTGATGCGTTCGTACTGGCCGTAGAACAGGGTTTTGTTGAGGCTCTCGAAATCAAAGGCGTAGTTCAGCGCCTTACGTACGCGCAGGTCCTTGAACTTGTCGAGCCGAAGGTTGGGGATGAAGCCCACCATCACGCCGGCGTCGGCATAGGTCTGCGGATACAGTTCCTTGACCACCTTGCCCTGCTGCACGGCGGGGAAATCGTAGCCGGTTGCCCAGCGCTTGGCGCGGTTCTCGCTCCACCAGTCGAACTGGTCGCCCTTGAAGCCCTCGAAGGCGACGTCGGGGTCACGGAAATACTCGAAGCGGATCGTGTCGAAATTGTTCATGCCGATCTCGGTCGGCTCGCTGGCGCCCCAATAGTTGGGGTCGCGCTGAAAGGTGATCGACGAGCCGGCACTGAACGACGCCATCTTGTACGGCCCGGAACCCATCGGCGGCTCGAGTGTCGACGCGCCGATGTTGCGCGGCTTGCCGTTGGCGTCCTTGCCCTCCCACCAATGCTGCGGCAGCACCATCACCTGGCCGAGGATGATCGGCAGCTCGCGGTTGTTCTTGGTGGAAAAGAAGAAGGTGACCTGGTCGGGCGCGGTGACGTCGACCTTGCTCACGTCCTGCCAGTATTGCTGCAGGTTCGGGTTGAGCTTGACCTCCTGCTCGAACGACCACTTCACGTCGGCCGGCGTCACCGGCGTGCCGTCCTGCCACTTCGCCCGGGGGTTGATGCGGAAGGTGGCCGATGAAATGTCGGGCGGGAAGGCGAAGGCGTCGGCGATCAGCGGATAGGACGAGTTGGAGTCGCTCATCGACGCCGTCATCAACGTCTCGTAGACGAGCCCGAGGCCATAGGCGGATTCGCCTTCCGGCAGGATCGGGTTGAAGGTGTCGAAACCGCCGAGCGCGCTCAGCCGCACCAGCCCGCCCTTGGGCGCGTTGGGGTTCACGTAGTCCCAGTGCTCGGCCAACGGCTTGGCGTCGCCGCTGAGCGACAATGCGGTGAGCCAAGGCCCGTTCTGTGCCGGATCGGCGAGAGCGGGAAACGCGGTCAGCGACAGGGCGGCGGCGAGGAGCACGGCTTTCATGGCGGGGCCTCCAGGGTTTTCGTGAAGTCTAGCACGCGCGGCCGCGAGGTGTGCAACGCCGCGGCCAGCAGGGTCCTGGTGTAGTCGGTCTGCGGCGCCTGGAAAATGGCGTCGGCCAGGCCGCGCTCGACGATCTTGCCGTCCTTCATCACCAAAACCTCATTGGCGAGTGCCTGGATGACGCGCAGGTCGTGCGAGATGAAGAGGTAGGTGAGATTGTGCCGGCGCTGCAGTTCGCGCAGCAGGTCGATCACCTGCGCCTGCACGCTCATGTCGAGCGCCGAGGTCGGCTCGTCGAGGACCAGCAACTTCGGTTCAAGCACCAGCGCGCGGGCGATGGCGATGCGCTGGCGCTGGCCGCCGGAGAATTCGTGCGGGTAGCGGTGGGCGAGGGCAGGGTCGAGCCCGACTTCGGTGAGGGCGCGTTCCACCCGGGCCTGCCGCTCCCGCTCGCTGAGATCTGGCATGTGAACGGCAAGACCCTCGGCGACGATGGCCGCGATGGTGAGGCGCGGTGACAACGAGCCATAAGGGTCCTGGAAGACGATCTGCAGGTCACGCCGCAGCGGCCGCATCTGCGCCCAGGAGCGCGCCTGGATGTCGTTGCCGAGGAAGGCGATCCTTCCTTCCGACGACACCAGTCGCAGCAGGGCGCGACCGAGCGTGGTCTTGCCCGAGCCGGACTCGCCGACCACCCCGAGTGTCTGGCCTTCGCGCAGCGTGACGTCGACGCCGTCGACCGCCCTGACGTGCCCGATGGTACGCCGGAACAGCCCTCGCTTGATGGGGAACCAGACCCGAAGGTCCTCGGCCGCAAGAACGATCGGGGCGTCGGGATTGGGGGCTGGCGGCGATCCCTTGGGCTCCGCCTCCAGCAGCTTGCGGGTATAGGCGTGCCGAGGCGCCGCGAAGATGCGCTCGGTCGGCCCGCGTTCGACGATGCGGCCCTCGGTCATCACGCAGATGTCGCTGGCCATCTCGCGCACGATCCCAAGGTCGTGGGTGATGAAGAGCATCGCCATGCCGAGGCGCGCCTGCAGCGATTTGAGCAGATCGAGGATTTGCGCCTGCACCGTGACATCGAGCGCCGTCGTCGGCTCGTCGGCGATCAAGAGGTCCGGCTCGTTGGCAAGCGCCATGGCGATCATCACGCGCTGGCGCTGCCCACCAGAGAGCTGGTGCGGGTAGGCGTCGAGCCGCTGCTCGGCATCGGCGAGGCCCACGTCGCGCAGCAATTGCAGCGTGCGGGCGCGCGCCGCAGCGCGGCCGAGCCCGCGATGCACGCTGAGGATTTCGCTGACCTGTCGCTCGACGGTGTGCAGCGGATTGAGCGAGCTCATCGGCTCCTGGAAGATCATCGAAATCCTGCCGCCGCGGATGCCGCGCATCTGCCGGTCGGTGACCGCAGCGAGATCCTGCCCCGCAAAGGTGATGCGGCCCCCAATCTCTGCGGAGGGTGGCAGCAGACGGAGGATCGAAGCGGCGGTGACGGATTTGCCCGAGCCGGATTCGCCCACCAGCGCCAGTGTCTGGCCGGAGTGCACCTCGAACGAGATGCCGCGCACCGCACTCACCACGCGCTCGTCGAGCCGGAAGTCGATGCTGAGATTGTCGACCTCGAGCAGGGCGCTCATGTCAGGCTCTTGCGCGGGTCGAAGGCGTCGCGCACCGCCTCGCCGATGAAGATGAGAAGCGCGAGCATCAAGGAGATGGTGATGAGGCCCGACAGGGACAGCCATGGCGCGCCGAGATTGTCCTTGGCCTGATTGAGCATCTCGCCCAGCGACGGTGAGCCGGGAGGCAGGCCAAAGCCGAGGAAGTCGAGTGCGGTCAGCGTCGTCACCGAGCCCGAGAGGATGAAGGGCAGGAAGGTCAGCGTGGACACCATGGCATTGGGGAACAGGTGCCGGCGCATGATGGTGAGGTTGGAAACGCCCAGCGCCCGTGCCGCCTCGACATATTCGAAATTGCGCACACGCAGGAACTCGGCCCGCACCAGGCCCACCAGCGCCACCCACGAGAACAGCAGCAGGATGGTCAGCAGCGACCAGAAGCTGGGCGCAATGACGCTGGAGATAATGAGCAGCACGTAGAGCGACGGCACCGAGGTCCAGATGTCGATGAAGCGCTGGATCAACAGGTCCGTCCAGCCGCCGAAATAGCCGGAGATGGCACCGACCACGATGCCCACGATCGACGACAGGCCAGCCAGCGCGAAGCCGAACAGGACCGAGATGCGGAAGCCGTAGAGCAGGCGCGCCACCACGTCGCGTCCGACGTCGTCGGTGCCCAGCCAGTGCATGTTGCCGCTGTTGCAATCGGGATCGGCCACGCCTTGCGCAAAGGCCGAGCAGCGCTCGGCCGTAGTCATTGTCCAGCTCGGCGGGGCCGGGGTCGGCACCGGCAGGCTGTTGTCGACGGTGCCATAGGAATAGTGGATCGGCGGCCACAGCATCCAGCCATTGGCCTCGATCTCGTCGCGGTTCACCGGGTCGCGGAAATTGGTGGTGGCGAGAAAGCCGCCGAACTTGCTCTCTGGATAATCGACTGCGAAGGGAAAGAGCAGTTCGCCCTTGTAGGAGGCGGCGATCGGCCGGTCGTTGGCAATGAACTCGGAAAACAGCGACACGACCAGCAGCAGCAGGAACAGCCACAGCGACCAGCTTCCGCGCTTGTTGCCGAGAAAGACGCGTAGCCGCCGCCGGGTGATCGGCGACAGCCTCGGCCGCGCCGGAGCGGGAGGCGAAATCGCCACATCGGCCGGCGCCCACACCGGGCGGGTGAAGCTCAGTGCCGCGGCGATCATACGGCGCGGCTCTCGAAATCGATGCGCGGATCGACCCAGGCATAGGTGAGGTCCGAAATCAGCGCGATGAACAGCCCGGCAAGCGAGAAGATGTAAAGCGTCGCGAATACCACCGGATAGTCGCGGTTGATCACGGAGTTGAGCCCCAGCAAGCCGAGGCCATCGAGCGAAAAGGTTGTCTCGATCAACAGCGAGCCGGTGAAGAAGGCGGAGATGAAGGCTGCCGGGAAGGTGGCAATGACGATCAGCATGGCGTTGCGGAACACGTGGCCGTAAAGGATGCGGCCCTCGGTCAACCCTTTCGCGCGCGCCGTCACCACATACTGCTTGCGGATTTCATCGAGGAACGAGTTCTTGGTGAGGAAGGTGGCCGTGGCGAAAGCACCAAGCCCCATTGAAATGATCGGCAGTGTGATGTGCCACAGATAGTCCAGTATCTTCTGTGGCCAGCTCAGGCTGTCGAAGTTCGATGAGACCAGCCCCTTGATCGGAAAAATGTTCCAGAACGAGCCGCCGGCGAACAGCACGATCAGCAGGATGCCGATGAGAAAGCCGGGCAGGGCATAGCCGATGAGGACGACCGAGCTGGTCCACAGATCGAAGCGCGAGCCGTCGCGCACCGCCTTGGCAATGCCGAGCGGTATGGAGACGCCGTAGCTCAACAGCGTCATCCACAGCCCGAGCGTGATCGACACGGGCAGCTTTTCCTTGATCAGGTCGATGACGGAGATGTCGCGGAAGAAGCTGCGGCCGAAATCGAAGCGCAAATAATCCCACAGCATCTTGCCGAAACGTTCGAGCGGCGGCCGGTCGAACCCGAACTTGGCCCGGATCTGAGCAATATACTTCTCGCTGAGCCCGCGTGAACCGCGATAGCCCGAGGTCGAGACCTGCTCGCCGCCACCCCCCGAGGAGGTGACCACGCTCTTGGGGTTGCCGCCGGGGAGGCCGGTTTCGTTGCGGGTGTCGGTGACCCGCGCGGTCGCGGCGACGCTATTGCCGGTCATCCGGGCGATCAGCTCTTCCACCGGGCCGCCCGGGGCGAACTGCGTGATGGCGAACGAAATGGCCATGATCCCGAACAGCGTGGGGATCATCAGCAGCAGGCGGCGGACGATATAGGCGCCCATTCAGGCTCCGCGAGTCGATCGAGGGGGCGTAGCGGTCGCCCATGGTCGATTTGTGACAGAGAACCGCCGCCGATGCATGTAGTGTTTCGGCACGGAGGCCGGGCAACGACGCTCGGCCAGCAAAATGGGCGGCCGAAGCCGCCCATTTTCGTGTCGATCAACCGATTGTTATTGCGCCGCCGACGAGCTGGCCGTGTCCGCGGGGGCACTGTCCTGGGTGCCTTGCTGGGCCGAGGACTCGATCGGCACGCACTTGCCGTTGACGATCTGGAAGCCCTCGGGGCACTCGAGCGAACTCGAGGGCTGCTCCGCGGGCGCCGAGGACGACGCCGTTTCGGCGCTGGAGGAGGCAACCGGCGCCGCAGAGCTGGAAGTGGGTGCTTCCGAGGCGGAGGCGGCTGGAGCCGACGACGACGGCTGCTCGCTTACCGCCGACGATGCCGGAGCGCTCGAGGCCTCGCTGGCCGATGAGGCCGGAGCGCTCGAGGTCGCCGAGCTGGCTTCGCTGCTGGAGGCAGAGCTGGCCGGGGCCGAACTCGAACTCATCTCGCTGGCCGAGGACGCGGGTGCGCTCGAGCTTGCCTCGCTGGCAGGTGCGCTGGAGCTTGCCTCACTGGCGGGTGCGCTCGACGCGGCCGAAGACGCGGCCTCGCTGGAACTTGCTTCGCCTGAGGACGCCGGGGCACTCGAGGACGCCGACGAGGCTTCCTCGCTGGAGGCGGCCGAGGAGGGCTGGCCGAGCTGCTGGGCAGCCTGATCTTCGTCAACGGCATCCGGCGGCGCCGCATTCTGGTCGGGTTCGGCGATCTGCGGCGCAAACACCGCAACCGTGTTGCCGCTGGCATCGGCCGCCGCCTGCGACGGGTCGTCGACCGGCTTGGGCTCGACCACCGTAACCTGCTGGTTGGTCTGCTGCTGGATGAAGTTCACGTCGATGACGTTGTTCACCACGATGTTGTTCTGCACCACGACCGGGCCGACGAAGTTGGTCTGCTGGAACACTTCCGGCTTCTGGTCGCCGTAGACGACGACGGTCGAGAGCTTCGGCTGCAGGAACTGCTTGGTGGGCACGAACACCCAATCGTCCTTCGGCGGCTCGCCGGTCGAGATATCGACATTGATTGAGAAGCCTTCGCGGGTCGGCGGCAGCGGCGCCCAGCCGAGATAGTCGTTGCTCTTGCGCCAGGCGACCCAGGCACCGGCCCAGGCATTGCCGGGCACCCAGCACCAGCCGAGCTTGGCTTCATGGAACCAGCGGCCGTAGTGGTAGACGGCCCAGGCGAACGGCTCGTCGGAGGCGAAGTACCAGCCGTAATTCTTCATGTAGATCCAGTGCCCGTGACTGTACGGGCGCCACTTGGCATCGACGCGGGGGCAGAAGACGTAGCGGTATTTCGCGCTCTTGACCCAGACGCCGTGCTTGGCGAGCGGGGCAAAGAAGATGTCGATCTTGACCGTGGCGGCGGCCTGCGCGACGCCGACACCGACCGGGAGTGGCAGCGGGCCGAAGCTGATGGGGGACAGGGTGAGCGCGGTTGCGGCGGCGAGGCCGACGAACAGGGGTTTGGCGGAGAGCATGGAAGGTCCTTTCGAATAGCCCGTCGCGCCGGCGAGCGACGAAGGGCGGTCAACGGGGAGTGAAGGGCTGGCGCGCTCAGAGCGGCAGCGATGCATACGCGACGGTAAACGCGGCCAGCGCGAACAGATAAGCGGCGGACAAGGACAAAAGCCGGGTCATTCGACACCTCGAAGTCAATGATCCACCCGGGTCTGAAATGTCGCTCTGCCCGGATAGTTGCGGCCACCGCGTAAAAACCTGCCGGCTCAGGCCGCCGGGAGCTGGATGGTAGCGCGCAGGCCGCCCAGATAGCTGCGGTCGACACCGATGGTGCCGTGGTTCAGGCGGACGATCTCGAAGGCGATGGCGAGGCCGATGCCCTCGCCCGGCATGTTCTCGTCGAGCCGCCCGCCACGGACGCCCAGCCGCGCGATCTGCTCGTCGCTGACGCCGGCGCCGTCGTCCTCGACGCACAGCTCGATCCGGTCGTCCCGCCGCCGGCCATTGACCAGCACCCGGCTCGCCGCCCATTTCGAGGCGTTCTCGAGCAGCACACCGGCCAGCTCCATCAGATCGTGCTCATCGATATCGGCCCGCATGGTCTCCTGCAGGTCGACGCCCCAGTTGAGCCGCTCGCCATCCGGCCCCTTGCGCAGCACCGCGACGCTGCGCAGCACGATGTCGTTGACCGACGAGCTGGTGCCCTGCGCGCGCGTACGAAAACGCAGGCGCGCCATGCGCAACTGGTAGTCGATGCGGGCATTCATCTGCTCGGCCAGCATCTGCAGCAGGTCGGCATTGGCGCGGTCGCCGCCCTGGCGCAGGCGCTCGGCCGTGGCGCTGAGCACCGCCAGCGGTGTCTTCAGCCCGTGCGCCAGGTCGGCCGCACGCTCTCGGGCGAAGGCGATGGTGGCCTCCTGGCCCTCCAGCAGCTCGTTGATCTGGGTCACCACCGGCTCGAGCTCTTCCGCTGTAGGACCGGGCAGCCGCGTGTCGGCTCCCTGGCGGATGCGCGCGATCTGTCGTCGCAACACGCCCAGCGGGCGCAGGCCGAAATGGACCTGCACCGCAGCCGCGACCACTAGCACCAGTCCGAGCACGCCCATGGCGGCGGCCAGGTTCCATCCGAACCGCTGCACCGGGTCGTCGTCCTGGTTGCGCGCCTCGGCCACGGCCACATTGAAATGGCGCGCGCCGCCGGCGCCCTGGCTGGTGATCCGGCGGCTGAGCACAATCAGCCGGCTGCCCTCGGCAGTGGTGGTCTCGAACAATTGCGAGCGGCCGTCGACGCTGTTCTTGGCCAAGGGCAACTGCGCGTCCCAGAGAGAGCGCGAACGCACCACGGTGCCGGCGTCGAGGTCGTCGATCTGCCAGTACATGCCGCCGAGCGGAGTGTCGTAACGCGGATCGCTCAGCGGCTGTGGCCCGGCGAGATCGACGGCGTCGGGGTCGATCGCGGCCGTCAGCCGGTCGAGGCTGGCCTGCAGGTCGTCGCGACGCTCGGCCTCGATGCTGGCCGAAAAGCTCGACAGAATCAACACGCCCGCCAGCAGCAGGGCGATGACGATCGACCCCGCGCCCAGCAACAGCAGGCGCAGCCGAAGCGAGGGCCGCGCCGTCAAGCGTCGGCCTCGATATAGTAGCCGAAGCCGCGCCGGGTCTTGACCACGTCGGCGCCGATACGCCGCCGCAGCCGGCCGACCAGCACCTCGATCGAGTTGGAACTGCGTTCGTATTCCTGCTGGTAGATGTGCTCGCTGAGGGTGAGCTGCGACACCACCCGGCCGCGATGGAAGGCGAGGTAGGCGACGAGCTTGTACTCCTGCGGCGTGAGCTCGACCGGGGTGCCGTCACGGGTCAGCTGCATCAGCCGCGTGTCGAGCACGAACGGCCCGAAGCGGATCGGCGCGGCAGCGAAGCCATTGCTGCGGCGCAGCACCGCCCTGAGGCGCGCCAGCAGTTCTTCCATGCGGAAGGGCTTGACGAGATAGTCGTCGGCGCCGGCCTCGATCGCCTCCACCCGCTCCTCCCACTGGCTGCGCGCCGTGAGGATGACGACGGGCATCGTGCGGCCGGCGCTGCGCCAGCGCTTGAGGACCGTGAGGCCATCGAGCGAGGGTAGGCCGAGATCGAGCAGCACGGCGTCGAAATCCTCGGTCTTGCCGCGCGCAAAGGCGGTCTCGCCGTCATGCTCGAGATCGACGACGAACGCGGCGGCGGCGAGCGTGACGCGCACCAGTTCGGCAAGGTGGGCATCGTCCTCGGCCAGGAGAACACGCATCATTTCTTCCCCAAAGGCAGACCGGTGCGGGCGTCGACGTAGAGCTTCTGCGTCACGCCGTCGTCGGCCACGGTGGTGAGTTGGTAGACGAGCCGGCCGCGCGCACGCAGCAGGCGGGCATCGATCACCCGAGCCTGCAGCGCCGCCTCGATGCGCCGGCTGATCTCGCTGAGGGGCAGGGCGTTGCCGCTGGCGACGGCATCGCGCGCGACGTTCTGGTCGGCCCCGATGGTGACCTGCCCCTCGGGGCTCAGCACCTCGGCGGAGGGATTGGCGAGGCCGGCATTGCCGCTGCCGGCGCCCGGACCGCTGCCCGGCGAACTCCTGGCGCCGAGCCCGCCCGGGCCCCGCGGTCCGTTGCCCTCACGACCATGGCCCGACGGTGCGCCGGCCTC
>JAEWCE010000080.1 GCA_023390785.1 Pseudomonadota bacterium
CGACAGTTGCACGCCGCTGCGGCCGCCGATGGCGGCGCCGGCAACGCCGCGCTTGATCACCACGCGGCCATAGAAGCGACCCAGCGTCTGCATCTGCAGATTGAGGTCCACCGAGCCAGTCAGCTCCAGCGCCTCGTCGAGGTTGGCGAAGATGGTGCCCACCCCTTGCGTCCATTTGAGGAAGGCTTCCGGCCCGACCTCGCGCAAGAAGCCGACCGACGCCGGATCGACGGCGGTGGCGACACCACGCTCCCGCGCCGCCTTGAGCAGGGCCATCACCGCACTGCGCGGCCCGGCGGTGAAGAAGGAATAGCCCGACACCATCAGCAGTTGCAGGCCGTCGAGCAGGTTGGGGGGCAGGTCGGCGGCCGTGAGGTTGAGATTGGCGCCGCGGTCGGTCAAAAAGCTGCGCTCGCCATCGGCATCGACGATGGAGATCAGCACCCCCGACGGGGCGTCGGCGTCGCCGACCAGCAGCGGCTCGACGCCGCGCGAGCGGAAATAGGCGATGTTGGCGTCGAGCTCGGCGGCCGCGACACGCGCCACGAATTTGACTTTTACCCCCATCGAGCCGAGCCAGACCGCCTGGTTGGCGCCGGAGCCGCCGGGACGCGCGCGAATGGTGGCGCGGCGGTCGGAGCCACGCACCATCGGGCCCTCCGGCATCACGATGATGTCGGTGATGACGTCGCCGACGACGAGGACGCCGCTCATTGCGCCATCCGTCGGCTCAGCGCCACGGCGATCATGGCGGCGACGCGGGCGTTGTTCTCGACCAGCGCGATGTTGGAGACGAGGCTCCTCCCGCCGGTCAGCTCGAAGATGCGCTTGAGCAGGAACGGTGTCGTCGCCTTGCCGGCAATGCCGGCCGCGTCGGCGTCGGCGAGGGCCTGCTCGATCGTCGCGGCGATCATCGCCGGCTCGAGCGCGTCCTCGACGCGAATCGGGTTGGCGATCAGCACGCCGCCCATGCCCAGCCGGAACTGGGTGTCGAGCAGGGCGGCGACGGCGTCGGGCGTGTCGAGCCGCTGGTCGACGGGATGGCCGCTGCTGCGCGTCCAGAAGGCGGGAAACTCGTCGGTGCCGTAGCCGATCACCGGTACGCCCCGGGTTTCGAGTACTTCCAGCGTCTTGGGGATGTCGAGGATGGCCTTGGCCCCGGCGCAGACCACGGCCACGGGCGTGCGGCTCAGCTCCTCGAGGTCGGCGGAGATGTCGAAGCTCAGCTCGGCGCCGCGATGCACGCCGCCGATGCCGCCGGTCGCGAAGATCTGGATGCCGGCCAGTTCGGCGGCCTGCATGGTCGTCGCCACGGTGGTGCCGGCAACGGCGCGCGAATTGAGCAGCGCCGCCACGTCGCGGCGCGACGCCTTGGCCGCCGCGGCGCCGGCCTCGGCGAGCCGGCGGAGGTCGGCATCGGTGAGGCCCACGCGGATGGCGCCATCCATGATGGCGATGGTCGCCGGGGTGGCGCCGCCTGCCTTGACGATGGCTTCCACCTTGCGCGCCATTTCGAGGTTCTGCGGATGCGGCATGCCATGGGTGATGATGGTCGATTCAAGGGCGACGACCGGCCATCCGTCGGCGAGCGCCGCCGTCACCTCAGGGCTGATCTTCAGGAATTCAGAAAGGGGCACGTGCGCAGCGGTCCTTGGCCATTTCGGCCCTATAGAGGGTGCGCCGCCAACCTCGTCAAGGGTCCCGCAAATTCGTGGCTGCCGAAGTCTTGTCCCACCCCGGTTTTGGTCATAGGGTCCCCGCTCATTGCAACCACCCTGCCGGGGCATTCGCTGAAGATCATGGTCTCTGGTCCCGACCGCCCCCCCGACCGTATTGCGCGCCGCCGGCGCCATCGCGCCGCCCCCAAGGGCTCCGGCATTCTTGCCTGCCGCCTGGCGCTGGCCCAGCCGTTGCACCAATCGTTTCCAAGCCGCCGCACGCTGACCCCTGCGGCGGTTCAGCTTTTTGCCTGATCCCCGCGCCTCAGCGGGTCCGTACAAGGAGGAAACCCCCACATGAAGACAACATCGCTCACACTCGCCCTCGGGGCGCTGCTGCTGACCACCGCGGTGGCCGCGGCGCAGGAGGAAAAGGTCCTCAATCTGTTCAACTGGTCCGACTACCGCGCCGAGGATACGCTCGACAATTTCACCAAGGCGACCGGCATCAAGGTGGTGGAGTCCAACTACGATTCCAACGAGATGCTTGAGGGCAAGCTGGTGGCCGGAAGCTCCGGCTTCGACGTGGTGGTGCCGTCGGGCTTCTTCCTCCAGCACCAGATCCCGATCGGGCTCTACCAGAAGCTCGACAAGTCCAAGCTGCCCAACCTCAAGAACATGGACCCGGCGATCATGAAGGCCACCGAGGCGTTCGATCCGGGTAACCAGTACGCGGTCGACTACATGTGGGGCACCACCGCGCTCGGCTACAACGAGGACCTGATCAAGGCCCGCATGCCGGACGCGCCGGTCGACAGCTGGGACCTGCTGTTCAAGCCCGAGAACGCCGCCAAGTTCGCCGATTGCGGTATTACCGTGCTCGACGCGCCGGCCGAGGTGATGGCCATCGCGCTCAACTATCTGGGGCTCGATCCCAACAGCGAGAATCCGGACGACCTCAAGAAGGCCGAGGATCTCATGACCTCGATCAAGCCCTATATCCGCAAGTTCGACTCTTCGGGCTATATCGACGACCTCGCCAATGGCGACGCCTGCCTGTCGATCGGCTATTCGGGCGACGTCTACATCGCCAAGGACCGGGCCACCGAGGCGGGCAAGGGCGTCAAGGTGCAGTACGTCATCCCCAAGGAAGGCACGATCGAGTGGTTCGACATGCTGGCCATCCCAGCCGATGCGCCGCACCCGCAGAACGCGCTGGCCTTCATCAACTACATCATGGAGCCGCAGGTCACCGCCGACATCTCGGACAACGTGTTCTACGCCAACGGCAACAAGGCGGCGTTCGAGCTGACCAGCAAGGACATCACGGGCGATCCGAACATCTATCCGCCGGCCGACATCGCCGCCAAGCTGACGCCACTCAAGGCCCATAGCGACGGCTTCACCCGTGATTTGACGCGCACCTGGACCCGCATCAAGACCGGCCAGTAAACGACGACAGGGGCGGAGCGAAGGCTCCGCCCCGCCTATGAGGGGCGCCGCCATCGATGGCCAAGAAACCGCAGATCGCCGCCGATACGAGGCCGTGGCGCGATCCCAATGCCAAGCCGTTCGTGCGCATCCGCGACGTGACCAAGAAATTCGGCGACGTGCTCGCGGTTTCCGACGTGTCGCTCGACATCTTCAAGGGCGAGCTGTTTTGCCTGCTCGGCGGCTCCGGCTCGGGCAAGTCGACGCTGCTGCGCATGCTCGCTGGCTTCGAGGAGCCCACGGCGGGCGTTATCGAGATCGACGGGCAGGACATGGCGGGCGTGCCGCCGTATCGTCGGCCGATCAATATGATGTTCCAGTCGTACGCGCTGTTCCCGCACATGACGGTATGGAGCAACATCGCCTATGGGCTGAAGCGTGATCATCTGCCGAAGGCGGAGATCGAGGCGCGCGTCGCCGAGCTGCTGAAGCTGGTCAAGCTCGAGGGCTACGAGCGGCGCAAGCCCAATCAGTTGTCCGGCGGCCAGCGGCAGCGCGTGGCGCTGGCCCGCTCGCTGGCCAAGCGGCCCAAGCTGCTGCTGCTCGACGAGCCGCTGGGGGCGCTCGACAAGAAGCTGCGCGAAGAGACGCAGTTCGAGCTGGTCAAGATCCAGGAGACCTTGGGCGTCACCTTCATCGTGGTGACGCACGACCAGGAAGAGGCGATGAGTCTTGCCACCCGCATCGGGGTGATGAACCAGGGCGAAATCGCCATGGTGGGCGAACCCACCGAGATCTACGAATTTCCCAATTCGCGTTTCGTTGCCAATTTCATCGGCTCGGCCAACATGGTCGAGGGCGTCGTCACCGAGGACGAGCCCGATCATGTGCGCATCCGCTCGGCGGAGCTCGGCGCGGACATCTATGTCGACCATGGCGTCGACTGCTCGCCCGAGCAGATCCTGTGGTGGGCGATCCGGCCGGAAAAGATCAGGCTGACGCGTGAGAAGCCGGCTCCGCAGCCGGGCGTGCCGCCCGATGCCAACATGACCAAGGGTTTCGTCGAGGACATCGCCTATCTGGGCGACATGACGGTGTACCAGGTCCGGCTCGACAATGGCCGCTACATGCGCGTGACCAAGGCCAATGCGCTGCGCGGCGACCCCGACGCCATCTCGTGGGACGAGACGGTGTGGGCGAGCTGGTCCGGTTCGTCCGGCTCGGTGCTGACCTCGTGAGCGCGATCGACCTGCCGGCGGCCGCCAGCACCGCGCCCGAGCGGCGGCCCTGGCCGCTGCTCAGGCGCTGGCTCGTGCGCGTGGGCATCACCGGGCGCTGGGCGGTGATCCTGCCGCCGGCGCTGTGGCTCACGGTGTTCCTGCTGATCCCGGTGCTGGTGGTCTTCAAAATCTCGTTCAGCGAGGCGGTGGTGGCGCGACCGCCCTACCTGCCGCTCCTGACCTTCGGCGAAGATGGAGAAGTGCAGCTTACGCTGCACCTCAGCAATTACATGTTCCTCGGGCAGGACACGCTCTACATCGCGGCCTACCTCAACTCGATCAAGATCGCCTTCATCTCGACCATCCTCGCCCTGCTCGTCGGCTATCCGATCGCCTACTTCATCGCGCGCTCGTCCGACCGCTGGCGCAATATCCTGCTGATGCTGATCATCCTGCCGTTCTGGAGCTCGTTCCTGCTGCGGGTTTACGCCTGGATCGGCTTTCTCAAGAACAACGGCGTCATCAACAACGCGCTGCAGGCCGTCGGGCTGCCGCAGGTGACGATGCTCTACACCGATTTCGGGGTCTATGTCGGCATCGTCTACACCTACCTGCCGTTCATGATCCTGCCGCTCTACACCACGCTGGTGAAGCTCGACGATGCGCTGCTCGAGGCCTCGGCCGATTTAGGCGCGCGTCCGTTCCGCACCTTCCTCAGCGTGACGCTGCCGCTGTCGCTGCCCGGCATCATAGCCGGCTCCATGCTGGTGTTCATTCCGGCCATCGGCGAATACGTGATCCCCACACTGCTCGGCAGCCCATCGACGCTGATGATCGGGCGCGTGCTGTGGGACGAGTTCTTCGCCAACCGCGACTGGCCGCTCGCCGCCTCTGTCGCCATCGCCATGCTGGTCGTCGTGGTGGTGCCGCTGATGCTGATGCAGAACGCGCAGAACGCCGTGGTGGAGCGCAAATAGATGAAGCGCGGCCCGCTGATTCCGATCATCGCCACGCTCGGCTTCGTGTTCCTCTACGCGCCGATCATTTCGCTCATCGTGTTCTCGTTCAACGAGAGCAAGCTGGTGACGGTATGGGGCGGCTTTTCCACCAAATGGTATGGCGAGCTGTTCGCCGATCCGCAGGTGTTGAACGCCGGGCTGCTGTCGCTGCGGGTCGCGGCGGTCAGCGCCAGCATCGCGCTCGTGCTGGGGACGCTGTGCGGGGTGGCGCTGACGCGCTTCCGGCGCTTCCGCGGCAAGACGCTGCTCGCCGGGCTCGTCTCGGCGCCGCTGGTGATGCCGGACGTGATCACCGGGCTCAGCCTGCTGCTGCTGTTCGTCGCCATGGAATCGCTGATCGGCTGGCCGGCCGGACGCAGCGAGCTGACCATCATCCTGGCCCACTCGACCTTCTGCATGTCCTACGTCACGGTGGTGGTGCGCTCACGCCTTGCCGACCTCGACCTCAGCCTCGAGGAGGCGGCGCAGGATCTGGGGGCGACGCCGGCCCGGGTGTTCTTCGACATCACGCTGCCGATCATCGCGCCGGCCCTGGTCTCGGGATGGCTGCTGAGCTTCACGCTCTCGCTCGATGATCTGGTGATCGCGAGCTTCGTGTCCGGCCCCGGCTCCACGACCCTGCCGATGGTGATCTTTTCCAAGATCAAGCTGGGCGTGTCGCCCGACGTCAACGCGCTGGCCAGCGTCATCATCGGCGTCGTCGCCCTGGGCGTGGTGATCGCCACCATCCTGCAATTGCGGCGGCCGCGCACGGCCCGGGCCTAAGC
>JAEWCE010000186.1 GCA_023390785.1 Pseudomonadota bacterium
AGCGCCTCCCTCCCCCTTGCGGGGAGGGACCGAGGGTGGGGGGCCACTTGCACCGGCGATGCCGTTCCATGGTGAACCGCTCTAGCCGTTCTCCAGCCACTGCACCTGTTCGGGCGTCAGCCTGATCGACAGCGCCTTGATGGAATCGTCGAGCTCCTGCAGCCGGCGCGGGCCGATCAGGGGGATCGAAGGGAAGGGCTGCGCCAGCACGTAGGCGAGCGCGATGTGGATGGGGCTGGCGCCCAGCTCCTTGCCGAGCGCGATGGCGCGGTCGCGACGGGCGAAATTGCCCTCGGAGTACCAGGTGTCGACCAGCTCGGCATTGTCGCGTTTGTCACGGCCGGCCCGGTCGGTGAAGAAGCCGCGGGCCTGGCTCGACCAGGAGAAATTGGGAATCTGGTGCTCGGTCAGCCACGCCTTGTAGGGCGCGTCGGAGGCGGCGATGCAGCCGGCCCAGATGGCCTTGATCATCTCAGCCAGAGCGAAATTGTTGCTGAGCGCGCCCGGCGCCTGCCTGCCGGTGCGTTTGGCGTAGTCGATCGCCTGCTGCATGCGCTCGCGGCTCCAGTTGGAGCCGCCGAAGATGCCGCGGATGCGGCCTCTCTTCACCTCGGCGTCCATGGCGTCGACGAACTCGCCCACCGGCACGTCGAGGTTGTCGCGGTGCATGAAGTAGATGTCGACATAGTCGGTCTTCAGCCGATCGAGAGACTGGTCGAGCTGCTTGCCGATCACGTCGGGATAGCAGAGCGGGCTGTGTGCGCCCTTGCCGATCAGCACCACCTCCTCGCGCACGCCGCGATTGGTGTGCCACTCGCCGAACAGCTTTTCGGTGGCGCCGGCGCCATAGACGTAGGCGGTATCGTAGAGATTGCCGCCGGCCTCGAAGAAGGCATCGAGCAGGATGGAGGCCGACGAGAAAGTGCGGAAATCCTCAAAGCCGGTGGCGACTACCGAGGCCTGCTTGGTCAGCCCGGGGATGGTGCGCCTGGGGATGCGGGTGCCGCCGCGGGCGAGGGGCGTGCCGCGCAGGGTGACGGTGCGGCGCGCCGAGGTCTCGATGTCGTATTGCAGGCCGGCGCCGGCGCGCCACGCATCGAGGGCGCGCAGATTGCCGAGCGTGTCGGCCCAGCTCATGCCCGGCGCGGCGAATTCCTGGCGGCCGGCGAAGATCGCTGCAGCGGCGCCGTCGGCCTCGAAGGAATAAAGATGCGGCTGGCCGCGGCCGGCCTCGATGGTCTCGACCTCCTTTCCAGGGCGGACGATGCGGATGGTGCCGGGCCCGCCCGTGCGATCGCCGCCGGCAAACCAGAAATCGGGCACCTCGATGCGGCCGGTGGCGCCGTGGATGCGCAGCACATTGTCGAGCTGCACGAACACGGCGCAGCTCACCTGGGCGACGATGCCGGTGTCGAACTGCAGCACGGCGGCTGCCCATTCGTCGGTGCGCTCCTGGCCCAGATGCGCGGTGCCCATCACCTTGACCGGATCGAGGAAGGGCTTGCCGGCGGCCTGGCCGGCGATGAAGCGCGACATCGACACCGGGTAGCAGCCGACATCGAGGATGCCGCCGCCGGCGAGGTCGTTGGCGAACAGGCGATGCTCGGGCCTGAAGGCGGGCATCTGGAAGCCGAAGCTCGATTGGATCATCCGCACCTCGCCGATGGCGCCGGAGGCGACGAGGTCGCCGAGCGCCCTGGTCGCCGGATGCAGGCGATACATGAAGGCTTCGCCGATGAAGGTGCCGGCGCGGGCGTGGGCATTGAAGATGGCGTCGGCCTCGAACGCGGTCAGCGCCAGCGGCTTTTCGACCAGGACGTGCTTGCCCGCTTCGGCCGCCTTGATCGCCCATTCCGCGTGGCCGGGGTGGGGCGTGGCGATGTAGATGGCATCGACATCGGGGTCGCGCAGCAGGGCGTCGTAGCCATCGAGGATGCGGGCGCCGGGGAAGGTGTCGCCGAGCCCGGGCCTTTGCGGATTGCGGCTGGCGATGGCGACCAGCTCGCCGGTCCTGGACGCCTTGACGCCGTCGCGGAAGGCCTGGGCGATGCCGCCGGGCCCGATAATGCCCCAGCGCAGTTTCCGCTCGGTCGTCATGTCGATGTGCTCCTCGCCCCGCGGCTTGTGGCGCCGCCTTGATGGTGCGCCACTGTTATCGAAGGGCGCCGGGCGGCGCAATATTTCAGTAAATATTTACCGCGGATTTTCGCGGCTGGAATCGGCCTGGGCGGCATTGTAACGAAGGGCAGTTTCCGGAGGGGCGCCCATGTTCGTTGTCGGCGGCGAGAGCCTGATCGATCTCATCAGCAAGCCGATCGGGCCGGACGGCACGCGCGAACTGGTGGCCAAGGCGGGCGGCTCGCCGATGAACTGCGCCATCGCGCTGTCGAAACTGGGCAATGCAGCCGGGTTCCTGTGTCCGATCAGTCGCGACAGTTTCGGCGATTTCATCCTGGAACCGCTCGAGGCGGCGGGCGTCAACGTACTGCTCAAGGAGCGGGTGCGCGAGCCCTCGACGCTGGCGGTGGTGACCGACGACGGCCGCGGCAACCCGCGCTATGCGTTCTACCGCGAGGCCGACCGCGCCTTCACCCGCGACGGGCTGATCGCGGCGCTACCGCAGCAGATTGAGCTGTTCCAGATCGGCGGCTTCTGCACGG
>JAEWCE010000250.1 GCA_023390785.1 Pseudomonadota bacterium
TCGAACACGACGATGTCGGCATCGGCATCTCTAGCAAGCCGGCCCTTGCTGCGCATCGCCGGCGTGCTCTGGGACAAGATCTCGGCCGGGATCAGCGCGCATTTGCGCACGCCCTCCAGCAGCGACACCGTCTTGCGCTCGCGCACCCATTCGCGGATGAATTTCGTGAAGCAGCCGGCCGAGCGCGGATGCGAGGTCGCATCGTCAGGCAGCGGCCAGGCATCGCCGGTGTAGGTCTTGCCGTCAGAGGTCGTCCACGGCATCGCGTCGGAGGCGATGGCGCCGCCGGGATAGAGCACCGACATGTCGAGCAGGTCGCGGTGATGCGCATTGTGCTCGGTGTCGAGGATATGCCAGAGCACCAGCGCGGACGGCTCCTCGGCCTGCGCCTTCAGCAGCTCCTCGCGGTCATGGAAGCGATAGCCGTCGGTCACGCGCTGCACGGAATCGTAGCCGGTGCCGTTGCGCTCGACGAATTCGGGGTCGCTGAAGAAGGCGGCGGCCAGCACGGTCGATCCGGTGCCGTATGGATAGGCCTCGACCGTGATCGGCAGGCCCTGTCCCTGCGCCTTTTCGATCAGCGCGCGGCAGCGCTCCACGTCGGTCTTGCTCGACGAGTTGAAATGGCAGATGTGCATGTGCGCGCCGGTGGCGCCGGCATAGCCGATCAGGCGGATATAGGCTTCCACCGCGCTCTCGGGATCGATCCGCGACATGAAGGCGACATGGGTGAAGGTCGGCACGTTCCTGGCCGCGGCCAGCTGGCAGACCGCGGTCAGCTCCTGAACGCCGGCGCCCGGCGCGTAAGCATTGAGGATGCCGATACCGATGCCGCCTTCGTTGAGCCCTCGCCCGAGTCGCTCGAGAATGCCCGAGACCTCGGCGTCGGTCGCGACATTGTCCATCCAGCGGCGGTCGCGCATGGCATTGCCGAACGCCTCCAGCGAGCTCGCGGCATTGGAGCCGGTCATCGCGCCGATCCGGGCGAAGGCCCAGTTGGTGGCGGCGCCGTAGTTCAGCACGCGGCCTTTCCTCGCTTGCCGCTCATACCAGGACCCGACCGGCAGCACGCCGGCCTCGAGATCGAGCGTGGTCGTGACGCCGTCGAACGCCTGCATGCGGTCGGCCGGGATCGACTGGCCGTGCGCGTGCAGATCGATGAAGCCGGGCGCGACCACGAGCCCGGTGGCGTCGATCACCCGCTCGGCGCCGCCGAGCGATGCGCCGACCGCGGCGATCTTGCCGTCCACCACCGCCACATCTCCGACTGCATCCAGGCCGCTTGCGGGATCCACCACCCGGCCGCCAGAGATCACTAAGCCGCTCATATCGTCACTCCTCCACCTCGAGATCGCATCAAGGCAGATTCCCTAAGCGTCGACCACCTCCACTGGAGCCGACGCAGCATGCTGATAGGGAAGATCACTTGAGGGAGATTGTTTGGCTGAGATCGCTCGAGGGAGAGCACCTGACGGGCCAACCGCAGACATGCGCTTGCATCCTCGCAGCATGATTTGCCCGAGCTGTGCTCCTCTTCACACCCTCTCGAAGGAAAGGGCGCAGGGAAGGCCGGGCGCCGGCCGGCACCCGTAAAGACCCCCGTGCTGAACAGATGCACACGCTGTGCACAGGGGAGAAACAGGGCAGCCGAAACCAGGCCTTCCCTGCGCGATGGTCTGACGGCCTATGCCGCGCTCTCCCCGGAGCCGAATTCCTTCTGGCCTCCGTCACCTCCGCGAAATTCACGCTGCCCGCGCCGGTTGACGCGAGTGACGCCTTCGCCGAGGCTTGACCGTAGCAACGACGGCCAGGACCACACGGTTTCGCCGTACGCAGGCGATCCAGCGTCGCCAAGAGGCTTCGCAAGACATTGAGCGCCGTTCGTCTTCGCAGGAAGCGACATGCTCACGAGGTTCATCTCGCCCTGCACGCGCAAGCTCCGCCATTAACGCCGCCCGCGTCCACCGCAACTCCCAGCCCGCGCTCGAAACGACGTACGACCGCCCCTTAGGTGGGCTGGGATGGGCGAGACATACGACAAATCCGAATTTCGGTAAAGTGGAATATTTTCGTGGGGAGGGATTGACAGAGACCCGGGCTGTTTTGCCCGACGACCATCGAGCGATGCGCGCGTCGGCCGGTCACGGTGCAACGCGCTGACCTGCATCGCGAGACAGCCAGTTGACAGCGCTTTGCAAATAAAACTAGGGTGACTGCGACGGTTCTCCTTCGGGAGATCAATAGGGAATGCGGTGCGGGGATCCCCCAATGCCGTGGCTGCCCCCGCAACTGTAAGCGGTGAGCCTTCGCCAAACGCCACTGAGCCCTCCGGCTTGGGAAGGCGGCGACAGGTAACGACCCGCGAGCCAGGAGACCTGCCGTCAGTCGTGGTCACACGCGAGCACATTGGGCGGGGTGTCCTGGTGAGTGTGGAGCTGCCTTCCTCTTGAGGCAGCGACAAGCTGCGTTCGCGGTGACGTGCCACGTTATCGCGAGTCCTGTTGATGACCTCCCAAACGATTTTCGCGCCACGGCATCGCCGTGTGTTGTTCCTTTCAGTTGCATTCTCCTGCCTGGTGTTGTCGACCGATGGCTGGGCACAGTCCGAAAGGCTGGGCCAAGCTCTCGACCCTGTGGTGGTGCAATCGCCGGCAACGCCGCCGAACGCTCGCAGCACCCGCCGCAGCAGCGATGCAACACGCGCCGCGCGCTCACGCCAGCAACCAACCATATCGGCCGACGCGCGCGCTCCGGCGGTTAACCCGGCAGGTCCCGCGTTCGCCGCACCGACACTCAACCTGACCGGTGCAAGCACGGCCGGCAGCCGCCTCGGCCTGACGCGGCTGCAGACGCCGGCCAGTGTGGAGGTGATTTCAGCCGAGACCATCGCCGAACGCGGCCAGCAGAACATCCTGGACGCTGTGACGCAAAATGCGACCGGCTTCACGGCGAGCCCGGCACCTGGCAATGGCGGGGTCTCGTTCAACACCCGCGGCTTTACGGGCCTTAGTTCCGTCATGACGCTATACGACGGCACGCAGCTCTATATCGGTGCCGGGACGGTGACCTTTCCGTTCGACACGTGGTCGACCGAGCGCATCGAGGTGCTGCGCGGCCCTGCGTCGGTGATGTATGGCGCGGGCGCGGTCGGCGGTGCCATCAACATCGTTTCGAAACTGCCGTCGTGGGTCCCTCGCAACCAGGCGGAGGTCTCGCTGGACAGCAACATGACGCGGCGAATCGCCGTGGATAGCGGCGGTCCGATCAGCAAGGACGTCGCCTATCGGATCACCGCCACCGGCAACATGTCGGATGGATGGGTCGATCGTGACAACACCTCGAACGTCGCGCTTCATGCCGTGGTCCAGATCAAACAGAACGAAGACGTCACCTGGACACTGTCCACGGATTACGGCGACCGCAACCCGTCGCGCTACTTCGGCACGCCGCTGATCAACGGCAGGTTCGAAGAGTCGCTACGCTTCAAGAACTACAATGTCAGCGACAGCCACATCCGCTACCAGGACAGCTGGAATCAAGTGAAGACCGACTGGCAGGTCGCCGATGGAATTTCGATCCACAACACGCTCTACTACTTGAACTCCAAGCGGCACTGGAAGGACGTCGAAAGCTACGCCTACAACCCCGCCACCGGCCTGATCAACCGAAGCAGCTACATCGAGATTTTTCACGACCAGCAGCAGGTCGGTAATCGCATGGATGCGAAATTTCGTGGACATGTCTTCGGCATGGCCAACGAGTTCCTGGCGGGCTTTGACGTCAACAGCATCAATTTTACCCATACCAACAACTCGCCCTATGGCGGCTCGTCATCCGTCAACCCTTACAGCTTCGTCCCAGGCGTATTTAGCAGCCCGAACCCGACAGTTCCCGGTTTCGGCAGCGTGACCAACCAATACGCGCTGTTCGCCGAGAACCGGCTGTCGGTCACCGAGCAACTGTCCCTGATGGCCGGTATCCGCCAGGATGAACCGACGATCACGCGCACCGACTATGTCACGCCCGCCAACAGCTTTGAAAAGTCGTTCTCCTCGACGACCTGGCGCGCCGGCGCGGTCTATACACCCATCAAGGACCTGGCATTCTATGGCCAGTATGCCACGGCAGTCGATCCGGTCGGGGGCCTCATCTCGCTGTCCTCCGCCAACAAGAATTTCGATCTGGCCACCGGCCGACAGATCGAGATTGGCGTCAAGCAATCGTTCTGGGGCGGCCGCGGTGAATGGACTCTGGCCGGCTACGAGATCGTGAAGAATAATCTGCTGGCGCGCGATCCCAACATTCCTTCGCTGACCGTCCAGGTCGGCCAGCAATCATCGCGCGGCGTCGAAGCATCGGTCGGTTTCCTGCTCGACTATGGCTGGCGAATCGATGCCAACACCGCGTTCCTGCGCGCGAAGTATGACGACTTCGTGCAATCGGTTGGCGGCGTAGCCGTAAACTATGCCGGCAACGTACCGGTCAACGTACCGCAGACCGTCTCCAACATCTGGGCGACCTGGGCTTTTGCGCCGAACTGGTCGGCCAATGCCGGCGTGCAGATCGTCGGCAAGACCTACGCGGACAATGCCAACACGATGACGCGCCCAGCCTACAACATCGTCAATGCCGGTGTGCAGTGGAAACCCGATCTCAACACCACCGTGTCGTTCCGCGTCTACAATCTGTTCGATGAGGTCTACACCACGTCGGGCGGTACCACCCAGTGGCTGCTCGGCATGCCGCGCACGGCGCAAGTCGCAGTCAACGTGAAGTTCTGACCGTGTCGCGCGCCCTGAAACGCACACTCCGGCGGTGGCTGTATATCGGCCACCGTTGGGTCGGCATCGTCACCTGCCTGTTCTTCGCCATGTGGTTCATATCAGGCGTGGTGATGATGTATGTCGCGTTTCCCGGTCTTGCCGACAAGGAAAGGCTGGCAGCGCTTCCCGACATTCAATGGGAGAACGTGGTGCTGTCGCCCGACGAGGCGATGAAGGCGGCGGGCGCCACCCGTTATCCGCGCGATCTCCGGCTTTCCATGCTGGCCGACGAGCCGGTGTATCGGATCACCGGCTGGGACGGAAAACGGCAGACGGTCTCCGCAGCCAATGGGCGCCTCATCACGGACGTTTCCGAACGGCAGGCCCTCGCGGTCGCGCAACATCATCCCGCGAGCAGATCACCGCAGTTGGAAGACATCGTCGATCGCGACCAATGGAGCGTCACCGCCCGTTACGATCCGCTGCGACCGCTCTACCTCATCGGGCTCGGCGATGACGCCGGCACCAAGCTCTATGTCTCCTCGCGCTCCGGCGAGATCGTGCTCGACACCAGCCACACCGAGCGCGTCTGGAACTGGCTCGGCTCGATCCCGCATTGGATCTATCCGACCCTATTGCGCAAGGACGGGCCGTTGTGGCGGCTGGTGGTGCTTTGGATCTCCGGCATCTGCCTCATCGTTGGCGTCACCGGCGTCTGGATCGGCATCCTGCGCGTACGGCTGAAGCGGCGCTATGCGAGCGGCAGGATCACGCCCTATCGCGGCTGGATGGCTTGGCACCACGTCACCGGCCTGATCGCGGGCGTCTTCGTGCTGACCTGGATGTTCTCCGGTTGGCTTTCACTCAATCCCGGCGATTTTTTTGCAGGCCGCAACACCACGCGGGAGACGCTGCAACGCTACGCGGGCCATGATGCGCCGACCATTGCGACCAGGCTGCCGACGCCGCAATCCGCCGCGGTCGAAGCGCGCTTCGTCTGGCTCGATGGCGGCCCGATGATGGTCGCCGCATCGCGTGACGGCACGCAGAGGCCGCTGGATGTGACGTCGGGTCGAATCGCGACACTCCCGCAGGATCGGCTTTGGACGGCCGCAGCGAAATTGCTGCCGCAAGCGCGCCTCGCGGAACGGCTCGTCCTCGACGACTACGATTCCTATTGGTATGCGCATCATCACGACCGCGAGTTGCCGGTGCTGCGCGCAGTGTTCGATGACGACGCGAAAACATGGTTTCACATCAGCCCCGTCACCGGCGACATCGTTGGCCGCGTGGACGGCAGCCGTCGCACCTATCGCTGGCTGTTCAACGCGCTGCACAGTTTCGATTTCCGCTTGCTGCTGATGCATCGCCCGGCTTGGGACATCGTGGTCTGGCTGTTGTCGATCCTTGGCACCATCGTCTCGGTGAGCGGCGTCGTCGTCGGCTGGCGTTATCTGCGCCGTTGAAGCAACCCCACTTCGAATGAGTATGACAGCGACGCGGTCAGATTGACCGGTCGCCGCAAGTTCCGGACGGCGAACGCTGGCGCCGTGATTATGCGACAGACCGCAAAGCGGCTCCGCCGTCTTCTCGCCCGCATTGTCATTCAGGGAATTGGACGGGGCGGCTTACGGTGGGCAAAGTTCCCGAAGGTTCCGTGTGATCGTCCGATATCTTCTGCAACGCGATTCCCGTCATGCCGTTTCGCGCCGCGCCCTCCTCGGCGGACTGGTGTCGGCCGGGAGTGCCCTTGCGCTCGGTGGATGCGCCGGCCTGGGCGCGACCGGTGCGCGCTTTGACGCATCGTCCCTCTCCGCCGATCCCATCTTGCTTGTCGCCACCACGCGCAAGTCCGCGAACGGCGGTCGTACGAAACCCTGGTTCGGGCCGGAGCGCGCGACCAGCATGACGGTGGCGCGGGCCAAGCTGGTGGCGCCCGACGAGAGCCGCCTGTCGCTTGCCTCGATCGGACTTGGCGGTTGGCGTCTCGATCGGATCGAACCGGTGCCGGCCGACGCCGGCGACCTCGCCGCGCAGGCCGGCGGAGGCGACGTGCTGATCTATGTGCACGGCTTCAAGCAGACGTTCGAGACGGCGGTGCTGGACGGCGCCTATCTCTCCGATGCCATCAGGTTCCGCGGCCGCACCATGGTGTTCGCCTGGCCGTCCAAGGCCGGGCTATTCGACTACGCCTATGACCGCGACAGCGCGATGTGGTCGCGCGACGATTTCGAGCGGGTGCTCTCTGCGCTGGTGTCGGCGCCGGGGACGGGCCGCGTGCACATCGTTGCGCACAGCATGGGAACCATGCTGACGTTAGAGAGCCTGCGCCAGCTCCATGCGCGATACGGCGAGACGGTGACGGGCAAGATCGGCGCGGTGGTGTTTGCCGCCCCCGATATCGACATGGACGTGTTCTCGTCGGCGGTCCAGCGCATCGGCCCGCTGGCGGGCAAGATCACCGTGATCGCCGCGACCAACGATCGCGCTTTGGCGCTGTCAGGCCAGCTCGCCGGCGGCATGACCCGCGTCGGCGCCGCCGAGAAGGCCGCCATCGCCCGCCTCGGCGTCCGCGTGGTCGACGCCTCGGCGGAAGGCTGGGGCATCGTCAACCACGACCTGTTCCTGTCGAACGGGCAAGTGCAGCAGGTGATCCGGCGCTCGATCGACGGGACGACGGCGTAACAGAGAGGCTGAAGGCGTCAGTCTAAGCGATCAAACGCTGCACCAACGCCGTTTCACTCGAGTACGTCAGCAGCGCCTCGTGCGTCGCGCGGGTCACACCGACATAGGTCAGTCGCACGCACTCCTCAATGGTCTCGCCGTGGCGGCCGAGCAGGCCGAGGCCAGCAATGGCGACGCAGGGAAACTCGAGACCCTTGGCGGAATGCATGCTCAGGAATCGCACTGCCACGCGCCTGACCGAGACCCGGTTGCGATTGTCCTTGGCCATGTCGATCGGCGCGCCATGCTTGGCCAGGATCTGTGCGACCCGCCCACCGATCCAGTGCTCCGGGTAGAGGCACGCCATCTGCGACCACTCGTAGCCGGCCTTTTTCCGGTCCAGAAACCACTCGGCGACGCAGTGCGCTTCCGCATCGATGCTCACGCATCGCCGCACGTCCGGCTCCAGCCCCTGCCGGCCGGCATCTTCGGGCAGCAGGATGGCGTGCTCGTCATCGGCTGTCGTGCCGGGAGCGCCAATGACGTCCGCAGCGAAGCGTCTCGCGAAGGCGACGATTTGCGCAGTGTTGCGGTAGTTGACCTTCAGCACGGTGGTTCTGCCCTTGGCCTCGATTCCAAGCTGGCTCCACACCGGGCGTTCGCGCCCTTTGTAGATCGCCTGGATGTCGTCGTAGACGACCATCAGCGCCCTGGTGCGTGGGTTCACCATCTTGGCCGCCAGCGCGAGCCAACGCGGCTCGAAATCGTGTGCCTCGTCGATGAGGACGGCGTCATATTGCTCCGGCGGGATGTGGCCCTGATCGACCGCGTTCACGACCGCGGCAACGCTGGCGGCCAGCCGCTCGGCGTAATCCGGATAGTCCCGCTCGGAGGGCGCGGGGATTCCGTAGGTCCGCAGCATCCGGTAACACCAGGAGTGAAAGGTGAGAACCTGAACGCGGTCCTCCACGCCCCTGCTCTGCATGGCATCTTCGAGCCGCCCCGCGATGCCATTGGCGTAGCACAGGATCAGCACCGGCTTGGCCGCCGCGCGCGCCAGATACTCGGCTCGAAACGCCAGGATCAGGGTCTTGCCCGATCCGGCGACGCCGCGAATGATGCGATGTCCCTCCCCGAGACTGCGCGCGAATTGCTCTTGATGCAGGTCCATGACCGCAAGCGTCCGGTCCGAAGGATCGGCCTTGGGCGCATCGTCCAGAGGCAGCGCGATCTGCCGGATGCGGATCTCGGGAAACAGCAGCGCACGCAGCCGGTCGAATTGCGGCATGGACAGCGGCTCTCCGAGACGCGGATAGACCATGCGCCATAACCTGGACCGGAATTCCTCGGGATCGACGCCCTCCGTCATTTCATCCTTGAACACACACAGCTGCTCGGGGAGCACTTCCTTGAGGTCGGTCTGATCGAACTGCTTGCGCGTGATGTTCGTGAACACGGCGCCATAGCCGAACGGCACAAGCGTGCGGCCCGCGAGGCGATGACCGGGCGGAAACAGCAGCTGCCCGTCCCGCTCGAGCGTGCGCAGAACCTCGAATGTGTATTTGCGCGCCTGCTCGAGCGGATTGCTCTCCCGCACGTTGCCGCGAGTCGTCAGCAGCTCGACCTGCGTCTTGTCCGCCGAGACGATCGTCTCCAGACGCCAGTCCTTCACCTCGAGCACGAGCAGGCCGTTCGCGGGATGGACGATGATGAAATCCGGATGCCGGTTGAGAGGGCCGACGGGGAGGTTGTGCCAGACGACGGCGTTCTCTTCGAGAAAATCCTTGAGCCGTTCCGCGAGTCGAAGCTCCCCGCGACTGTCGAAGCGCGCGAAGCCAAGGCTCGGAATCAGGATTGCCATTGCACGACCAATGCGGACCGCCTCATTGGCTACGCAAGTAGCAGGCGGTTTTCCAGGCTGACATGGTTGCCCAGAGTGTGCAGGTTTTCAATGGCTTAGGATTTGACTGGCGCTCCCTAGGGGAATCGAACCCCTGTTTCAGCCTTGAGAGGGCCGCGTCCTAACCGCTAGACGAAGGGAGCGTGAGGGCTAGCCAATAGCCTCGAAATTTGTCCGCCGCAAGGACCCCGGCGGGCCTTTTACGGCTCATTGGCGAATTTCAGCCGTCCGGCGGGCTTCAGGGTATGGGCGTCGAAGGTCCGGATCTCGATCACCCCGCCGAGATCCAGCGTGACCACGAGGCGGTCGCCGGCAACCCCGGTCGAGACGATCCTGGCGCCCTTGGGCAGGGTGGCGGTGACGTCGCCGGCCGCCTCGGGCGCCCTTCCCTCCGACTTGAAAAGGCGGTAGCCCACCGCGATCAGCACGGCGCAGATCGCCAGCGCCGTGGTCAACCCCGCGATCAGCATCATCCGCCGCACCCGCGCGAACAGCGCGGCCTGCTCGGGGGTCGGTTCGGGAACAGCAGTGTCAGACGTCGTCATGGAAAGTCTTGGCCCCAAGGGTCTTGGTTCAGCGCAGAGGTTAGAGGTCGTGGTCGCCGGCGACGAAGGTTCGGCCCGGCTCGACCGCGTGCTGGCGGCGCGCCTGCCGGAGCTGTCGCGATCAAGGCTCAAGACCCTGATCCTGGCGGGCGCAGTGAGCCTGAAGGCGGCCCCGGTCCGCGACCCCGCTTATCACGTCGCATCCGGCGATACGATCACAATCGACGTGCCGGAGGCGGCGCCCGCCGAGCCCAAGGGCGAGCAGATCGCCCTCGACATCGTGTTCGAGGACGACGACATCATCGTGATCAACAAGCCGAAGGGACTGGTGGTGCATCCTGCCGCCGGCCACGAGACCGGCACGCTGGTCAACGCCCTGATCGCCCATTGCGGCGCCTCGCTGTCGGGCATCGGCGGGGTGCGCCGGCCCGGCATCGTGCACCGGCTCGACAAGGACACCACCGGGCTGATGGTGGTCGCCAAGAACGACATGGCCCACGCCTCGCTGTCGGCCCAGTTCGCCGATCACGGCCGCACCGGCGAGATGCGGCGCGGCTACATGGCCTTTGCCTGGGGCGCTCCCGGCCGGCACCGCGGCACCGTGGATGCGCCGATCGACCGCCATCCGCATGCGCGCGAGAAGATGGCGGTGCGCCAGGGCGGCCGCGAGGCGGTGACGCATTGGGAGATCCTGGAGAGCTTTGCCGGGCGCGACGGCAAGCCCGTGGCCTCGCTGCTCGCCTGCGAGCTCGAGACCGGGCGCACCCACCAGATCCGCGTCCACCTCGCCCATATCGGCCATCCCCTGCTGGGGGACGCGGTCTATGGCCCGCATTTCAAGACCAAGGCGAACCAGCTCGGCCCCGAGTCGCAGGCCGCCCTGGCCTCGCTCGGACGGCAGGCCCTACATGCTTACCTTCTGGTATTGGAGCACCCAAGGAGCGGAGAATTACTGCACTGGGAGGCGGCTCTACCAGAGGATTTGCTTCTCCTGCAAAGCACCCTGAAAGCGGCGCTATGACGCAGCCCTTTTAGGAAAGGCGTTACATTACAAAAAGTTATAGCGGCCACACGGGGACGTGACGTCAGCAATCCTTCCCTTTTTGCCCCCCTATGGAGTATATTGCGCCTGCGTTGGAATGACCGACGCGGAACATCGCAGCCCGACCGGCTTTGACACAGCGGTCGTCTGCCTGGCCCGCCGCTATCGGGGGCCTGAACCTTTGGAGGGCGCACTATGGCCCGTACCGCTGCTTTGCCGGTCCTCAATGGAGAATCCGGCCTTTCTCGCTACCTCGCCGAGATCCGCAAGTTTCCGATGCTGGAACCCCAGCAGGAATACATGCTCGCCAAGCGTTGGCGCGAGCATGACGATCGCGACGCGGCGCACCAACTCGTCACCAGCCATCTGCGGCTCGTCGCCAAGATCGCCATGGGCTATCGCGGCTACGGCTTGCCGATCTCCGAGGTCGTCTCGGAAGGCAATGTCGGCCTGATGCAGGCGGTGAAGCGTTTCGAACCCGAGAAGGGATTCCGTCTCGCCACCTACGCCATGTGGTGGATCAAGGCGTCGATTCAAGAGTACATCCTGCGTTCCTGGTCTCTCGTGAAGATGGGCACCACCGCGAACCAGAAGAAGCTGTTCTTCAACCTGCGCAAGGCGAAGAGCAAGATCAACGCACTGGACGAAGGCGATCTCCGCCCCGACCAGGTGCAGCTCATTGCCAAGCGCCTCGGCGTCACCAATCAGGACGTGATCGACATGAACCGCCGTCTCGGCGGCGATGCCTCGCTCAATGCGCCGATCCGCGACGACGGCGAGGCCGGCGAATGGCAGGACTGGCTGGTGGACAACACCCCCAATCAGGAAGCCATGATGGCCGAGCACGAGGAGTATGATCACCGCCGTGACGCGCTGAACGGCGCCATGGGCGTGCTCAACCCGCGCGAACGCCGCATCTTCGAGGCGCGCCGCCTCGCCGATGAGCCGATGACGCTCGAGGATCTTGCCGCGGAGTTCGGCGTCTCGCGCGAGCGCGTGCGTCAGATCGAGGTCCGCGCCTTCGAGAAGGTGCAGGCTGCGGTCAAGA